>JBLHWG010000041.1:0-21711 GCA_047629055.1 Halioglobus sp.
TAAGTGGGTTTGTCAGGTGATAGCACGCTAATAATTGTGCCGTTAGCGTCAACGCTAATCAGGGTGTCACTCAGTATTTCCAGCTGATCAAGCGCTGGGGTGTGCATGAATGTACCGAAGAAATATTGTGCTGCTAAGCCCGAAGTGGTCATAAAAATGTGCTCATACAGTCTACACAGAATTGGCTGTCAACTCTGCCGGGGTAGAACACGAACCCCGACAGATTAACGTTATGGCTAACCTTACTTAGGCAACTTCGTATCGATGCCTTTCACCAGCCAATTGATACTCAATAAATCACCATCAGACAGAACTTCGCCATCCTTGATCATCAGGTCGCCTTCCTGGTTAACCACAGGCCCGGTAAATGGGTGGAAATTTCCGGCCGCAATTTCTGCAACAGTAGCTTCAAGTCCTGCCACCTGTTCTGCACTTAAATCGTCACTCCATGATTCCATGCTAATTGCACTGTCTGCCATACCGCCCCAGAATGCAGTGCCTTTGAAGTTGCCATCGAGTACAGCTTGAGTCTGCTCGATGAAGTGCTCAGCCCAATTAATTTGTAGGGACACTAACAATTTATTGGGTGCATATTTCTTCATGTCAGAGCTTGTGTTAACAACATATACACCTTCCTCTTCAGCCACGGTGACTACTGAAGGAGTGTCTTGGTAGATAGAGAATATGACATCGGATTGCTGGGCGATTAAAGAGCGCGCAGATTCTTGTGCCTTACTAGGATCAAACCAGGAGTTCAACCAAACAACTTTTATGTTGATGTCAGGATTGACTGTTTGTGCGCCGAGTGTAAAGGCGTTAATCATTCCTACAACTTCAGGAATTGCGTACGCTGCTACCATGCCTACCGTGTTGGTCTTGGTAACGTGGCCAGCCGCTATACCTGCGACATAAGAGCTTTCGTAGTTACGTGTTTGAAAGTTACCCATGTTGTCCGCAAGCTTGTATCCGCTTGCATGAATGATCTTGATATCTGGGTAGCGCTTGGCCAGTTTTAATCCATCATTCATATAACCAAACGATCCAATCATGATCATCTTTGCGCCTTGTGCCGCAAATTGATTCATGATGCGAGCGGCATCAGGGCCTTCTGGAATATTTTCAACAACCATCGATTCAACCTTGTCACCAAAAGCTTCTTCGATGGCCATGCGTCCACGATCGAGCTCATGTGCCCAGCCGACATCGCCAGCGGGGGATGGATAAATAAAACCAATTTTTAGCGGATCCGCTGCAAACACGTTAGACAGGGGTAGTAACACCAATGCGGCGACGGTGGTCACGACGGTGCCTGAAAACAACTTGAACGTTCTCGATAATAATTTCACTACTTTTCTCCTGATAGATGATTATTCACTGCGGTTATAGGGAACACCCAGCGAGGCTGGATGATTGAGTTTGATGATGCGACCGTCTTTGGAAATAATCGCTAGAACGGCAATTGTAATGATATAAGGCATGGCCGACATCAACTGTGAAGGAATGGCGAATCCCTGGCCCTGAACGAATAGTTCAAGTAGAGAGATGGCACCGAATAGATAAGCACCCATAGCGATGCGTGGTGCTTTCCAAGTACCAAATACCACTAGCGCAACGACAATCCAGCCGCGCCCGGCTATAAGGCCTTCAGCCCATAGTGGCGTGTATGACAAAGTGAAATGCGCACCACCAATACCTGCCATAGCGCCACCAAAGGCAATAGCGCAGAAGCGAACTATGATGACGGGGTAGCCAATGGAATTTGCAGCTACAGGTGACTCACCAACAGCACGAATGATCAAGCCGAGTTTGGTACGATTGAGAATCCAGGTAATAAGCACAACTGAGGCGATACCGACATAGATCATCGGGTCCTGACCAAACAAAGTCTTGCCAATGATGGGCAAGTCACTGAGGAAGCCCAAGTCAATTTTTGCTAGTGGCTTGATGGTTGTGCCTTCGTAATTTTTGCCGATCAGTACTGATACACCCAAGCCTAAGATGCCAATCGCTAAGCCAGAGGCAACCTGATTTGCCAAAAATCCAAGAGTGAGGGCTGCGAATACCATCGACAACAACATAGAGGCAAGCGCTGCAGCTGCGAAGCCTGCAATCGGAGATCCCGTGAGGGTTGCAACCACAAAGCCAGTTGCAGCTCCGGTTGCCATCATGCCTTCAATGCTGAGGTTGAGTACTCCAGACTTTTCGACAACCAACTCACCCATGGCAGCAAATATCAAAGGTGTTGCAGCGGCGAGGGTTCCAGCCAGTAAGAACGTCAGTAAATCAATCATGGTTTGATTCTCCGACAGCTGCGATTGTTTTCGTTAACTTGCTGCTGCGTTGCACGCGATAATTTACAAATAGATAACAGGCTAGGTAGAACACCAGCAACATGCCTTGAAAGATGGTTGTTGAAGCGTTTGGAATACCAACAGATACCAAGGACATGTCACCGCCGACATAGATTAGCGCCATAAATAGGGCGGCAAAGAGGATGCCGATTGGATGAAGTCCACCTAGGAAGGCCACAATGATGGCAGCGAAACCGTAGCCCGGAGATATGTTGCGTTGTAATAATCCTAGCGGGCCGGCAACCTCTCCTACTCCTGCCATTCCGGCAGCTGCACCACCTATCAACAAGCCAATCCATACGGCCCTGTTTTCTGAGTATCCAGCGTATCGTGCAGCTTGAGGAGCGAGGCCACTAACCATTAATTTGTAACCAGGCACGCTGCGTTGCACGAATATCCAAGCAAGGCCCGTGATTGCAAATGCAAGGTATAAGGAGGTATTAACGCGTGTGCCGCTAAGCAGAGGTTCAAAAAGAGCGGCATCACCAAACAAAGCTGATTGCGGGAAACTCATGCCCATGGGATCACGTAGTGGTCCGGATACTAGAAAATAAAGAAGTTGCAGCGCCACACTGGATAGCATGAAGGTCACCAGTATCTCGTTAGCGTTGTAACTTGTTCTAAGCCAGGCTGCAATTGCCGCCCAGCCCGCACCCGCAAGAGTGCCGGCAACTACCATGCTCGGTAGTAACCAAGGGGAGTCTGACGATTCAAACTGCAAGGCTATGGCGCCAGATACAATGGCCCCGAGTAGCAGTTGCCCTTCGGCTCCAATGTTCCATACCTGCGCACGAAAGCCGATGGCTAACCCTTGTGCGATAAGCAGCAGCGGGCCCATCTTCAGAAGTACTTCGCCAATACCATAGTGTGTGGTCAGGGGTTCAATGAAAAACGCATAGAATGCGGCTAAGGGTGATTTCCCCAGCAGCAAAAACATAATTGAGCCGGCAATCAATGTCAGGCCGATAGACGCGAGGGGTACTAGCAGCTGGGCAACAAGCGATTGTTGTGTGCGTGGTATTAGTTGAAAAGAATTCATGTCTGGTGGTCAGAGCTCTGCCAGCGTTGTCGCCGATGTTGACGAGAGGAATGCACCCGTCATCCATTCACCAATTTGCTCGGCGTCGGTACTGCGGGTTGGCAACGATTCTGACAGATGTCCGTTGAACATCACGTACATTCGATCTGTGATTTCGAATAGTTCTTCGAGCTCTTCTGATACCAACAAAATAGCGGTGCCTGAATCACGAAGCGTAATCAGTGCTTGCCGAATTGCCGCAGCTGCACCGACATCCACACCCCATGTCGGTTGAGACAACACGAGTAGTTCGGGTGCCAAGGCCATCTCACGCCCAACGATAAACTTTTGGAGATTCCCGCCGGATAAGCTGCTTGCTCGTGCTGCACTGCCACCACAGCGAACATCGTTGTTCGAAATGCACTCGTCAGCCATAGTTTTCATCTTGCCAAACCGAATAAAACCTAACTTGGTAAGCCCTTTTTCAAGTCCGGTTAGCAAACTGTTGTAGGCAAGATTTAGGTCAGGCACCGCTCCTCTACCCAGTCGCTCTTCTGGGACAAATGCAAATCCCAGGCGACGACGCTGCATCGGAGCAAGATGACCCGCATTCTTTCCGCATAGAGCCACTTGTCCTTTGGAAGGTGGCTTCAAGCGGGTTTCACCAGAGATCATGCGCATGAGTTCGTTTTGGCCATTACCTGATACCCCAGCAATGCCAACGATTTCGCCTGCACGTACTTTCAAGGACAGTGAGTTTAGAGTTGTACCGAACGGATCGTCGGGGACATGATTCAATTGCTTGACATTAAGCCGTATAGCGCCATTTTCAGCAGCTTCCTTGTGGGTGGCTTGTGGGATATCGTGTCCAATCATAAGCTTTGCCAACGAGTGGGAAGTCTGTTCGGAAGGGACAACCGTATCGACTAGCTTGCCATCGCGTAGCACCGTAGCTCTGTCACAGAGGCTGCGAATTTCATCCATCTTATGGCTGATGTAAAGAATGCTGCATCCGTCTGCTGCCAGTTTACGCAACGTTTCAAAGAGCATTTCGACTCCCTGAGGTGGGAGAACCGATGTTGGCTCATCCATAATCAGAAGTTTTGGTTGTTGCAATATGCAGCGAATAATCTCCACTCGTTGTCTTTCACCAACAGACAAGGAATATACAAGCGTATCCGGTGAAACAGGTAGACCAAATCCGGTGGCCACTTTGATTATTGCTGTCGATAGATCTTTTAGAGTACCGGGTACTGCAAGAGAGATGTTTTCTGCCACAGTCATTGTTTCAAATAGCGAAAAATGCTGAAATACCATGCCTATGCCCAGGGCGCGTGCATGTGCAGGATTTCTTACTTGTACCGCTTTTCCCTGCCAATACAGCGTACCTCTATCGGGTTGGCTCACTCCATAAATGAGTTTCATCAGTGTTGATTTGCCAGCGCCGTTTTCACCCAATACGGCGTGTATTTCGCCTTCTGTTATCGACAGATTAATGCTGTCGTTGGCAATCACAGATGGATAGATTTTACTGATTCCCTCTAGCCGAAGTAGTTCTCTCATTGCCGCAATCTCGTCATCATTGCGCAGGACCTGCGGGGAACACACCGGGCATCACAATAAAGCCTGGTATACGTTTAATGCGGTCAGTCCATCGCCTAATAGCCGGGTAGTCTTGTCGCATGATGCTACCTTCCTCTGACAATATGACGTAGGCAAAGCAGGCAATGTCAGCAATAGTGGGATCGTTACCTTCAACTAGCCAGCATTTGTCCTGTTGTTCTGCAAACCAAAGGTGCTCGTCCAGCAAACGCAATAGTTGATGGGCCTTTTTACGGCAGGCGTCAGCATCAAGCTGATAGAAGAAACCTTCCGCCAGTCGAGCCTGGGATGCAGAGCCGGTGAGTTGGTCTGCAAATGCAAGCCATTCGATAACTTGTGCAAGTCTGGCCGGATCGTATGAGGGGTACCAATCAGTATTTTCTGCATAGCGCGATGCTAGGTAGACGAGGATGGCAGCGGAGTCTTTTAGGGTTAAATCATTGTCAATCAGTACTGGCAGGGTGCCGAGTGGATTGATTTTTAAGAACCATGGCGACTTGTGATCTTGAGCCGGGTAAAACTCTACAGTCTCACTAGTGTATTCGATACTCAGCATGGACAACATGAGCCGAGCCTTATAGCAATTTCCAGACAACTCGTAGTCGTATAGTTTAATCACGATGGTGCCTTATATATCGAGTGTCAGAGAATTGGATTTTGCGCGAGATACGCAGGTCATCATGCAGTCGCCGCGTTGTTTTTCAGTTTCACTAAGATACACATCTTGATGCAACGCCTCACCTGCCGTGACCGTGACTTTGCAGGTGCCACAGGCACCCTGTTCACAGGAAGAAGGCAAGTCAACGTTGTTTTCTCGCAGCACCTGGAGCAGGCTTTTCCCAGAGGGTACTTGCAAGGTTAGCCCCGAGCGTGAGAGCGATACTTCGAATGGCACAGATTTGTCTTGAGTTTGCGTATTTTTGAAATATTCAAAGTGCACTGCATCATCTGGCCAACTATGACTTTGTGCAATAGTACGAGTTACATTTAGCATGGGTCCTGGACCGCAGACATAGACATGATGAGCATTTTCATAGCTTGAGAGAATGCCGTTTAGCTCAAGCTGTGTTTGTGCGGGATCAAGAGCACTGTGCACAATAAGAGAAGAGCGGAATGTTTCAAGAGTTTCTTTGAACGCCAGATGATCAGCGCCCTGAACGAAGTAATGCAACTTGAATGGCATTGATGAGTGATAAAGAGCCTGGGCCATGGATAGCATGGGGGTGATGCCAATACCGCCAGCAATTAGCAGTGTTTTTACCGCATCACGGCGCATAGGGAAGTTGTTTCTGGGAACCGATACCGCAACGACATCATCCATTCTCAGAGTGTCGTGAATATAGGTAGACCCTCCAGTGGAGTCGGACTCTCGCTTAACACCTATGATGTAACGATCTGTTTGCCCCGTTGCGTTTACCAACGAATATTGCCTTATCAAGGCATTAGGCAGATGTACGTCGATATGCGCGCCTGGCTGAAAAGTGGGTAGTTGACCCTCAATAGACATAAATTCGACGGCCTTGATAGCGGTTGCTGTATCGCGAATGTCACTCACCTTCACTCTTAGCAAAGAACGCCTTTTAGAGGATAATTCGGGCATGTAGGAGAGCTTTTCAGAAACGGGTCGAATCACAGGTTCCCAAGGTAGAGGTGTGTCGAGTGCCTCCATTTGTCTTTCGGCACTCTCCTGAACCTGCTTTAGTATTTCATTGTGCTCTCGAAGTGTTTGTAATTTGTAAGCAGTGTTCGCATCATTGGGTAAACCGGAAAGAACTGCTCTTACTACGACTCGGTTGCTGTCGACAGGTTGGATGAAATAATTAACTTGAAGGTGTGTATCGTTTCCTACTAACAGCATGCTTAAGCTAAACAGATTGTGTTCAATGATTCTATCATTAGAACTTTCATCAGCATGTGCATGTTGTTTTAATGTAATAAGAACGACTTCGGGAGTTGCATTAATTGGCATTGCCCGTAGAACGAGTTTATCGCCAGCTCGATAGTCAATTGCCGGGAGTTCAGGCTGATCATCCGCTTCAGTGCTCCATATCAGGCCTTCTTTCTCTACGACCGGATATTGGTTGTTACAAATGGTTCTGGCCGGTGCATCAGCGGGATGGGCGGGGATATAAGTGCATCCAGCGGTTCTATTCGCGTAGCGCCATCCGTGATACTGGCAAACGAGTTCTCGACCATCGTTGATGCCAATGGAGAGCCGCACTCCACGGTGAAGGCATCGATTCTCCCAGACATTGACATGTCCATCATCTGCACGCCATACCGCAAGCTCACGACCCGTCAACTGAGCGTGATAAACATGTCGTGGCACAAGATCGGTACTAGCGGCTATTGGGTGCCACTGTTTTTTTGCGTTTTGAAGATGAGTGCTCATAGTTAAGCGGCTGCCGGAATCACGCCGTAGCGAATACCTTGTTTGCTTAGCCAGCGTCGATAAACAATAGCCGATTTATCAGCTCTTATTGGGGTCTCTGCGCGAGGATCTAGAGGCAGGCGTTTTGGTAATTGGTTTTCCAGGATAGGTTTGTCTTGACCAAAAATCGTTTGTTGGAACATGCGGATGGCAAGGGGTGCGCTGGTTTTGTCAATAACACTAACCAAAGCGTGTGCCCGAATATTTATTTCATCCATGGGTTGAACAAAAAGTGCGATGACGTCCAAACGTGATTCGTCGTCCGGGCACGACTTGTAGAGTACGGAGCAGTAAGGATGTGGAACCCTGTAAATGTACTCGACTAACATCCCGCCCTCTGCACCTGCAGCGGCCTGCGGTTGATAAAAACGGCATCGTGTCGCTATTACTTCGTTTGTGTCTTCTGTGACTTCTACGTCGTACTCTCTGACTTCGGTATGAGGTTGTTCGCCCAGAATGCCGGTGTGCACGTAAGGAAAGTGTCCCATGTCTAGAAAATTCTCGACAGCTCGTGGTGCTGAAACACGTACGCCAACACTCGCTGCGCAAACATTGGTGCGGTCGGATTCAAGATATTCGGGCAGTTCAAACAACGGGGCTGACGGAATGCCCAAACATGTCCATATGTAGCCGTATGCACAAGTGATAGGAAGTTGTTTGTTAGGAGTCTGTGCACGCGAGGCGTGGGCTGATCCCTCAACGACGGAATACTCCAATTGCTCGCCCAGCAAGCGAGTGTGGCAAGCCGTCGCGCCAGTATCTTCAATCGCTGCGATGGCGTGCCACTGATTTAAAATGACAGGGTCGTTGCAGCTCATGGCATTCATTGCTTCTTTCTCATAACTGTTCGCGAACATATTTATAACATGAGTGCGTTCTGTGGGCGAGGGCAGTGAAGCGACAATGAGGGATGCTGATCGCTTTAGCGATTTACGAAAATTACGGTAATCAATGATAGGATCTTGGGAGTTTTCAAAGAGACCTGTCCCAATGCCGATACTTGCGCCCGAAACTGGCACATTGATTATGCAGCGTGTAGAAGAACTCGCGCTCATATCGGAGTCGACTGAGGGCCTTACACGCAGATTTGCTACGCCAGAGCATCGTCGAGTTAACCAGCTCGCAGCTCAATGGATGGAGCTTGCAGGCATGCAGGTGCACGAAGACGCTATTGGTAACGTTATCGGCCGCTACGAGGGTGAAGATCCCTCGGCTCCAGCGATTATGCTTGGTTCGCACCTGGATACCGTCGTTATGGCCGGGAAGTACGATGGCATGTTGGGTGTGCTCTGTGGTTTGGCCTGCGTTGAGTATTTAGCGGCTAACAATAAGCGTTTGCCGTATGCGGTTGAGGTGATAGCTTTTGCTGATGAGGAAGGTGTTCGATACCAGTCCACGTTCCTGGGGAGTCGAGCGGTAACCGGAGAATTCGATACCGCGATGCTTGAGCTAAAGGATAAGGACGGTATTTCCATGAAGGATGCGCTTGTTGCATTTGGCAAAGATCCCTCGCAGCTGCCCTCGGCAATTCGTAAGCCTGGTAGTTTGGCTGCATTTATAGAGGTTCACATAGAGCAGGGGCCTGTACTGGAGCAGCACGGGCTTGGTGTTGGTGTTGTGTCGGCAATTGCCGGAGCCACACGCATGATCGCCACCATTACCGGTGAAGCTGGACATGCTGGCACCGTGCCGATGACGCTACGCCGAGATGCACTGGCGGCGGCGGCCGAATGCATCGTGGCAATAGAGCGATTGTGCACGGGCCCAGCTGATTTGGTGGGCACGGTTGGGCGTATCGACGCCGATCCGGGGGCTGGCAATGTCATATCCGGTAAAACAGAATTTTCCATCGATATTCGTGCTGCCGATGATGCCAGACGATTGCAGGCAGTAGCCGAGGTGATCAAAGAGCTCAACCAGTTGTGTGCTAAACGACAATTGCAGATACATATTGGGGAGGTGCATGATGCTGGGAGTGTGGAGTGCGATTCTCAGCTGAGGCGCCACATTGGCGACGCTGTTGAATCCTGTGGTGTGCGTGCTCTAGAGCTTACGAGTGGTGCCGGACATGACACGATGGTGATGGCTAACATTGCACCAGCAGGATTGATTTTTGTTCGCTGTGCTGGTGGTATCAGTCATAATCCTGCTGAATCAATCACAGCCAGCGATGCCGCTCTGGGTGCTGAAGTCATGATGCAGACAGTCTTGAATTTTTCGCGGTAGTACAGTCCGCAGATACAGGATTGTTCTTAATTGCGTACAAACCGCAGATATATCTAACACTTTAATTTAGCTAACCTACTTCAACTGCCCATGCCACGCTACGAGCCCACGCTTTTCAAGGAACTTGACCCAGAACCTAGACTGTTGATGGGCCCTGGTCCTGTAGATGTGTATCCGCGTGTATTGCGTGCGATGTCCACACCGCTGCAGGGACAATTCGACCCCCAGTTCACGCAGTACATGAACGAAGTCCAGGTGCTTTACCGGCAGGTCTTCCAAACCAACAACCAGCAAACACTGTTGGTAAACGGTACTGCAAGAGCCGCTATTGAAGCCTGTCTGGTTTCAATCATAGAACCGGGCGATAAGGTACTGGTGCCGGTTTTTGGTCGTTTTGGTCATCTGCTCAAGGAAATATCGCAGCGCTCCGGTGGCGATGTGGTCACTATCGAAACCGAATGGGGCACCGTTTTCACGCCTGAAGAAATTGAAGCTGCAGTCGTGGAACACAAGCCGAAAATACTGGCAATCAGTCAAGGCGATACATCAACCACAATGAAACAACCACTGCGGGAGTTGGCCGAGATCTGCCACCGGCATGGAGCGTTGATTTATGTAGATGCAACGGCGAGCCTTGGTGGTAATTCCTTACCGGTAGACGACTGGAAGCTCGACATCGTTAGTATCGGTTTGCAAAAATGTCTGTCTGGTCCACCGGGATCGGCTCCTATTACGTTCAGTGATGAAGTTGCAGAACGAATCAATCACCGAAAACACACTGAGGCAGGTATTCGACCTGATGGCGTTATAGACGGTGAAGGTCCTATTATTCCATCCAACTATTTCGACCTAGCGATGTTGATGGATTACTGGAGCCCATTGCGGCTTAATCATCACACCGAGTCTGCCAGCATGTTGTATGCGGCCCGCGAGTGCGCGCGCATCCTTCTCGAAGAAGGTCACGACGAATGTGTTGCCAGGCACCAACTGACCAGTAGCGCACTACGTGCCGGCTTGAGTGCCATGGGTCTCGAACTATTTGGTGATCCAGAAAACCGTATGGACAATGTCACCGGAGTGTTCATACCCACCGCGTGCGGCAACGGCGCACAATTGCGAACTGAGATGCTGCTCGATTTCGGTATTGAGATTGGCACTTCTTTTGGCCCGCTCGATGGGAAAATATGGCGTATCGGTACTATGGGGTACGGGTGTCGAAAGGCTAATATAATGCGGTGCTTAAGTGCACTGGAAATGACCTTGAATCGAAACGGATTTAAGACGCCGCAAGGGGCTGGTGTGGATGCGGCCTATCTGGTTTATCAGGCTGACGCGGCGAGCGCCGCATGACCGGTGACATTAAACTCGTGAATACATCGAAACCCATCAGTAAACCAAATGATCTGCTTGAACAGACACCCGTCATCATCAATGTCGGTCTGGAAGAATTCTCAGAAGAAATGCAAACGCGTGGTGTGAAAGTGATCCATGTGGACTGGCGACCACCCGCTGGTGGTGACGCTGAGCTTGCCGATTTATTGTCGCGACTGGGAAGCTGATCATGGACATCATTGAAGCAGCCAACAAACAGGCTTTGGAAAGACTGCTCGGTGCCGATCCGGTACTCGTGGACGTGATCCCTGCAATAGACGCAATACCGGCGCTAGGTGAAGGCTGTAAAATTCTGCATGCAGGGCCACCGATCACCTGGGATCGCATGTGCGGACCTATGCGTGGTGCAATTGCCGGTATTGCAGTATTTGAAGGCTGGGCTTACGATCTTGACGAGGCCATGACACGAGCCGCCAATGGTGATTACGAATTTCACCCTAACCATCACTTCGATGCAGTTGGACCGATGACTGGCATGACAACTCGCAGTCAACCGCTGATGGTGGTTGAGAACCGGACCTATGGTAATCGCGCTTACTGTGCTATCAATGAAGGGTTGGGTAAGGTCATGCGCTTCGGCGGTAATGACGCCACAGTGCTTGCCAAGCTAGCATGGTTGCGTGACGTATTGGGCCCCATGATGGCTGAGGCGCTACGCAGTGGTGACGGCATCAAGCTCAAAAATCTAATTGCTCGCGGCTTGACTATGGGTGATGAGATGCATCAACGAAATGTTGCCTGCTCGGGTTTACTGTTGCGCGAACTATCGCCTGCCTTGGCTCGTGTTAGCAAAGACAATATCGCGCTCTCCGAAGCTTTAGCCTTCATGGGTAGCAACGATCAATTCTTCCTCAACGTTGCTATGGCCGCTGGTAAATCGATTATGGACCCGCTGCGTGATATCGAAAACTGCAGCATCGTAACTGCCATGTCGCGTAACGGAACTGACTTCGGAATACGTGTTAGTGGTACCGGTGATCGATGGTTCACAGCGCCTGTTGAAATGCCGGAAGGGCTCTATTTTCCGGGTTTTTCAGAAGCAGATGCTAACCCGGACATGGGTGATTCAACTATTGTCGAAACCATTGGCTTAGGTGGATTTGCTATGGGTGCCGCGCCTGCAGTTGCAGGGTTTGTGGGTGCGGGTGCCGCATCCGATGCCGCTAACTTTACCCGCAGTATGAGAGAAATCACCTATGCAGAGAATCCAGAGTGGAGCATACCGGGTATGGACTATGCAGGTGTTCCTACGGGAATTGATATAAGACGGGTGGTTGAGACTGGTCTTGCACCCACCATCAACACGGGCATTGCTCATCGTGAACCGGGAATTGGTCAAGTAGGTGCTGGAGTTGTCAAAGCGCCAATGGCCTGTTTTACCGATGCGCTTCGAGTTTTCGCTCACCAGGTAGGTGTAGCATGAGCGGTTTTCTTACCTGTCGAGTCAAGCCACAGTTCTATTTAGACTCAGTCGCACTGATGCGCATGTCGCGGGCATTAGCCAATGGTGACGGCATTCAAGATGCTGCAATGATGATGGCGACTCCTGCCAACATTGCTATTCTCTCTAACGCTGGCTTGCTGGATAGCTCGGACACAACTGCAGGTGCCGGTGATCTGGTCATTGCAGTTCGTGCTGATACGGCCGAACGCGCTGCAGAGGCGCTTGCCGAGGCAGAAAAATCGCTAACGAAACCGCAAGCTTCAGTCGGTGGAGAACAATGGCGCCCTCGTAGTATTCGTACTGCTGTGCAAAATCACCCTGATGCAGGTTTAGCGCTTATTTCGGTTCCCGGCGCATTTGCGATCAGCGAAGCACGCAAAGCCATCAGGCGTGGGCTACATGTCATGATATTCAGCGACAACGTGCCGCTGGCCGAAGAAGTAGCTCTGAAACTAGAAGCCCGCGCTTTAGGTCGTTTGGTCATGGGGCCAGACTGTGGTACTTCAATCATCAACGGTGTTCCAATGGCGTTTGCTAATGAATTGCCTCGTGGTGATATCGGTATTGTCGGCGCATCTGGTACAGGAATTCAGGAAGTCAGTTGTTTACTAGCTGGTATGGGCAAAGGAATTTCGCATGCGATCGGTGTGGGTGGAAGAGACCTTACGCACCAGGTCGGTGGTATTTCCACGTTGATGGCACTGGACATGCTTGAAGCCGATGCGGCAACTCGGCATATTGTAATTATTTCCAAACCACCTGCTGCAGATGTTGCTGAAGCTGTGTTAGCTCAAGTGGCTCGAAGTAGCAAATCATTTACTATATGCTTCATCGGAGGTGATAAGCCAACTCTGCCTACCAATGCTGTCTGGGCGACTACGTTGGCTACGGCTACAGAGTCTGCTGGCAACGCAAAGCTTGCAGATGAGGCCACAACAGCTGATGCAGACGAGCCCACAGTCGCTGTTGGGTGGTTACGTGGATTGTTTTGTGGTGGCACGTTGTGCGCAGAAGCCCAGGTCATATGCAAAATGGCAAATGTTGCCGTGTCATCCAACGCCGCTATACCGGGGGTGGCTAACACAGTCGATGCTGCCGGGCATACTCTGATCGATCTGGGTGCCGATGAATACACGCAAGGCAAACCACACCCGATGATCGAACCTTCGGTGCGTGATCAAGAGCTGCAAGACGCTTTGGCCGATGATCAAACTGCCGTGTTATTGCTTGATGTTGTTATCGGTTATGGTGCACATGTGGACCCTGCTGGACATCTTGTTAATAGTTTGCCGGCGCAAAGAACTGTGCCCGTCATAGCTTCGGTCACAGGTACCGAACAGGACCCACAAGTTCGCAGCAGGCAAATCGATATTCTACGGCGAGCTGGAATTCAAGTTGCGAGTTCCAATGCCAACGCGGTGAAAATGGCACTGGCGCATCTCCAGCACTAAGGGCTCATGAAACACAAACCGGATGAATGCAGGCATGTACACACAATTTGAATTACCGCAACGCCTGCTAATAGCTATAGGCGGTAACGCAACTCACCCAGAGGATATTGAGGGTACGTCGCAAGAGCAGACAGCCATTGCTCAGCAAACCGCAACGTCTTTGCTACCGCTGACGTCACTAGGCAATGAATTGATTGTCACGCACGGTAATGGGCCGGTGGTTGGCAAAATTCTCATGCGGCAGGTATTGACTCGAGATCGTATCGCACCGATGCCATTGGATATCTGTGTTGCACATAGCCAGGGGGGTATCGCTTATCTGTTAATGCAGGCTATTGAGAATTCATTGCGCATTGTCGGTAACCAGAGGCACGTTGCTGCGCTGCTAACGCAAGTTGAAGTTGCCGCTGATGATTCGGCGTTCAGCCATCCGAGCAAACCAATTGGTGCATTCTATTCAGAAGAAGAAGCCAGCCTTATCAGTGCAGAGTTGGGCTGGCGCATGGCTGAGGATTCTGGCCGCGGTTGGCGTCATGTTGTGCCATCTCCGATTCCGACGCACATCTGCGATATTTCATTAGTGGAAGAATTGTCCAAGCGTGGAACTATCGTAATCGCGGGTGGTGGTGGTGGTATTCCTGTTGTACGTGATGAAAATGGAGTTCGTAACGGTGTGGCAGCTGTAATAGACAAAGATCTGACCTCAGCGCTTATGTCCAATGTGCTTGGGGTACCTGTGATGATGCTTTTGACTGCCGTAAGCCAAGTAGCTATCAATTTTGGCAAGCCTGATGAACAGTTGCTTGAGCAGGTCACCGTCAGCGAGATAAAGCAATTGCTTGCTGATGGTCATTTTCCTCCAGGCAGCATGGGCCCTAAAATCAATGCGGCCATCCGGTTTATCGAAGGCGGTGGCGAGCGCGTGATTATCGCTCACTTGAATGAGGCAATACCCGCACTCAATGGCGACGCTGGTACGCATATCGTTGCAGATACCTTGTGCCGTTAACCACCGAGGCGAGCTCTAAGCTTCACTTAGACACCACACTGGCAGGAGTGGGGAAGTATTCATTATCAAGTGTTGGAGTGGTAGCCAGGCAGCGGTTAAATGGCGTCCATCAAGGACGGATCATGGCGGCTTTTGAACGCAGTTTTTATATGAAAACTACAGGCGGTATATTCTGTGTTGGCGTACCAGAAATTGGTTGTGGTCCTTTGAATGCCTTGCTGGGTTCAGAGCAACACTGCTTACCGTTTAAAGTCACTGTTGGCAAATACGTGCGTATTTCAAATCAGAAAATTTTGCTTGATGATGGACAGGTAATCGATGCAAATCAGGCTTCCATCTATCATGGTGACGTAAGCTTCACGACTCTGGCACCACAGATTTTAGAACGTAATCGGAATACCCTTAAAACGTTGCGAGGAATGCCTGAGGATGGTTTTTTCTGGTTGCTGGGTAATCACACTTCATGCAAGAACGAGTCGGCCGTGCAATCGGCTCTTCGTAAAACAACTTCTCCGTCTCTGAATGGTTTGCTTGACTACTTGTACACAGGCTTTGCTCATTCACGTAGAGATTCTGATAACCATGATGCCAGTGCCGCCGTGGGATTGCTGGGAGCAGGGCCAGGATTAACCCCCGCAGGTGATGATGCTATTGCAGGAGTCATGCTAGCGTTATTACGTTTCCAGCGTGCCGACCTGGTTAAGGCTATTTGGAAAGCTATCGAATCCAGCCTGCCAGTGCTGACCAATGAAATTTCTGCAGCGCACCTAGAGCAGGCAGCGGAGGGTTTTTGCAGTGAGTCAATGAATGAAGTACTAGATCAGATTTTTCAGGCTGAGGAAATTGAAGCCGCTACACTTGTAACAGCACTTAATGGCATGGGTTGTACATCTGGCTGGGACACTCTTGGCGGCGTGGCGATGGTCATCGATGCGTGGCAGTACAGTTTAAATACAACACACAGGACAGTTATCACATGTTGAACACGAAACGCGCTTATAACGGCATGGTTGTAGCGCCACATCATCTTGCTTCCCAAGCTGGTTTACGCGTACTTCGAGACGGCGGAAATGCGGTGGAGGCCATGATTGCAGCTGCCAGCACCATAGCGATTGTCTACCCACACATGAACGGCCTTGGCGGCGATAACTTCTGGTTGATCCACACACCGGGTCAGGCTGTCAAAGGACTTGATGCATGTGGCGGTGCTGCTGGACTTGCATCAATCGACTACTACCGTAACCAGAACCTGGATGCTATTCCATCACGTGGCCCACAAGCGGCGCTGACCATGGCAGGTACTGTTTCTGGTTGGCATGCAGCCTATGAGTACAGTCGGCAGCAACTGGGTGGAAAACTACCGTTATCACGGTTGTTTGAGGATGCTATTGACTACGCACGCAACGGTGTTTCGGTCACAGCAACTCTGGCTAACAATGCTGCGGACAAGCTCTCACAACTAATCGACGTACCTGGGTTTGCTGAGATGTATCTGAAGAATGGGCAGACACCTATCGAAGGTGAGCGTCTCTATCAAAAAACACTGGCTAATACGTTGGAAGCGTTGGCACGTAATGGTTTGGATGATTTTTATCGTGGTGAGCTAGCAGTGGCCATGGCTAGCGACCTTGAAGCTGTCGGTAGCCCGCTGCGCTCATCTGATTTTTCGCAGCATCAGGCGTTGGACATCGAACCACTTTCATTGAAGGTGGGTGGTCACACGGTTTACAACATGCCACCTCCGACTCAGGGGCTGGCTTCATTGCTGTTACTGGGCGTTTACGACAGGCTTGATGTGCAGGAGTTGGATAATTTTGAATACGTACATGCAATGGTGGAATCTACTAAGTGTGCATTTCGAGTCCGTGATAAATACGTCAGTGACCCTGCCTATATGAGTGTTATCGCTAACGAGTTTCTGAACGACAAGGTCCTTGATGACTTGGCCGCGCAGGTTAACCCAAGTGTTGCTGCACCATGGCCAGATGCCGCGAGCAAAGGCGACACCGTTTGGCTTGGAGCTATGGATAGTGAGGGTAGAGCGGTCAGCTTTATCCAGAGTGTGTACTGGGAGTTTGGTTCTGGTGTGGTTCTACCTTCCACAGGCATTACATGGCAAAACCGTGGCACTAGCTTTTCATTGGACTCTACCCATCACAATAGCCTTGCGCCTCTGCGTCGCCCGTTCCATACCATTCAACCAGCGATGGCTCAGTTGAGCGATGGTCGAGTCATGTCATACGGCACAATGGGTGGAGAGGGTCAGCCACAAACACAAGCTATGCTGTTTGCAAGGCATGTGCTGCATGGACAGGCTTTACAGGAAGCGATAACAGCACCGCGCTGGTTACTTGGACGTACCTGGGGCAGTGAATCAACCAGCTTGCGAATTGAAAGCCGGTTTGATGACGAGATGATCAACCAGCTGCGAGAGGCTGGGCATAACGTGGAAGTTGTCGGCGACTTTGAGGAGATCATGGGACACGCAGGGGCACTGGTTAGCCATCCCGACGGCCTGATTGAGGCGGGGGCTGATCCGCGTAGTGATGGTGCTGCCGTCGGGTACTGATTGACTCAGCTCAATACGGGGTTGTGGGTGGGCGTCGATAATGCCGATACCCACTAGCTCGCTATTGGGCTCGCAGTGGTACGTTGAACAAGTTAGCTAATTGGCTTCCCAGCTGATCAGCCTTCTCGGACTTCAGGGTAATGAAGGCGTTGTGTCTTTCATCGTCTGCCGTGCACAGATTAACTTGATATTCCGTATAACTGTTGCTTCGCTTACTCCTATTGGATCGACGTTTCACTGGGCGAGAAACTGTCTGGATTGCGACGATGTCTTGTGCAAGTAATTGCTTATATGTTGAGGCCTTCTCGGATGAGACTGCAGGGTACCAGGATCGTATGAAACCAGCGCCTGTATTATTATTGATCAGCAGTTGTTCATTGCTACTATAATAGGTTCCCAAGCCAGCAACAATAAACAGCACTCCAATCAAAAGCAGTGGAATCGAGTCTGGGCCTTCGAATGATGTCATTGTGCTCACGGCCCATACTGCAGCTACCGCAAGCCCAAGAAAGACGAACAGCAGACTGAAAGCCAGCGTGGCAATAGTGGGTTTAATAAGCAAAGTGCGACTATCGATAGTCTGGATTTTTCGCGACTCAAAATGCGAAGAATCAACCGCTAACGCGGCATCTGCAGAAGCAGTTAGATTCGTTTTCTTGGTCATCCCATTCTCTGTATCAAGGCCGCTTCTGAATTCTATGCACAACAGGGCCTTTGAGGGTGCCTATAAACTATGTAATGTTGGGCGTTGGTTTTCCGCTACCCACAAATAGCTCGATTGTGTTGAACTGCTTCAGAGCGTTGAATTCTACAGCTAAAGGGCGACGAGCGCGCAGACTGCATTGAAGAATGGATGACTACCAAGTTTGTAAGATAACTGGCGTTATAAGCGGTGTAACGTTGAAGCAATTCATAGCTATTTGTGAATTAGTTGTCGATTCTATTCAGCCCCTTAAAATTATTGCGATCTGCATACGAAAGTATCAGGCTGAATAATTGCAGCAGTTGATATTCAAACGTCAATTACCAAAACATAGCAGCGTGGTTTACATGAAACGATTCGCATTAATCATTATTCTCAGTGTTCCAATGTCAGGATGCATAGTAGCTACAGCAGTGGGAGTGGCCACGGATATTGTCGTTGGAACAGTTGACATCGCAACGGATGTCGTCGGTACAGCGGTGGATATCGTAGTGCCAGGTAAAAAGAAAAAGTAGTCAATTTACTAGGTTTTATTGGGTGATCAGTGTTGCTTAATCATGGGTCGTTGAACACTGTTTGCCGAAGCTTACTAACGTGTAGTATTGCTAGGCTAGGATGAAAATTATTTCTCACTGTGTAGACGCGTCAGAAATTGCTCTGCCAATTGAATATGTGAGTTTCGTTTGGACTCACTCATTCGTTCAGCATTTTTACACATCATCGCCCACCGAAAATTGCCAGCAAGTCGATCCTTGTTCTGGAAGATCCATCTCCAGAACAGGGCATCCCAAATCTCAGACCATTCGCCTTTCTTGTAATTGCTCATCTTAATGATGTAATTCGAGCCAGAGAAATAAGGCTTCGTGGTTATCAGTCCGCCATCAGCATGTTGGCTCATAGCATAGACGTTGGGCACCATCACCCAATCATAGCTGTCTATGAACATTTCCATAAACCACCGATAGACAGCATCCGGCTTTATCTCGCACAAAAACATGAACCCACCAAGTACCATTAATCGTTCGATATGATGGCAGTAACCCGTTTCTAGAATACGTTTAATAGCGTTGTCAACGGGCTCGATACCTGTTGTACCTGTATAAAATGATGTTGGTAATTCCCGGTGATGCTGCCAATGATTGCCGGTCCGCATGGTGACACCATGATCCTGATAGGTTGCGCGCATGAACTCCCGCCACCCGAGTATTTGGCGAACAAATCCCTCAATGCTGTTTAACGGTAAATCTCTTTCTCGAGCTGTCGCTAGAGCCTTATCTAATACTTGCTGTGGTGTTAGTAAACCGATGTTGAGCATCGGGGTCAGGACACTGTGATAGAGCCAATTCTCATCACGGACAATAGCATCTTCATAGGTACCGAAATTATCCAAACGCTCATTGCAAAAACAACTTAGCCATGCGTCAGCGTCTTCGTGTGTGATGGGGAAATATTTTGTCGAATGTTGTCCTGGGTTATCAGCGAACTCTCTATCTATACTGGCCAGCACCTGCTCGTTATAGCAATCGGGGGATTGTTTAGATAACAGTGGCAGGTAGGGAATATTTTTAATCGGGAGTTTTTTGCGGTTTTCTTCATCAAAGCTCCATTTGTCACCTAACGGTTTGCCGTTGTCCATCAATATGCCAGTGCGCGTCCTCTGCCAGCGATAGAAATCAGCCATCAACCACTTCTTTCGCCCGGCACGCCATTGAGTGTTCTCAGCGTCTGAATTCAGAAATCCAGGAGAAGGCAATATCTCGCAGAGGAGTCCGGAGCTGACCGTTTCGACTTGTACTCTCCTCTCAAGCTCATAATCGACTAGCTCGCAATAGACCAATTTGGTGAAACCCTGGCTTGCCAGCTCTTTAAATAGCTTGGACAAGCATGAGGCCGGTTCTTTCCAACTGACAGTCCTTGACGGTATGGAGTCTTTCAATAGCAGCGATGCATATGAATGGATCGTGGCACGGTGGTAGGCAAGCTTTTGCTTGTGAAATGCTAACGGGTATTGTTTATCACCAAAAAACAGTGAATCTTCAATGAGTAATACGGTTTCCGGTGCTGAGCGTACAACTGGGTGGTCACGGTATAACTGATTTGGAAAAATGAGGCCGGCGATTCGCATATTAATGTTACGTGCCTTTCCTTTTAATCGATCAATACAGTTAGCTATGACTCCAGAGCATTCCCACTTCTTGTGTGATGATGACGAGTTGCAAGAACGCATCTTGCGGATTGATCCGCGTGCCTACGATAAGACAAGAAATCATCTTGACGGAGCCGTAACTTGGTTAAGTCCATTTGTCTGCCATGGCATTATCGACACAACAACCCTAGCTGAATCACTCATTGAGCGATTTTCGCCCAAGGATTGCTACCGTTTTTTGTACGAGCTGGCCTGGCGTGAGTACTTTCATAGAACCTGGCAACGTCAGGGCGAATCGATATTCAGTGATTTGCTACATACCCAAGAAGCGAGCAGTGATTTAATGCCTGATGCAATTCAGCATGCCAGCACTGGAATTAACGTTCTCGATCAATCTATTAATCATTTGATGAGCCATGGCACTCTGCATAATCACGCTAGAATGTGGGTTGCAGGTATTACCTGCAATACGGCTAAAACGGGTTGGTATGAGCCTGCACGGTGGATGCATTACCATCTGCTAGACGGTGACCTTGCATCCAATACTCTGAGTTGGCAGTGGGCTGCAGGCACATTTAGCCATAAGCAATATATTGCTAATCAGCAAAATCTAAATAAATTTAGTGGTAGCACTCAAACTGGGAGCTGGCTAGATTGCTCTTATGAGTTGTTGGGTGAATTGGCGGTGCCAGAGATACTGTGCGAGCGTTCACAATGGCAACGAAGAGAGACTGATCTAAGCTCTGTTTTGGATGTTAAAGCCGTGCAGCCTATCTCCGGCGAGGTTGCTATCCATTCAATATGGAACCTGGATAAGTATTGGGAGAGGAGTATTGAGCAACATGTTCTCTTTCTCGATGTTGAATTCTTTACACAGTGGCCGTTGAGTCCGAACAGGTGGCAGTTAATCCGTCACTGGCTTCCTGAAGGTACTGTAGTTATCTCAGGCACACTTGACGAGCTGAAGTCTGCCTGCAGTAAAGCCATGCCTGTTTACAGGGAATACCCGGCGTGTCTGGGATGGCCTGGTCGGCAGACGCCTAGGCGCTGGGTTTACCCTGATCCCCCAGAAGATTACCAAAGTTTCTCACAATATTGGAAACGCGTAAGAAAACATGTCGGCCTGTAAGCGTAATAAAGGCGTGCGTGAGTCGAAGATATGTCCCGTATGTCACAGGCCATTCAACAACCGCAAGAAGTGGAGCAGTCGTGGACTCTGGGATTCCATCAAGTATTGTTCGGAACGTTGTCGTCGATCAGCTTCTACTGATGCAAGCGTGATGAAGTCGTCAGACTGGTGAAATGTCACTTAGCCCTAACACGTATAGCGTTGATATCACTAAGTCATGAAAGCAACGAAATTCCGTCT
>JBLHWG010000042.1:0-21565 GCA_047629055.1 Halioglobus sp.
AGACCTTCTAACATTTACTGCTAACGCAGATGTACCCTGGTTAACTGTGGAACCAAATACAAACCCACTAAATGAAGGGGCAGAAACTTCTATAACGGTGGTTGCTCAGTGCCCCTCCGATCCGGGAACATACTTTGGCACTATCATCATCGATGCAGTGGAAGCTGGAACATACAGTGTTCCAGTGAACCTGGAATGTCTCGACAATCGGGCTTCTCTATTGTCAGTTTCTCCAACAAACTTGGATTTAAACGCTCTAGTACAACAATCAGCGCAGGGTTCAATTCAGATCGGTAATCAAGGTAACGCTACTCTCAATTTCACGATTGAGAGTAGCTCTTCTTGGCTCGAAACTGAATTATCTCAAGGCGAAATTCCACCGGGTGACAGCCGAACCTTATCAGTTATGGCGAGCTGTGAACAGGATGCAATCACTCGTTCAGGGACTTTGAACATAGCAAGCGAGCTTGATTCTCTCTCACTTAATGTGAATTTAAATTGCTCATCAAATGATTCAGATAATGACGGTGTTACTAATGCCCTGGACAATTGCCCAGCAGAGGCCAATTCAGATCAGGTTGACTTAGACGCTGATGGAATGGGCGACGCCTGTGATTCTGATATTGATGGCGACAGTGTCCCAAACACTTTAGACAACTGTCCTCTTGACATAAACCCCACTCAGTCTGATCTGGATGACAACGGTTATGGTGACGCATGTGACGAGATCTATTTCCCGAGCTTTAGCCCGTTAACCTCCGATTTTCTGGAGCTATACACATTATTGTTTGATACCACTCAGGATTCGGTTCTATTCACGAATACGGGGCCAGGCTCGATGACACCCGTTGTGTCTAGCGATTCCGATTGGCTAAGCGTAGACATATCACCCGCCTTTATAGGACCAGGCGAGGAAGGCGTTGTTACTATTTACGCAGAATGCGGTGCGAACGAAGAATATAAGGACGGTCGTATAACAATCGATGCCAGTATCTATGATCAAGCAATTATAGAATCATTTGATGTTAATCAATACTGTTATGGTGACTACCCAGGCCAATAAATGGATGTGTGACTGAACATGAAGCCAGGAGTTGCTATACCCAAGGTATGCACCCGTCGATCAATCCAGCCAATTTAAGCCCTGAGCAGAAAGATGAGCTCATTATATAGATAGTCAGTCCTACTTTCTGTCATAGTTTGAAAGCTGGCAGGTATCTGTTAGTGAAAGCGGGACATGCACCTGTTACTTGACTGAATGACTCAGGGCGTGATCGTAGTCATACTAGATTCCCTCCCTGGGATTGCCTGCAATTGCGGGTAAATACCTAAGCGAAACCCGATAATGCAAATCTGCGCATCTACTCTGTGATTGGGTATTATTGCCCAAGTTCCTGTACACGGCTCGTTGCAGACTTATTAGCAAAGTGGGACGATCAACTAAAATAGACGTCATCCCTGGTTGCTTGATAATTATGTCACGCAAACAAGCATCCTGGCTGGAAACATAAATTTCCCGATGGCTGCTGGAGGCGATAAAATGAAGGCGTCGAGCGTGTTCGCCTTGCAATCTTAATGCACATGAATGGTGGGTGCTCACAGGGGCTGCATTAATATGCAGTGGCCACACAGGACTGAGTCATATATTTTGGATACTAACGTTGTAGAAGCAGTAGGGCTTCACCGACAAGCTAAGCTGGAAGAAGCGAGCGAGGCGTACCAGCGCATTCTAGATAATGACCCTGAGAATACTGATGTACTAAATTATTTTGGCATGCTTGAATTTCAGAGAGGCAACGCTGACCGAGACATAGAACTGGCAGAAGGCTGCCTAGCCGTCGACAGCAGTCACGCATCTGGATGCAATAATCTGGCAAATATGTATCTTTCAATTTATCGTCTTGATGAAGCAGAACGCTACTACCTCAAGTCAATAGATATGGATGCTCAAGCCGTTGAACCGCTTTAGAATATGGCGGTTATCGAAAAGGCTGGGGAAAATTACACCGCTGCTGAAAATTATTTCAACAAAGTTTTGGAGAGGAATCCGGCACACACTGTTTGTTTGATGGCTTTGGCAGATATGTACACCACACTCGGTCATTTCGAACCTGCGCTACAACTTCTCCAATCCTGTCTCAACAGTGAATTAGATAAAACGAATCAGAAATCAACGCTAATCTCCATGGCAAGGCTTTGTCAGTTGCTAGACAATCAGGACGCGGCGATAGACATTTACCAACAATGGTTAGCTGCCTATCCTAGATCCCACCGCTACTCATTTGATGGCTGCAGCAACGGGCGTAGAAGTGCCAGAAAAACCCGATGAACGCTATGTCAAAGATATGTTCGATCGTTTTGCAGAATCGTTCGACAAAGTACTCACCAACCTCGAATACAATGCCCCACAGCAGATTCAATCCATTGTCGAGGACTTGCACCAACACACAGATCCGCAAACTCTCAGCATTGTTGATGCCGGCTGTGGCACCGGCCTCTGTGGACATTATCTGAAACCGCTAGCATCTCAACTGATCGGTGTTGATCTATCACCAGGAATGCTACATAGAGCGAAGTATCGCGATCAATATGACGAACTCATTGAACAGGATCTTAATGAGTATTTTCGACAAGTCTCTAACAAATGCGATCTTATCGAATCTGCTGATACGCTTTGTTACTTCGGCAACTTATTAGACTTCCTTCAGCTCTCCTACAAGGCACTAACAGCGGGGGGATGTATTATCTTCACCGCTGAACGCCATGACGGGGAAACTATTACGGCTTACTGCCTTCAATAGCATGGACGATACAGTCATACACTCGCCTACTTGAATACATCGATGCTGGCTGCTGGCTACCAAATAGAGGGAATTCACGAAAGTGTCCTGCGGATAGAACGAAACACCCCAGTGAAAGGATATCTCGTTGTTGGTAAAAAAGCCGTGTAACTAAACACCGATTCGCCTCTTTACACAGCGTATAACGGCGTGTACTGAGTATCTGAAAAACTAGCCTGGCCCCAGCCAACGCCGCCGTAGCGCCTCCCATTCATCTGTGCCGAGATATGTTAGCAATACTCTATTCAACGGCTCTCGCAACTCACTTCCTGGTGGTAATGCAATGCCGTAATCTTGGCGTCCAAATGTTCCACGTACCAGCTCAATCGAGTCAGCGTAAGTCTTCTCAACAAGATAACGTAACAAGGGGCGATCATATACAAAACTCTGTATATCACCCGCTGCAACGCCCTCAAGCCCATCTTCCACGCTTTGATAGGGTATGAAGTTCAGCCCATAGCTCCGCAGCCAACCATCAGACGCTGAATGTGCGATCGACCCCGTTGTGGTGCCAGACAAATCTGCTGGCCCTTCGACGAGTTGTTCCAGTCGCTCGGCAGTTAATGCGGCAGCAATCGTGCCCGTAAAGGTGGAGGTGATAAGCAATGCCGTAAACATCCAGACCAAGCCAACAATACGACCAGCCCATGTGCGTGGAGCCATGTCACCATACCCGGTTGTCGTCATGGTGACCGCAGAAAACCAGAAACCATCCCCGACTCCCTGAATACCAGGACGAAATTCTTTACGGTTCTTACGCCGCTCTGCTAGCCAGAAGCAAAAACCGACAAATGTGAGGAGTACTATTAGACAGCCGACGGCCTTGAGAAATTCAAGAGACAACAGCCGGCTGAACATGCTCCACCAGGCCGACTCTGTACGCGGAACGACGATGCCATAACCCGTGGTATAAAACGGGTGGCTGAAATCTACCACTCGTTCTCGTTCATGAGTGATGGTAATCGCCGAAATACTTGCATCAAAACGTCCGTCGGCCACACCCTCGATCATCTGAGCAAGAGTCGCCTGTTCGTAGCGAAATTTGATCCCCAGTTGTTGTGACACAGCCTCCCAAAGTGTGATTGACAAACCATGCCATTGGTTGTCAGAACTCAGCATGGCAAACGGCGGGGCTTCCTTAGTGGCGACGACAAATTCTTTCTCTTGAGCAGTCGCAGCAGCGGAACCGAACACACAACAGCATGCAAGCGCAAATGCCATTAAAACGGAAACCGTTGAAACTCTGCTCGTGGGAAGGCGTTCTGAATTGGTCAATATGAAAGTAGCTTGCAATGTCATGGCTCACGTATACCGGTTAGCTCACCGTAATATTCTACTATCAAAACTTAGTCAGGATGCCTCCTTTCATTTGACTTGCCAGATCCATCGAATTCCACGGGCTAGGTTTTATACCTAATTTTCCGATTTGAGTCTGTACAAATATAACCAAACGATTCACCCGCGCCTTGGCTAGCACGGTCTGCAAAGTCACCAGCGGTTGACCAGCGTGAGAGGCCGCATAGCGCAGAGTATAGGAAGATAATTGGACTCCCCTACCTACTGAAAGAAGTGGGGTAATGTAATTGCTCTAACACAAATTATATTAAGGAGAGTCCGTGATGAAGAATACTACGGTTGGAGTTGATTTAGCAAAAGACGTCATTCAAGTGTGTGTTTACGCGAACAAGAAAGTGCGCTCGAATACCGACATGACACATTATGATTTTCTCGAATGGTTATTCAAAACACACAGCACAACTATTGTCTTTGAAGACTGAGGCACATCAAATTACTGGAAGCAAAAAGCCATTGAGGCTGGACATGCAGCTCATCTTATATCAGCCGAATTGGTATGCACTTTCCTGCAGAACCAGAAAACAGACGAGAACGATGCATTGGCCATTGTCCAGGCATCACTCTTGCCGGACATTAGCTTCATCAAGGGAAAGACTGTTGAGCAACAACAATTACAATCAATCTTGCGCCTAAGAGAGCTTGCTGTGAGGCACAAGACAGCCTCAGGCAATCAGCTCATAGCGCTGTTATTGGAGTTTAATATTCGAGTCAGCTCAAGAAATGGCGGCTTAGGAGAGGTGATTGAATCTGTGCTGGAGAACGCTGAGAATGAATTTTCCAAGGCATTCAGAGAAGCTCTAAATGCAGCTTGGCAACACCTCTTAGTGCTCATCAAATCCATAGCTACTTATGACCGATGTTTGGAAGAGTCGATTGAACAGCACGAGGATTGCAAGCGACTGCCTTATTCCGGAGGCTCTAGCGAGAAAATACTCAGAAGCTTCGAAAGAGCTGCGCTGGCAATTTTTCTACCCATCGGGCCGGCAATCTATCGACACTAGATCCGGAGTTGTTCGTCACTTCCATATGCATGAAAGCGGGCTGTTATCTCCTCACCCCAAAAACAACGCCACCAATAGCTCCAGCCACACACTGCAAAAACAATCCCAACGCTCCGCGTGCACCGGCGATTAGCGTCAAAGATCCAAGCTCTCGCATGGACACGAGAATAACCAGCATTGCCAGCGCACCGCCAAAACCATATAACAACGCTCTAGGTACCGGCAACACACGCCTGAGCAGCCCCATGACACTAAACGCTATTAATAGCCCTATCGCTATAACCACCATGTAAAGGTACAGACC
This sequence comes from Halioglobus sp., assembly GCA_047629055.1. GTDB lineage: Bacteria > Pseudomonadota > Gammaproteobacteria > Granulosicoccales > Granulosicoccaceae > Granulosicoccus. The sequence goes on from JBLHWG010000042.1 coordinate 5,502, forward strand.
AATCCAGTCGCCCGCTATCATGGCAATACGATCTGCAATCGGGATGTGAACGCCCAATTGCAACAGGCCCGACAAAACCTGTTGGGTGTGTGCAACACTGGCAAGCGTGTACGCAACCACTACCGACAAGGCAAACGAGATGGATAACTTAGTTAGGTGTGTTTGCATCGGCTCGTGGCTAACAAAAATTCTAAGCACATTATGATTGGTCTATTACTGTCCAGTTTAAGACTTTGCCGTCAACTTATGCGCCACCGACATCATCATTCTTTAGTCGTAGGGCTAGCCATGCTTTTTGGCGGGTATGGGCACTCGGCGAACATCTACGAGCCGCTTGAACCCAAGCAATATAGCATCACGGTGGTTGCCGATTCCCTTAACCATCCGTGGTCACTGGCGTTCCTACCTGATGGCAGAATGCTGGTTACGGAACGCAGCGGGCAACTGCGCATCATCGACGAGGGCAAGGTATCCACACCACTGGCCGGTGTACCAGATGTCTTTGCTAAGAGCCAAGGTGGTCTTTTCGATGTCGTTCTGCACCCTGACTACGAAACCAATGGTTGGCTCTACCTCAGCTATGCACACGGCACTGACGATGCCAACGCCACTCGACTGGCTAGAGCCAAACTGGAGGGCAACTCACTCGTCGATGTGACTGTGTTGTTCACCGCCTCCCCTTTTAAAAACACACCGGTGCATTACGGTGGCCGCATGGCCTTTCTGCCCGACAACACTCTACTGTTGGCTATCGGTGACGGCTTTGACTTTCGCGAACAAGCTCAGCGCAACGATAACCACCTAGGGGCCATTGTACGTCTAAACGATGATGGCAGCGTGCCGAAGGATAATCCGTTTGTTGAAGATGCACAGGTATTACCGGAAATCTGGAGCTATGGGCATCGCAACCCGCAGGCCATTGTGGCGCACCCGGATACCGGAATGGTCCTGTCACACGAACACGGACCTGCCGGCGGTGATGAAGTCAACCAAATACAAGCGGGGCTAAACTACGGCTGGCCTATTGCCACCTACGGTGTCGATTATTCAGGTGCAGCCATCTCACCTTTCACGCACTACCAAGGCACAGAGCAACCTTTGTTGCACTGGACCCCATCCATCGCTCCAGGAGGCATGGCCATTGGACACGGGGATGCCTTCCCTACCTTACAAGGCAATTGGTTGATAGCGGCGCTCAAGGCCAGGGAAGTGCGGCGCGTCCATGTCAATGAGGATCAATCGCTAATACAGCAAAGTCTATTCACGGAGCTGGGCATGCGCATACGAGATATTCGGGTGGCCTCGGATGGCACGCTATATCTGCTTACAGATTCTGCCGATGGCAAGGTGCTGCATGTTACGCCAAGCCCATAGCGGCTTTACGGTCGTGCTGCTCGACAAACAATTTAATCATCATAAGCGCTTACTGTGCACGTCGAGCTAATGCCTTTTAAGGCATTGCATCATTAGGCATTCCACAATTTTGGAACAGCCACTATCCCGTTTGGGGAAATATGAAACCTCGCCGCATCGGCCTGCTGATCAAAGCCGATTTGTGTACCCGGTGGTATCTGCACATCTTTGTCCACGATACAGCGGCGAAGCTTTGCCCCCGCCCCTACGCTTACATTGTCAAACAATATGCAGGACTCCACCTGTGCACCATCCTCGATACTTACCCGCGCAGATAAGATGGAGTTGATAACGGTACCACCCGAAACAACAGATCCACTGCCCAGCATAGAGTTGTCTATAGTGCCGCGACCATGGGCACCAGAAACTACTCGGGCCGGAGGGTGTTGACCATGGTACGTACGGATTGGCCAGGAATCTTGATAAAGGTCCAGTGGTGGAGTCGCTGTAAGCAAGTCCATATTGGCATCGAAGTAGCTGTCAAGCGTACCGACATCACGCCAGTACCGATCTGGCGACACGCGGCCATCGACACCACCGAATTGATATCCACACACGCGATGGGAATGAATTAAGCGCGGCAGCAAATCGTTACCAAAATCGTGTGAAGAGTGTGCGTTAACTTTATCCAGTTGAAGGACTGAGCTTAAAACGTCCATATTGAATACATAGATGCCCATCGATGCTAACGCATAGTCTTTGTCGCCAGGCAACGAGGCAGGGCTCTCTGGCTTCTCAGTAAATTGGGTAACGCGGTCGGCGTCGTCCACCGTCACGATACCAAATGCATTTGCCCCACTTAAGGGTACGCGCATGCAAGCGACTGACAGCTCTGCCTGCTGCTCATCGTGACAACGCAGCATTGCGGCATAGTCCATGCGATAGATGTGGTCCCCCGATAGAATTATCACACGCTTGGCACCGCTACGTTGTAGCAGGTAGAGGTTCTGGAAAATCGCATCAGCCGTGCCGCTGTACCAGGAATCTCCTGTGCGCATCTGCGGGGGGACCGCTGTAATGTATTCACCCAGTTCAGGGTTGAAGATGGACCATGCATCACGCAGATGCTTCTGTAGTGAATGAGACTTGTACTGTGTCAACACCAGCACCCGGCGTATTCCCGAATGCAGACAATTGCTGAGCGTGAAGTCAACAATTCGATATTTACCACCAAAAGGAACACTGGGCTTAGCACGATCCGCGGTCAAAGGATGCAACCGTGAGCCCTTACCACCAGACAACAGCACGCATATCTTATCGTCGTAACTAGTAATCACAGCTTGGAATTCTCAACGTCTTTCATCGCAGTATAGCGGCAAGATTACGGCAAGTACCAGCGGCCCTATGATTAAAATCATGGGCTTGATTTCGCGCAGTAGGTGCCACACATTGTATAAAGGCATCGGCGAAAAACAGCATTCCAAGCAAATACCCATAATAATTATTTATCGTTTACGCCACGCCATAGACATTCACACTGCCCTAGACCGCTTTACTCTGGCGTCTTCAGCCACCTCCTGTTCAAGCCAACGCTTAAAGGCCACAACATGTTCGGCATCAGTCGAATTAACCAGCGTAATAACGTAGTAAGCCTGATCCAATTTAACGCTATGGCTAAAAGGTATGACTAATCGCCCCTTATCCAAATCATCAGTCGCCAACTGCTCCAGGCTCAAAACAACTCCCTGTGCATCGACAGCGGCAGCTAAGGCCAGCGACACGCGATTGAAGTGCAAACCACGATTGCCGTCTACCGTATCCACGCCTACCGCCTTCAACCAATTCGCCCACGTCGGTCGCCCCTCATACGGGGTTTCGTCGTGAAGCAGGGTATGGTGAACAAGATCCATCGGCGACTTTAACGGCTTCTTGACATCTTTAAGCAGTGATGGTGAACACAAAGGCAATGCATCCACGCTCATCAATCGCTCTACATGGCAACCGGGGTAGTACCCGCGCCCAAAACGAATAGCCACATCGACATTGTGCCTACGCAGAATATCTTCACTCAGTGTTGGCGACATAGCATCGGTATCCATCAGCTCGGCACTGGCGGATATTCTCAAATCTATCTCAGGATGCAAATCCACGAATCGCCGCATCCGCGGCATAAGCCATTTAGACGCAAATGACGGAGCCATCCAGACATCCAGGACGATCTGATCCGGCGTTGAACGAATTTGATCAACCGCATCGTTGACGTGGCGAAATCCATCCTGCAACTTGCTGAGCCCTGACTTGCCCGCCGCCGTTAAAACCAGACCTCGATTGAGACGGTGAAACAGCTGAACGCCCAACAGGTCTTCAAGCATACGTATTTGCTGGCTTACCGCTGCAGGTGTGACATTTAGCTCCTCGGATGCCTTGGCAAAACTCTCATGTCTAGCGGCTACTTCAAAGGCATTTAACGCATTGAGTGGAAGTGACCTTGCCATAAAGAATCTCTAGTTAAGTTCCGCTTACTGATACCAAAAGAAAATGTCGTTTGTTAACGACGCTGTATTTATCTAAATTAAACACCAGTCCCTTGTTGCTCAATGTGTGAAGTAACTCAATATCAGGCTTTATACGAATCCCTCATTGAAGTCTGCCGCTTCTAGACACGTTTATTGATGAATGACACTAACAAGTGCTAATCAGGAGAATTTAATCATGATGTTACTAAAGCGTATGTACCAAAGATATGAAACCTACATGATCCACGTAGGACGTGAGCAAGCACGTACGGTTCTGCTTAGCCGAAGCGACCGAGTACTATCGGATTTAGGTTTCTCACGAGAATTGCTGGAATCTGGAATCGGCGCTTGGCCGTGGGAGGTACCTGCAGAGAAACTGTTGAAAATAGATGTTGAAAGCACGCAGACGAATGAGAAACAGGCCATTAGTGAACTAGAATCCTTTACCGATATTGAATTACAGGATCTGGGTATATGCAGAGGAGACATTCGTGAATCTGTTTTAGAGGGACGTCCCGGCTTTGAAATCGACCAAGAGCGTAAAGTTGCCTAAGGCAATTTGCATACTAAAAAGGCCCTTGCTTGTGCATGTTCTGACACACGAGATACGAGTCAATTGAACAGGGCGATCGACTAATGGACAAGTCAAACAACCAGGTATCAAGTAGTCGCTCACTATCAGCGCTACAAATGTGGGAACACCATATCCATTCGTTCGTAGAACTATGCCCCCAACCCAATAGCACTGCGTCAATACCTGACAGTAAACCTAAGGAAGATTTGACCAACATAACGGTCGGTGTCAAGGACATCATAGACGTTCAGGGAATACCAACACGCAATGGCAGTGAGGCCTGTCGCCATGCAGAACCCGCCACTGCGGATGCAACCGTTGTTGCCTCATTGCGACGCGCAGGTGCTCGTATTATTGGCAAGACAACCACTACCGAATTCGCCTTCACAGACCCAACAGACTGCCGTAACCCGTATGATCTAAAACGTTCTCCCGGCGGATCCAGCAGTGGTTCTGGCGCAGCAGTTGCCGCAGAAATAATCGACATGGCACTTGGCACTCAAACTGCCGGTTCATTGTGCAGGCCTGCCGCATACTGTGGAGTGGTTGGACTAAAACCAACATACGGTGTGTTGCCTACCACCGGTGTCACCCCCTTAGCCAAAAGCTTTGATACCGTCGGTATCATCGCAAGGTCAGTCAAGATAGCCCGCAAAGGTTTTATTATCATGGCTGACCCGACGCCCCCCAAAAGCAGCAATGAACCCAAGCGTAACAATGAAATCACGGTAGTCCGCTCATTATTGCCCACAGAGACGTTGGCAACGACAGAAACTCTACATGCCTTTCACAATGCCTCGACTGCAATCGGGAACGTTCTAAACCAACAAAGCACTTCTATTAAAGACCTTACTATCAAGGCAAACGTTGCCGATATTGTGTCCGCTCATCGCACCGTCATGAATACTGAAGCGGCTCAAGCGCACAGTCTACTTATGCACTCTAATTGCGTGACGCTGCTACGCCCAAAGTTTCGAGCAGGCCTTGAAGCAGGCGCTAAAGTGTCAGCAACAGAACTAGAAGATGCACGTGGCTTACTATCATTGGCCAAGGAGGAGTTCTGGTTACAACTCACAGGCGTAGATATTGTTCTAACCCTGGCCGTCCCCGATGCAGCCCCCCTGATGGACGGAACAACCGGTTTTCAGGATTGGCTAACACCCTGGACTGTATTTGGAGGCCCCTTAGTCTGTTTGCCGTGGGGCTTGGACAGTTTGCGAAGACCAAAATCAATCATGCTGGCCGCACAACCGGGACATGACATGCAGTTGTTGGCAATGGCAGAACGTTTGGAGCAACTCGCACCCTTTCTACCGCGGCCAGCAACTCCTCCGCTTACAACTACTCCGCTTAACTAGTCCCTAAGCCTCGCCACCGCATCAACTTCAACTTGAGCATTACCCGGCAAACCAGACACACCTACGGCCGTACGCGCATGCCAGCCAGCCTCACCGAATACGCCAATGAATACTTCCGTTGCCCCATTGATAACAGCCGGGCTGCTGGCAAAGCCCGACCGACAGTTCACGAACCCGCCAAGACGCAAGATACAGTCAACGCGATCCAAGTCTCCGTCGCATGCTTCACGTAATCGATAAAGCAGATTAAGTGCACAAATACGGGCTGCGGCCTGAGCTTGCGCAATTCCCTCAGGGGAATCCTCTACTGGCCCTACGTGCGTGACATCACCCGCCCATTCACAGATTTGACCGGAAAGATAAACAACACCACCATCTCGACGATAGGAATGAAACTGCCCACGCGGAACCCAATTTGGGGGAAGTTCAAGCCCCAAGGATTGCAACTTACCTTCAGCTTTAGACATCGTCATTCGGCCTTATTTCACGCCGAGCTGGAGGCTTGGGTGCGGCAGTTAAAAGTGTCTTCGTGTAGTCATGCTCAGGATTGAACATTACTTGATGTGTTGGGCCTTGCTCCACGATTTCACCGTCTTTCATAACAATTACGTGATCACACAGAAGACGCACAACATGCAAATCATGACTGACAAACAGGTAGCTCATGCCGAGCTGGGTTCGTAAATCGACCAGCAAATTAAGCACAACCGCTTGAATGGACACATCGAGCGCCGCCGTTGGTTCATCCAGTATCAAAAATTTCGGCTCCAGCGCCACGGCTCGTGCAATGCCGACACGCGCCTTTTGCCCACCTGATAACTGATGTGGAAAGCGATCAAGCAACGGCTGTGGCAAACCGACCAGTGTCGCCAGCTCTTCAATCCGCGCGGTAAGCTTTGCTCCTCGCATGGCACCTAGACGGCGCAAAGGCTCTGCGATAGTTTGTCGTGCGGTGTGCCGGGGATTAAGACTATCCGTCGCATCTTGAAACACCATCTGGATATCTGAACGGCGCGAATCTTTGATGAATTTGTGCGCGTGAATATGTGCAATATCGCGCCCATCAAATAATATTTCACCACTGGTGGCATCCATCAGTCGCACGAGTATTTCCGAGATGGTGGATTTACCACAACCGCTTTCACCTACCAGACCGACACTCTGCCCTTCTTTAATGCTAAACGAAATACCTTTAACCGCATATACGGGTCCAGATTTGCCTTGATAGGTTTTAACCAAATCACGAACTTCCAGTAGAGCCCTTTCCTGAATAACATGCGGTGGAAGTGGCTTACGATCCTCCGGTGGCAACAAACTTCGGATGCTTTCACCATCGCGCGGCGTAGCATCTACCAGCTTACGACTGTAGGGATGTTGCGGATTCGAAAACAAGCTGACCGGATCTCCTTGCTCAACGACCACACCATCTTTCATGACCATTATCCGATCACAATATTCTGCAGCAAGACCCAAGTCATGAGTTATCAAAATGCTGCTCATGGAACGCTCCCGGATCAAGTCACGAACAAGATCCATGACCGCCTTTTGCGTCGTGATGTCGAGACCTGTTGTAGGTTCATCAGCTATAAGCAGTTTCGGATCACAAGCCAAGGCAATAGCGCAAACAATGCGTTGGCACATACCTCCTGACAACTCGAAAGGGTACGCGTCATAGCGACTTTCAGCATCATTGATACGAACCGCTTTCAAAGCCTCTATGGCTTTTTCGCGGGCATTCTGGCGTGTGGCATGAGAATGACGACGTAGTACATCTTCTATCTGATGCCCCACTTTGCGTATAGGATTAAGTGCAGCGCGAGGGTTCTGAAAGATCATTGAAATTTCACGACCACGTATGTTGCGCATATCGCGCTCAGTCGTACGTCTCAGGTCTAAACCGGAGTAAGTCAGTTCACCGGTTTTAATCAAGCCACCTTCATCGAGAATACGCAGTAGCGCATAAGCGGTGACAGACTTACCGGATCCACTCTCACCAACGATACCGAGAATTTCGCTTTTTTGAAGTTCAAAACTAATGCCGCGCACCGCATTCACTTCGCCGCGACGAGTCTGAAAGGAGACAGCAAGATCACTCACACTTAGCATGGTTCAGGTTCTCTTGCGCGGGTCGACGATGTCACGCAAGCCATCGCCCAAGAGGTTGAATGTGAATACCGCTATCATCAGCCATAGTCCCGGAAACACCGCCAACCACCACTCGCCAGACACGATAAAGTTAGCGCCTTCGGCCACCATGATGCCCCACTCCGGTGTCGGTGGGCGCACACCCAAACCGATAAATGACAGGCCCGCTGCATTCAAAATAGCCCAACCCATGTTAAGAGACACCTGCACCATCATCGGTGGCAAAGCATTGGGGAAAATATGCATCGCCAGCACGCGTATATCAGAATTACCCGATAGCTTAGCCGCCCGTACAAAGCCTGCATCACGACGGATATTCACTTCTGCACGAACAAGACGCGCGTAGAACGGCATATTGATAATGGCCGTAGCGTAAATTATGTTTTCAATCGTATTGCCCAGTGCTGCCACTATTCCCATAGCCAGAACAAACAGCGGGAAAGCCATAATCGTATCCAGAAACCGGTTCAGGATAATGTCTAGCCAACCACCCCAATATCCTGCAATAGCACCCAGTACCGAACCTGCAATAAAGGACAAGGCAACCGCCGCAACCGAGATTGACAGATCCAGGCGCGTTGCCACGATGACTCGGCTAAAGACATCCCGACCCACGTTATCAGTACCAAACCAATGAGCCCGGGATGGCGATTGAAGCGCATTAACTGCATTGGTTTGCAATGGGTCATACGGCACAATAGAGGGACCAAACACGGCGCAAATCATCAGAAACGCGAACATGCCAAAGGCTAGTAACGTGACTGGGTTTCCGCGCAGCACATAAATAAGATGATCCAGAGTTCCGGACGTCTTGACAGTGGTTTTGGACAACGGATCCAAGGAGAGCTCTGTCATCTTGCGGCAAACACAATGCGTGGATCGATGGCGGTGTAGGCCAAATCAATAAGAAGGTTAAGCAACACAAACAACAACGCCATGGCCAGTACAAAACCCTGTACCGCAGCGTAGTCAGACACCACCAAAGCCTCCACCGCGTAAGAACCGATGCCTGGCCAGGCGAATACCTTTTCAACCAAGACATTGGCGCCAAGAGCAAACGAAAACACCATACCGAGCGTCGTCACTACAGGCAACAGGGCGTTTCGAAATGCATAACCGTAGAGCACTTTGCGATTGCTCAAACCAGCAGCGCGCGCTGTACGAATAAAATCGGACGACAGCGCAGTCAACATGGCGGCGCGTGTCATTCTTGCGATAGGTGCCAAGGTAAATAATGCCAGTGTCCCGGCAGGCAGGATCAACTGTTTCGCAGCCCCACGCCAGGTTTCCCAATCTCCCATCAACGCGGCATCTATCAAGTAGAACCCGGAAACGTGATCCGGGTCGAGATAGATAAAATCCAGCCGACCCAGTGGCGAGGGTGCAATGCCGAGCAAGTAATAAAAAATATAGATAAGCAGAATACCGGTAAAAAATGTGGGTAACGACACACCCGCCGTCACCAGCACTCGACAAAAATGATCAACCCAAGTACCAGGGCGAGTAGCTGCCAACACCCCCAATGGAATAGCGATGGCACAGGCCAGTATTAATGCCGTGAGGGTAAGCTCTAATGAAGCGGGCAACCTGTTGGCCAAATCGGTGGCAACCGGTTGCCCACTAGTCATCGACTGTCCCAGATCTCCGTGGAACAAATTGCCAACATAGACGAAAAACTGCTGTATTAACGGTTTGTCCAAGCCCAAAGCCACACGCGTCTGTTCGATAGAGGCTTCATCCGCAGCCACGCCTGCGAAGTAGACAGCAGGGTCACCCGGCAGTGCGCGGGTAAGCAGAAAACTGATGACCACGACGCCGATGACAACTGGAATGGACTGCGCGCAGCGCATAACGACTGCGCGAAGTCTTGGGTGATTGGACAACGTCATTTAGGACAGAGTTATCGGCCGTACATCCAGTTGACGATGGAACCAGAACTCATAACCTTCAGCCCCGTTAGCTGCCACATTCAATGCAGGTTGATACAACGGAATACGTGGCAGGTCGTCCAGCACAATTTCGAACATGCGCTTGATTTTTGGTGCGTATTCAGGATCATCCATTGGCATGTGCAGAGTTGCATTAACCAGATCTTCCACCTCTTGATTCAAGTAGTTTGACGAATTGAACAGGTGTCCATGCTGGTATGCCCAGAAGAAATAATAGTCAGGCGTATTCAGCCAGCCACCAAAATTTTCCAGGTGCAAAGGCAAACGTTTTTCGACGAGTACAGCGGTACGCCAGTTAGCGCCAGGAATTTTTTCGATCTCGACAGTAATACCGATTTTGCCTAATGCTTCCTGGACCAGTAAAGCAGTCGGTTCCATCCAGGATGCTAAATCCAGGCTAATGGACAATGGCACTTCAAATCCATCGGCGTAGCCAGAGGCTGCCATGAACTCCTTGGCTTTCTCCAAATCAGTGTAGTACTGGGTTTTGCGAGGCCACTGGATATCGTTGATTTCCTCTTCACCACCATATAGCGGAAGACCGCGCCCATAAGCTGCGGCCTGGAAGATATCCTCATAAGGAATGGCATAGGCGATTGCCTTACGCACGTTTGCGTCCTGGAAAGGCTCGAAGCTAAAGTTAGGGCACAGGCAATGGATACAGTTTTCAACCGGTGTGGAGTAAACATCAATGATCTCAGCCAGCTCGGCAGCGTCCTTGTCCGGAATATCAAAAGCCATTTGAACATCACCACGTTCGACCAACGCACGCCGAGTTGCAGGACTAGGGACTTCACGCACAACTACACGCTTCAATGCCGGTAAAGGACCACCGACCCAATCGTCGTTGCGTTCGTATACCAACTGCTCACCTGGCGTCCAGCGGGCGACTTTAAATGCACCTGAACCTGCAGGAGTTTTATGCAGGTATTCCAGCGCCCAAGGATCTTCAGCAGTTGCGTTGGCCAAGGCTTCCACCGAGTTCATGATGTAAGGCACCGGCACAGCCAAATCAGGAATGGTCAGCTTCGATGGCTGATCCAGCTTGATGACAAACGTTGCGTCATCAACGGCTTCGAATTGATCGGGACGCTCCAAACCACCTGCCTTCATTTGTACTGTCGGAAATCCACCCACAGACACTGCACGATCAAACGACCACTTTACGTCTGCCGCTGTGACTTTACGACCGTCCCAAAATTTCGCTTCGGGTTTGAGTTTAAATGTTAGAACCAGGCCATCATCCGACACTGTCCAGCTTTCTGCCAGTTCCGGTTCGATAACTGAATAGTCGTAGGAGTATCCCCCACCGATGGCTTCTTTAGTGCCGAAAGACACCAAGCGGTCATAGCAATTCACACCTACCTGATAGGAAGCACGACTAGTACCCGAACGATGAAGATCCAGTGAATTTATTGTCTGACCGGTGACAACCACCAAGGTGTCAGACCCTTGGGCGACAGCTGGCATCGATTTCAGAAATGGCAGGATGGAGGCCGCAGCGCCCGCTTTTAATAACTTTCGTCGTGCATGAAAATCAGTCATCTTGAACTCTCTGGCTATTCCTAGCGAATGATGTATTTTTAACGTTGCACCATTCTGGGCCAAGGAACGAAACACATCCAATGCTAAGAACACACTAGCCCGCTGCAAAAAATGCACTGCAAGATGGCTACCTTTTTTCCAAAACCTGATTCGCTACATAGAAAACGGAGACGTCCAACCAATGCTTGCGCACAGTTTTCCGCTCACTGAATTACATACCGCACAGCAGGCATTCATTGATAAAAGGCACGTTGGCAATATCGTTGTAACCATGGATTAACCGCATGCGTATTACTCGAATATCGGTTTTCCAAACAAAATGGGGTCTCTACCCACAAAGGCGCCAGTGGTCATCAACGGTGGCGGTATTATCGGTGTCTCGATTCTTTATCATCTTGCTCATAGCGATGGACGCAACATGACAGGGATTCAGCGACGAAGTCCATGTCGATCATGGAGGCAGTTGGCTACTTGATCTAGAAACCTTGCTGACGCAACCGGGAGATTACGTCCTTTTAGGTTTCCGACACATAATCGCCCTTCCGGAATATCCCGGATATCGATTGGACAGCTTTCTGTATTTGAATTTGTGTGTTCTTCATCCAAACCAATCGGAATCTGAAAAGATACTGTATTGCCTTCTAGCAAACTTCTTAACAACAGTGCCTGACTATCAGATTCAATTACAAGAGGTAATGTCAAAGAGGACCTCATTGCTGCTTGTTCCAGCAAATGACGCATACCGCTTGCGCGAGTAGGCAGTGCCATTGGGTATTGCGTGCATTCGCTCAATCGCACCATTTCGAATTTTGAAAGAGGATGATTTTTGGCAAACATCACTCGAGCCTGTTGAGGCACTTCGATTATGCTGTGAAAACCATCAAACATTTTAGGTTCAAAAATCAATGCAATGTCAGCTGAAAAATCTGTAAGCGCCTGCTCTACTTCATCACGGTTGCAAACTCTGACATTAAACGTAACCGCCGGATGCTTCGAACGATATTCAAGAATCATCTCGGGGATAAACCAGTTCATTAGCGCCTGCCCACATACAATAGACACATGCCCACGCCGCTCCCCACTGAGGTCAGCGATTTGGGATTGCACACGCTCCATATCGGCTAATTGCTTGCGTATATGCTGAATGAACAACTCACCCGCGACACTCAGACGGACACCCGTAGGCATACGATCAAATATCGGTACGCCCAATTCGGCTTCAATGGCTAGTATCCGCCTATTCAAGGCTGTAGATGTTATCGCCAGTTCTTCTGAGGCCTTGCGGATTGAGCCTACCCGAGCGACCGCATCAACATAGCGTAATGAGGTTTGATGACGAATCGTGTTGTCTCCCGAAGGTTGGAAAATTATTTATTGGCGATGAAACCACTGATTTCACATTGGCATGACCCGCAATTGGTTCCAGCCTTACACGCCTTGCCCACTGCTGCCACTGTATCTCAACCATTGTTGATTGCGGATACTATCTCCTTTGCACCCATCCCGAAACAAGAGCACACAATGACCCCATTAGATACCTTTGGCGAAAAGAGAAATCAGTTGTTACCTCCATCGTTCTTCTACACGATGTAGCAACCATTAAACCTCTGGTAAAGTCGTTTCAGCGTAAAGTGATTAACGATATGGCGAATCAACCGGTAGTTCCCATGCTGCTGTAGGTCGATAGCCAACAGGCATTGTAATTTTTTTCCGTAAAACGCAAAAAGAATGACGTTCTCTGGTTTGATTTGATGCATGTAAGTGACAAAGTGTTGTGTACCCGTCATGCTCAGGCACTGGCCAGTGTTCTTCTCCCTGATGAACCCTCCTTCTTGGCGGCCGATGGGCGACTACTGGAAATCAGCGCTAACAGTTTCATTCAGTGGATTATGGAGCGCTTCCGCTTTAGCATCGGTGCATACAATCCAGAGGTGTACAGCAATGAAATGCAAACTAATACCGACTATTGTAAGTTTGATGATGTCTTGCGCATGGTGCTCGATTGCACACCAGCGCAAGTGAGTGACATTCGAGTAATTCTGGATTATATGCATGCCACTGGTGACGTTGATTTTGGTTTCTTCGAGACAGAGCAAGCATTGATCACCTGCTTGCTATTTGATTTGAACTCTAGTCAGCACTTACATTTTATTGATGGTGACAATGGTGGTTTCTGTTCAGCTTCACTGGAATATAAACAGCAACTGGCCTCCCACTAATAATTTCTGGATAGATGAGAAACTCTATTTTGGCTCTGTTTACGATGCCAAATACACCAAGAATCGCCCAAGACGCTTTACCTCAAGCAGCGATGGATCTAACAGGGTAAAGTAAATCGGTATTGTTTCGTGAAGCTGTGCTTCATTCCTATTGGTTTTATGTCCCTTAGTTTCTGTTAAATTTTATGGATGAGAACGATAACGTACCCTTAGAAGTGGCTATCGTCGGTGGTGGCTGCGCCGGAATCACCACAGCTTTCGAGCTCTCCAGGCCAGAGCATCAGGGTAAATTCCATATCACTGTGTATCAACAGGGGTGGCGACTGGGAGGCAAAGGGGCTTCAGGTCGAGGGGTTAGCGGCCGCATAGAAGAACATGGGCTGCATCTCTGGATGGGTTTTTACGAAAATGCATTCCAGCTACTTCGTGAGTGCTACGCAGAATTAGGCCGTGATCCCGCCACTCACAGCATAGCGCGATTTGAAGACGCCTTTGCTCGAGATCCGTTTGTTGGTATCGCTGATTTGTGCGCTGACGGTAAATGGCGGCCGTGGACAGCTGACTTTCCTTCGGACGACACGACTCCAGGAGATCCTCTAAGCGAGAACAATCCGTTCACCGTCGCAAGCTACTTACAGCGGTCCACAGAGTTACTGGGTGTCATTTTTTCGTCCCTATCTTCCAGACAGAGCGAGCACTTTTCTCCATCCCCTCATGATACGGCGCCACATGCTGCAACAACTGCCCCGCAAATCTTGTTGGATACCATCGGACGTTTATTGAAAGTGGGTGGCGTTGTTTCATTGGCGGGCTTGCTTGAGGCAATTCAGTTGTTGGGCATGAGCTTCGGCAAAATACCCCTGTTGCCGAGTAAGCTTACGCAGCAGTTGCTGGATTTGATCCGCAAAAATGCCCATCTGTTGATTGAGAACATCATTGCTACCGATGATGAATCACGTCGGCTTTGGGAAATGGCCGATATTATTCTGGCCTGTATACAAGGTGCTATTAGCTTTGAACTTGCAACACATCCGGACGGCTTTGATTCGATTGATGACTATGACTGGCGTGAGTGGCTTGTCCTTAATGGAGCATCGGAATCCTCGGTAAATTCGGCTTTTATGCGAGGTATCTACGATCTTCTTTTCGCCTATGAAGGCGGTGATACCAGCAATCCAAGAATGTCCGCCGGTCAGGCATTGCGCGGGGCTGTGCGCATGTTCTTTTCATCACGCGGTTCCATCTTCTGGAAAATGACAGCCGGCATGGGAGATGTTGTCTTCGCACCGTTTTATGAAGTCTTGAAGCAGCGAGGTGTCTCCTTCGAGTTTTTCCATCGCCTTGACAACATCGCGCTCGTAGATGAAGCAACGTTGAAACCCGGTGAGCTTCCGTATGTTGAAGAGCTCCAGTTCAGTATGCAGGCCATGTTCAAGAACAAGCATATGTATGACCCCTTGGTTCAGCTCAAGGGACTGCCTGTTTGGCCCTCTAAACCGATTTTTGAGCAGTTACTCGACGGTGAGACCCTTAAAAGCGAGAATCGAGACTTCGAATCGGACTGGGACAAACGATACGTGGCCAAGAAAACGCTTAAAGTTCAACAGGATTTCGATTTTGTGGTTCTGGCTGTTGGTTTGGGCGCTGTGCCAGGTATTTGCAGTGAGCTCATCACGCGAAACAAGCGCTGGCAAGATATGGTTACCCATTTGGGCACAGTATCTACACAGGCGATGCAGCTATGGATGCGAGAAGATATGTCGTCCCTAGGCTGGGACAGCCCACCGATTAACTTATCTGGATTTATCACACCATTTGATACGTGGGCCGATATGACACATCTCACTCTAATGGAAAACTGGCCACAAGCCCCTGCCAGTATTGCGTACTTCTGTAGTGTACTTCCAGAGTTAGAAGGTGGAATTACTTTGGAGGACCCAAGTTATCCCGGGCATCGGGCAGATGAAGTCAGGAATAATTCCACCCATTTTCTGAATAATCATATCCAGGAGTTTTGGCCCAAGGCGGTTGATTCCAGTGGTAAGTTCCGTTGGGAAATATTGATAGACAGTGAAAAACCTAATGGTGGCGATGAGTCTGGAGCTACTGAGGCAAGTTTTGATTCACAGTTCTGGAAAGCTAACGTCAATGCCTCGGATCGCTATGTGCTCTCTTTACCCGGGACCTCGAAATACAGAATTTCTCCTTTGGATATGAGTTATGACAATCTAACCATTGCGGGGGACTGGACCTCTTGCAGTCATAATGCCGGATGTGTAGAAGCAGCCATGATGTCTGGTAGGCTGGCAGCTCATGCTCTGTCTGGTTATCCAGCCTTGGAAGACATTATTGGATTTGACCACCCTTAAGTTGTGGTTATTTGGAAAACGTGCAATTCTTGTGCT
>JBLHWG010000043.1:0-21562 GCA_047629055.1 Halioglobus sp.
TCAGTGATTGACTTGATGGTGCCGCTAACTTTGTCACCTTTATTGAACGACTCGGAAAAGTCTTCCCATGGGTTAGGCTTACATTGCTTGATACCCAGAGAGATACGACGACGCTCCTGATCGATGTCAAGAATCATGACTTCGACTTCGTCACCCAGGGCAACGACTTTGTTCGGGTTGACGTTACGGTTGGTCCAATCCATTTCAGATACGTGAACCAAACCTTCAACACCTTCTTCAATTTCTACGAAACAACCGTAGTCAGCAATGTTGGTGACCTTACCGAACAGACGTGATCCTTCAGGATAACGACGAGTCAGATCGACCCATGGATCTTCACCCAGTTGCTTCAGACCCAATGAAACGCGATTACGCTCGCGATCGAACTTAAGTACCTTGACTTGCATCTCTTGGCCGACTTCAACGACTTCGGAAGGATGCTTGACCCGCTTCCAAGCCATGTCAGTGATGTGCAACAGACCATCGATGCCACCAAGATCAAGGAACGCACCGTAGTCAGTGAGGTTTTTGACGATGCCAACAATTTCTTGACCTTCTTGTAGGTTTTCGAGCAGCTGCTCACGCTCAGCGCTGTATTCTGATTCGACGACGGCACGACGTGAAACGACTACGTTGTTGCGACGCTGATCCAGCTTGATAACCTTGAATTCGAGTTCCTTGCCTTCCAGGTAGCTAGTGTCACGGACAGGTCGAACATCGACCAGTGAACCAGGTAGGAATGCGCGGATATCACAGACTTCAACGGTGAAACCACCTTTGACCTTGCCTGTAATGTTTCCTTTGATGATTTCATCATTTTCCTGGGCTCTTTCAAGAATTGTCCAGGACCGTGCACGACGAGCTTTCTCGCGTGACAGTTTTGTTTCTCCGAAACCGTCTTCGACGGAATCAAGAGCTACTTCGACGCTATCGCCGATTTTTACATCTGTTTCACCGTTTTCATCTTCAAACTCCTCAATAGGCACAGCGCCTTCTGATTTGAGTCCGGCATTGACGATAACGTAATCACCCGTGATGTCGACAACTGTTCCGGTAAGAATGGAACCGACTTTCATCTGGGCTTTGGAGATACTCTCTTCGAAGAGCTCCGCGAAAGATTCTGACATTAAATAGTAAACCTGTAGGTGAGTGACGCAGTGCCATCCTGACAATGCGATGTGTTAGTTAAAAAAAGCGAAACCATCAATGGTTTCACTGTAAAAGTTATGCAGGATAAACAAGGACCTACACTCGTGATGCAAGTGCAGCACCAGATATGATTTATTCCGTTACTGCTATCAATGGCAGAGCCGCTGCTATCCTTTCGACAACCGCACGGATGGATAAATCACTGGAATCAATGATGAGCGCGTCGTGGGAAGCAACCAACGGCGAGTGCTCGCGGGAACTGTCTCGTTCGTCACGCACACCAATTTCTTGCAGCAAGTTCGCCATTGTAGTCTCTACACCTTTGTCTTTCAACTGCTTAGCCCGCCTAAGCGCTCTAACCTCCACTGATGCGGACAAAAACACCTTCAAAGTGGCATCTGGGAAAACGACCGTACCCATGTCACGGCCATCTGCCACCAGACCGGGTAATCGTCTAAAACTGCGCTGCTCATCTAGCAGAGAGGCTCGCACTAACGGCATGACAGCTACTTTCGAGGCGGCGGAGGCGGTGGTCTCCAATCTAATCTGCCGAGTGATATCACGACCATTCAAAAAGGCCTTTACACCGTCAGGATCGGGTTGAAATGTGGCCTTGAGGCTCTCCATGGCGACCATAACAGACGTTTCATCGTCAATTTCAGCCTGACAGTTTAATGCATGAAGCGCAGCAGCACGGTATACCGCACCACTATCCAACAGGTGAAAACCCAACAGATCTGCCAGATTTTGCGCAACAGTACCTTTTCCAGCCCCAGAAGGGCCATCGATGGTGATTACAGGGATTATGTTCATGGCCAAGTCCATAGTCACTAATTACTCCTAGCCAGTGGTTGTTTGTTCAACAATATTTAGTCCCACTTTTTTGGCAATTTGGGCAAATCCCGGAAAAGAAGTATTAACGTTGTCGCAATCCAGAACCGTGATTGGACCATCACAAATCAAAGAGGCCATGGAAAAAGACATGGCAGTTCTGTGGTCTCCGCAGCTATCGGCAATTCCACCGGACAGTCGCCCACCACTAATTATGGCACCATCTGGCGTGTCCGTGATAACGGCACCTAGTGCGCGTAACCCATCAGCCATCACTTGAATTCGATCCGTTTCTTTTACACGCAGCTCTTCAGCACCCGTCACGATGGTTTGACCCGTTGCTGATACCGCAGCAACAAATATTGCAGGGAATTCATCAATGGCTAGCGAAACCAACTCCTCAGGGACGGTTATGCCTTTCAAGCGTGAGCCTACAACGTGAAGATCTGCTACTGGCTCACCACCAGTGACTCTCTCATTTTCGATACGTATCTCAGCACCCATCAATTTCAGGATATCAATAACACCCGTGCGCGATGGGTTCATGCCCACACCCGTTAGCGTTAGTTTAGAACCGGGAGTCATGCTCGCTCCTACAAGGAAGAACGCCGAGGAAGAGATATCACCCGGGACGATGAGACTGGTAGCTGTCAATTTCTGCCCACCACGAATTGACGCCGTGAGCCCATTAACATCAACCTCGACACCGAAACCTCTTAACATTCTTTCAGTATGATCTCGGGTAATTGCTGGCTCATGAACAATAGTGGTGCCATTGGCGTGCAAACCGGCTAATAAAACAGCAGACTTGACCTGTGCACTGGCTAAGGGGCAAACATATTCAATACCGGTTAGGGTCTGCGTTTTTCGAATGCTAAGCGGCGGTGTCCCACCATCCCCAGTGCGAATATCGGCACCCATTTGGCTCAACGGATCTACAATTCGCCGCATGGGCCTGCCAGACAGCGATTCATCGCCCGTCAAAACAGCCGGAATATTCATACCCGCGAATAACCCCGTAAGCAGACGCATACCTGTTCCAGAATTACCCAGATAAATGTCTCTAGCCGCAGGCTGAATCGCACTTACACCCCGCCCATGGAGCGTTACTTCACCAGCACCGCCACGCTCAATCCTTACCCCCATTGTCTTGAAAGCGTCTAACGTATGAAGACTGTCCTCGCCTTCCAAAAAACCCGACACCTCGGTGACGCCCTCAGCAATGGCACCAAACATAATGGAGCGATGCGACATTGATTTATCGCCCGGCACTTGCACAGTTCCGGTGAGAGTAGACGCAGGGTCTAACTGAAACGTTCTGCCTGAGGCGTCTGATGAGGTAGCTGTAGTCACTTTAGGTCCCTAGTTAACAGGCAAATAGTAACATCCTGAGACCTTAATTATCAGTGGGTACAAAATCGAAACGCCTGTGAATTACCCAGTTTGTGAGGCACTTACTGGCACTGCTTTGCTATATCTGTGTATTCAAGAATATATAACCTTTAACCAAAGCCGTGACCACAGGAAACCAGTGCATCATGAAGCTTCGGTCTATATTTAATTGCCTGAAACCCGCATTAATACTCGCTGTCTTTGGCTCTTTCCAACCAAGCTACAGCGATACTCGCACCTATGCTGCAACCACTGATTTCCCCGTTATAGACGCAGGAATTGCCCCATATTACTCCGAAGCACCGGCACGACTGTCACTGGCCATCAATGCCGCTGATGAAAGCTGTCGCAATTTATTTGCTCGCGCTGAAGTCGTTTACGATGGAAATGAAGGCATTCACGACATTACTATCGTCGTATTGGCAGAGCTTGACGGCGAAGCAGACTACCGCCTCTTGGTAAATGGGGTGCTTGTTGGAACAGCTACCCATCCGGAAGTCAGCGTCGACTACACTGTCGCCAGGCACACTTTCCCAGACATCATAATTCCAGTTGGCGCAGTTCTTGGGGTTGAGTCTCTAGCTAATACCAACGGCAACATTCCTGAGGGAGACGGCACAGCTTTCGCCAGAGGTCGATGGACAGCGCTGGAATTAGCAGAAATAAATCCAGCAGAGGAACCCGTCGTTCAACCGCCAACGGATATCGATTTAAACCTACTGCTGACCAGCAGCAAAATGTCAGCCAACCAAAACGAAGCTTTCCAGCTTCACATCACGGCTTCCAATACTGCAAGCAGCATCACCGCGACGCAGCCTGAAGAATCCATTTCCATACTGCTGCAGGCGCTCTCGGTGGTATTAGCTGACCAATGTGATGAAACTGCGTTAGGCCTAAGATGTACGTTTCCTGAGTTGACAGCAGGCACCAGCTACTCAACGTCCCTGCCGCTAATGAGCACCGATGAAGTACAAACGCTGGCAATACAAGCATTCGTAAGCACCGACCAGAACGATCGCGATGAGACAAACAATATGGCCAACCTGACTATCATCGTGAATAACAGCGAGGTGGAACCCGAGCCTGAACAGCCAGCAGACTCTGGTGCACTAGCTCAAGCAGCTCACATACCAAGGTCAAGCGGTGGTGGTTTATCGTTGTATTGGATGCTACTGCTATTACCTGAAATACTGCGAACTAAACATCCCAGTTACGTATATTTATCCCGAGCATTCTTGGCACGCTCGAAAACTGCTTGTATACCGGCCCCATCTTCCGTTTCGATCATAGATCGGAGTTGCTTTACGTGAGTATCCAACCTGTCCATCGACTCTAATATGGCGTCTTTGTTGGTGAGACATACATCTCGCCACATGACAGCATCACTGGATGCTATTCGAGAAAAATCACGAAAACCACCTGCGGCGTAGCGAAATATTTCTTCTGCTTCTTGCTGCGTTGCTAGCGTATCCACAAGAGCAAAGGCAAGCACATGAGGCAGATGACTAGTCGCCGCCAACACTCTATCGTGCTGCTCAGGGGCAAGCAATTCAACCGCTGCGCCCGCCATTTCCCACAAAAATTTTACCGACTCAATGGCATCGACATCCACACCATCAGTGGGCGTCAGCAGCACTCTGCGTTCATGATATAAATCAATATCAGCAGCATCAACGCCAGTTTTTTCTCGACCCGCAATCGGATGCCCTGGAACAACACGCTGCAAACTACCCAATGCAGATAGAGCATCCCTGATAAAGGGGCCTTTCACGCTGCCAGCGTCAGTTACGATTGCTTGATTTTTAAGGTACGGCTTGATGGACAGCATTTGAGAATGCATGCTCAGCATGGGAACAGCGAGCATAACGATGTCCGCATCAGGAATTACCTGTACAGCTTCAGTACTATAAGTATCGATGTATCCAAGTTCAACACCGCGCTTACCCGTATGAGCTGACCTGACAAGTGCCGTTATAGAACCTTCATATCCCGCTTTCTTGAGAGCGCCAGCTAGCGAACCGCCGATCATTCCCAACCCGACAATACACAGCGTTTTCATAATGCGCTTGGGTACGATCCTAACACTTTCACCAATGGCGCGAGCTCACGTAACTCTTCTAACACCGGGGCCAAGGTTCCATCAGATTGGTGACCATCAACAGCAATAAAGAATACGTATTCCCACAAAACAGCACGAGAGGGTCGAGACTCGATGCGCGTCATGCTAACTCCTGCGTCTTCCAGCGGCTGCAGCAATCGCCTCAAACCACCAGGGCGATGTGGCGCTGCCACCAACATTAGCGTCGAATCATCTCCACTGGGAGGGATATCCTGATCACCAATAATCAAAAATCGCGTCGTATTGTTTTTCTGGTCTTCAATACCCTTCACCAAGGTATTTAGTCCGTACAGCTCGGCGGCTGTTTCAGCAGCGATAGCAGCAATATTCGGCTTTTTTAACGCCAATTTTGCAGCGGCAGCATTGCTACTCTCACTCACTCTCTCAGCATTAGGCAAATTTGCATTAAGCCAAGCCCAGCACTGAGCCAGGGCCTGAGGATGTGCATGCACAGCTTCAATTTCGGCCACAGAGCTTGACCGACCCATCAAACAATGTTGTATTCGCATACTCAACTCACCACATACTCGCAGCGAAGTTTGTGTTAACAAATCTAGCGTTAAATTAATCGCACCTTCTGTTGAATTTTCTACCGGTACAACACCAAAACGGACTCGGCCGGCTTCCACAGAGCTAAATATTTCAGCGATACCAGCTTCTGCTACAGTCTCCACAGCATGACCAAAGTGACGATCAGCAGCCGCATGGCTGTAAGTCCCTTCAGGCCCTAAATAGGCCACCCGCATTGGATTTTCTAGCGCCAAACTAGCCGATATTATTTCACGAAATATCCGCTGAACGGCCTCATCACCCATCGGCCCGTCGTTACGTAGAGCAACTTCTCTAAGAATCTGTGCTTCCCGTTCAGGTCTGTAAAAATCAACTGATTGGCCGTTAGCTTCTGCTAATTTAACATCGGCAACTTTTAAAGCGGCCTTCGCACGTGCATTCAAAAGCGCCTGAATCTGCAGGTCTAACCCGTCTATTTCTTTGCGTAAATCGCCTAATTTGACAGGTAATTGTGCGGTCGATTCAGTACTGGAGCTCGGTTTTTCTGTGCTCATGAGTTTTCTCGTGCAAAGGTGTCTAGGTAATCTACAAGCGCATCAACGGATGCGTCAGTAGCAGCGTTATACACACTGGCTCGCAGCCCACCTACTGATTTGTGCCCTTTTAGTCCAATGAAGTTTCTATCCAGGGAACCCTCTAGAAATTTTGCCGTTAGAACGGCATTAGTGAGGCTAAACGGTATGTTCATACGAGATCGGTTTGCAGGATGAACCCGATTGTTGTAGATCGCATGCTCGTCGATTTCACTGTAAATCCGTTGTGCCTGCGCAGCATTTCGCGCCGCCATGGCAACCAATCCACCTTGCTCAAGCAGCCATTCGAAAACCAAACCAGCCGCGTACCAGGCAAATGTAGGTGGCGTGTTCAACATAGAACCAGCCTTTGCCATGGCAGCATAATTAAAGACCGACGGTAAATTAGAATCAGCACTTCGTTCAAGTAAGTCGTCACGAACTATAAGTACCGTAATACCCGCTGGGCCAATATTTTTCTGCGCACCAGCGTAGAGCATTCCGTAGCGCGAAATATCTACGGGCTGCGACAGTATCGATGACGACATATCCGCAACTATAGGCACAGCAGTTTCGGGGATTTCGTGGTACACGATTCCATCTATGGTTTCATTATCAGTGATATGCAGAAAACTGGCATCGTCTGAATTCAACCACGCCTCACTGGCGGGAATTTTTATGCAAGGCTCTGCAATACAGGATGCCACTTCGACTGTATTTGTCAGAGCATCGCCCGTATCCATCGCTTTTTGCGCCCAGTAGCCCGTATTGGCATAAGCCACTTTTTTGCGAACATCCAGGTTTTGAACACACAATGCAAACTGCGCGCTTGCTCCACCTTGCATGAACAACACCGAATAATTAGGGGGTACGGCGAGTAAGGTACGCAAGTCTTTTTCGGCTTTTGCAGCTATTTGAGCAAAGTCGCTACTGCGATGACTCATTTCCAAAACGGAGAGACCACGACCACGGTAGTCGACTAGATCGTTTTGCAAGCTTTCCAACACAGGAGCCGGCATCGCTGCCGGACCTGCATTGAAATTAAAGCAATTACTGATTGCGCTCTCAGCCAACGGTCACGAAACTCACGAGTGATTCAGTTATAAACCTACTCTGAATTTTGGTCATCTTCGTTGTCCGTAGCCTGCTCATCATCGCCTTGAGCGTCCTCAGCATCTTCTGCTTCTGTGGATGCAGTGGAGCCACCAACCTGAGCATCTTCACTAGCCTGGGTTGATACTACGTCTGCATCTTCGTCACCTTCACCTTCACCTTCTTCAAAATCGTCAGTGCTAACGTCAGATTCATCAATGGGTGTGAGCTCTACCAGAGACTCCCCCTTGCTCAAACGAATGAGTCGTACACCCTGAGTATTACGACCAACCGTTGTTACACCTGACACAGCCGTCCTAACCAAAGTGCCCGCGTCAGTGATCAGCATAATTTCATCATCCTCACCAACCTGAACGGCGCCAATAACTGACCCATTACGATCAGACGTCTTGATATCAATAACACCCATTCCGCCACGCCCCTTGGTTGGGTAGTCTTCTGGGTTAGTGCGTTTACCGTAGCCATGCTTGGTGGCACTGAGGATAGTGCCTTCACCCACCACGATTAAGCTAATGACGGTATCCTCCTCAGGCATTTTTATGCCCCGAACACCTGCAGCCGTGCGGCCCATTTTGCGCACTGCACTTTCGTTAAAACGCATGGCTCTGCCACCACTGGAGAACAGCATGATGTCGCTATCACCCGTAGCCAAACCGACATCAATAAGAAAATCATCAACCCTCAAATCAATAGCGATGATGCCGTTGGCTCGAGGCCTGGAAAAATCTGATAGGGCCGTTTTCTTGACTACGCCCTTACTGGTGGCAAACATGATCGATTGAGTCTCTGTGTACTCACGCACAGTCAAGACCGCATTAACGCGTTCATTTTCTTCCAGCGGCAGCAAATTAACGATGGGACGACCGCGAGAACCACGACTAGCTACCGGCAGTACGTAGACACGTATCCAATAAACCTTTCCGACACTGGTAAAGAATAAGACCGTGTCGTGCATGCTGGCAACAAACAGCTTGTCTACAAAATCTTCGTCTTTCATCGCTGTCGCAGACTTTCCACGACCACCACGACGTTGGGCGCGATAGTCGGAAAGTGGCTGAGCTTTGCAATAACCACCGTGCGATAAAGTGACAACAACGGCCTCGTCCGCTATGAGGTCTTCGACCGTCATTTCAGAATAATCGACCTGGATTTCGGTTCTGCGCTGATCACCGTATTGCTCGATGATGGCTATGAGTTCGCCACGAATAACGAGTCGGAGTCGCTCAGGGTCAGTCAATATATCCAGATAATCTTCGATTTTCTCAAGAATCTCTCGGTACTCGGCAATGATCTTGTCTTGCTCTAGCCCCGTCAGCCTGTGAAGCCGCAAATCGAGAATGGCCTGCGCCTGAACTTCGGTCAGCTGGTATAGGCCATCGTGCAGACCGTATTGCTCTCCCAGGTTCTCAGGCTGAGACGCCGCAGCTCCAGCACGCTCCAACATGCCACTAACAATGCCTGGCTGCCATGTTTGAGCAACTAATTTCCCCTTGGCTTCAGCAGAATTTTGGGATTCCTTGATGAGCTGAATGATGGGATCGATGTTGGCCAGCGCCACTGCCAATCCTTCCAGCACATGCGCCCTGTCGCGTGCCTTACGCAACAAGAACACTGTACGTCTTGTGACAACTTCTCTTCTATGCCGGATAAAAGCATTGAGTATCTGAACCAGATTCAGTAACTTCGGCTGACCGTCGTCCAGCGCCACCATATTGATACCAAACACAACTTGCAGCTGTGTTTGCTTGTACAACTGATTGAGCATGACTTCGCCAGACTCACCACGTCGTAATTCAATCACAACGCGCATACCGTCTTTGTCTGACTCATCACGAAGTTCGGTGATGCCTTCAATTTTTTTGTCTTTGACTAGCTCGGCAATTTTTTCCAGCAAACGTGCCTTGTTAACCTGATAGGGCAACTGGTTAACGATTATGGTGTCCTTACCGGTTTTTTCGCTATGCTCAACAGTAGCCCTAGCCCGAATATGTACCTTGCCACGACCTGTGTTGTAAGCCTCTTTGATACCTCTGGCACCGTTGATAATTCCGTAGGTTGGAAAATCAGGGCCCGGCAAGTGCTCCATGAGTTGCTCAACCGTGATATCAGGTTGATCGAGCATGGCGATTGTGGCGTTGATGACTTCAGAGATATTGTGCGGCGGGATATTGGTGGCCATACCAACCGCAATACCGGTACCCCCATTTGTAAGTAGATTAGGTATACGCGACGGCAAAACCGCAGGCTCCCTCTCCGACCCATCGTAGTTAGGATTAAAGTCGACAGTTTCCTGATCGATATCAGCCAAGAGCTCTTGCGTGATTTTAGCCATGCGAACTTCGGTGTACCGCATTGCAGCTGCTGGATCACCGTCTACCGAGCCAAAGTTGCCCTGGCCATCGATAAGCATGTACCGCAAGCTAAAAGGCTGCGCCATACGCACCATGGAGTCATAGATTGCCGAGTCACCATGTGGGTGGTACTTACCCATAACCTCACCCACCACACGAGCCGATTTACGGTAGGGACGATTGAAGTCATAGTTTTGTTCGTGCATTGCGTAAAGAATGCGGCGATGCACGGGTTTTAAACCATCACGGACATCAGGTAACGCACGCGACACGATCACGCTCATAGCGTAATCGAGGAACGACTGCCGCATCTCGTCTTCGAGATTTATGGGCAGAATTTCTTTGGCAAAATCAGACATGGAGCGAAGGGCCAAACAATGTGGCGATCGGGTCAGATCAACCGGTCAATTCTAACACACTGAGGCCCGTAACAACGCCATTTCAGCAGTCTTGCAGCCACAGGCTGACAGGGTTATCGTGCAGGCTCCAACATGGCTTTTTTTGATCCCTCTATGCCCGCGAGTTCAGCCCCTTCTTTTACCCCTAATTCAGCGCTCAGCTTTCGCATTGATGCCCGCTGGGTTATTACGATGAATGCAGCCAATGATGTACTGGAGCGCCATTCACTTATTGTTGAAAATGGGCGAATTACGGACTGCTTGCCGTGGCCAGTGGCTGAAGAACAATATTCACATTTGGCCGTACAAGACCAGCGAAATGGAATACTACTACCTGGCTTGATCAACGCCCATACTCATCTGGCCATGAACTTGTTGCGCGGTTTTGCAGACGACACGCCTCTAGAAGAATGGCTCCGTGAGCACATCTGGCCCACTGAGGCTGCGCATATGGGCCGTGATTTTGTCCGTGAAGGCACCGAGCTTGCCCTTGCCGAATCACTACTCAATGGCGTGACAACCGTCAACGATATGTACTTCTTTCCAGACGAGGTCGCTAAAACGTGCAGAAACGTTGGAATGCGGGCAACGGTTGGTCTCCTGGTCTTTGATTTCCCTACCGCCTGGGCTAACAATATCGACGAGTACTTCAGTCGCGGCTTATCACTTCACGACGAACTCAAAGAGGACCCTTTGATTTCCACAGCATTTGCCCCACATGCACCGTACACGGTTTCTCAAGGCCCTCTAGAGCGTATTGCGACACTTGCCGCAGAATTAGACATACCGATTCACATGCATGTGCATGAAACGGCTGCGGAGGTGAAACAATTTAGAAAAAATCACGGTGTTCGCCCTTTGCAGCGCCTTGATGAAATCGGTTTGCTAAGCCCATCGTTACTGGCGGTTCACTTAACGCAATTAACCGAGGATGAAATACATCGCTTAAGCGAAACCGGCGTTAACGTCATTCATTGCCCCGAATCCAACCTCAAATTGGCCAGTGGTATTTGTAGAATCACAGACTTGTTAGCAGCTGATGTGAATATTGCCGTCGGCACTGACAGTGCAGCAAGTAACAACGACTTGGACCTAATCGGAGAACTAAGAACTGCAACCTTTTTGGCGAAGGTCACCAGCGGCAACGCTACCACCCTAGACGCCTGCACCGCATTACGCATGATTACTATTAATGCAGCCAAAGCCCTAGGCCTGGATCGGGAAATTGGCTCACTGGAGGCCGGAAAATCCGCAGATTTCATCGTGATTCAACCGGATTTGGGCATGGTTCCGGTTTATGATGCACTGGCGCAGGTTGTCTACACAAACAGTAGTCCCTGTGTAAGTGATGTTTGGATAGCTGGTAAACAACTACTGAGAAATAGACAATTACTCACCCTGGACGCTGATCGACTGCACCGTAATGCACAAGTCTGGTCACATAAAATCAGCGAAAACGCCAAACAACCCTAATTATCAAAGAACGCTCCACCCTTGAATTACGTAACACTAGTTCGACACCCAAATAACCTGCCTGACAGATAGTTTTCCTATGAGCACTAGCACCAACAATGTCGACCCGGCTGAGCTGGCAAAATTTCAGGACCTAGCAAGCCGCTGGTGGGACGCTAATAGCGAATTTAAACCCTTGCACCAGATCAATCCCCTGAGACTGAATTGGATAAACGAACGAATTCCTTTGCAAGGCGCAAAAGTGCTTGATGTCGGGTGTGGGGGCGGAATTCTAGCTGAATCGATGGCAGAAAAAGGTGCCGACGTGCTGGGTATAGACCTCGCTGAAGCTCCTCTGGCAGTAGCAAGGCTGCACGCATTGGAAACCGGTGCAACCCTTGAATATCAGGAAATATCAGCCGAAGACTGTGCCGTGGAAAACCCTGCACATTTTGACTGTGTCACCTGCCTGGAAATGTTGGAACATGTTCCTGACCCAGCCTCCACAGTGGCAGCTTGTGCGGCTATGGTGAAACCCGGTGGTCGGGTCTTTTTCTCAACCCTGAACAAAAACCCAAAATCATTTCTGTTCGCCATAGTTGCTGCTGAATATGTTCTTCGGCTACTGCCCAGAGGCACCCATGACTGGAAAAAATTCATAAAGCCGTCAGATTTGGGACGCCACTGTAGACAAGCGAACCTCCACGTTGATGAAATCATCGGGCTAACCTATAACCCTTTGACAAAACACTACAAGCTACAAGATGACGTGGATGTGAACTACATGATCGCCGCAACTCGCATAAAATAACTCGAGGTGCATAAATTAGAACCAGGAAGCAGTCTGTATTACAGCCTGCTGTGGACCGACGCCTCTGCTAAAGAACGATTCATCAAACGAATGAATCTTCTTGAATCGTTGAACAATACGCTTGATGATGTTCAGGATCCAGAAGTTGCGCAGAAAAAAATTCACTGGTGGCATGAAGAACTAGAAAGGATGATCAGCGGCTGCGCTCGCCACCCAGCGACACAGGGTTGTCAGAGTAGTTTTCTGCCCTCAAACACTCTGTTCGCCAAGACTGTCCCCAATCCGATCATGTTTGCATGCCTTGCGGTCCTTTCTAGTGTGTCTGATGTGCGCTTTACGCCACCTGCCACGGATAAAGACCGAAACGAACAGCTGATTAAGAACTTCACTGCAAGACTTGCATTGCTTAGCCATGCACTATCTGATGAAATCACGGACCTGGACATGACATCCCACCCTGCCATTGCAGCTGAAGGTCTGGCAAAACATGAGCAGCTGATACGCCTACCGGCGCTACTGCACCGTGGCCATGCTGTTTTTAGTGATGAGACTTATAAATTGCATCACGTGTCCCCCAGCGACCTTGCGTCTGATGTCCGAGTTGCAGCAAATCCAGAATCCGATATGGAGATGAAAACACCAACATCCCTAGCTGGGATACCAGTCATAGAAGAAAAACCGGAAAAACAGTCAATCATCAGGGCCGCAATAGAAGACACGCATGCTGCCTTGCTCAACGCAAGCATCCATCCTGAAGTATCCAGCCGATATCGACAAGAGGCATTACTACCGCTATGGCGGATGATTATCCTGCGTCGTAAGCAGCTCGCGTTGTGGGAGAATAAACAACCGGATTTACTCAGAGAACACATGACATTGACGCCGGTTAGTAAACTATTCCATGCCTGGCGCAATCGTCGGTAGTACGAGATATATCGAGACCTCATGCAAAACCCAAACTATACGACATGCCTGCAACAGCAGGTTGACTACACGCTTGCACCTAAAAGCCTTGAGAACAAAGTCATACTTATTACCGGCGCCACTGGCGGAATGGGTACCGCTTTAAGCAAAGCCTGCGCAAAAGCCTCAGCAACCGTAATTCTTGTGAGCCGTAAGTTGAAAAAACTTGAAAAACTATACGATGTAGTTCGTGATTGCGGGTCTGTCGAGCCTGCAATGATCACGCTAGAGCAGGACAAAGCCGGCCCTGCAGAATATGCAGAACTTGCTGACATGTTAGTAAAAGAGTTTGGCAAAATCGACGCTGTTGTGCACACAGCAGCAGATTTGGGAACTCCAACTCCGCACATGTCGATAGAACATGCTGAGTGGGTCAGAGTCATGAATGTGAATCTCACCAGCGCTCGCTTGTTGTCCCTATACTGCATTCCGTTGCTCTCACAATCTGACATAGGAAGCATAACCTTCAGCCTCGATCACAAACCTAGCGCGTATTGGGGTACCTATGGAGTCTCAAAACAAGCGGTGCAGTCCTTCATGTACATGCTGGCCGATGAGCACGATGGCAAACTCAATTCTAATGGCCATCCGCTACTGGCCATCAACGGCTTCGACCCGGGCCCTATGCGCACACCATTAAGACGCCGAGCTTTTCCAGGAGAACTTGAAGAAGAGACGGTACCTCCAGAGCTGAAATTAGGTCCCTTAATTGCACTGATGACGCGAGAAGATCGCGCCTTAACGGGCGCAGCGATGCAGTGGCCGACAAATTAAGGAATACTAAGCCTACACCTTAAGGACGATTACCTGATGAATTCAGCCGACACCTTTACTCTGGCATTGCATCAGCACGCTCCCACCCCGGCGAACATTGATGCAAGCCTTTCTAGAATTGCAAGCGCTTTAGAGGCTAGCGCTGAAAAGAAGGCACACCTGTTATTGATGCCCGAAGCCAGCTTAACCGGCTACAACATTGACTTGGCAACAGCTCAAGCTGTCGCTGTAGAACGTGATGGCCCAACTACCGAGAAACTACAAACGTTGTGTCAACGACACAACGTGGCCCTAACCTACGGTTTTATAGAAAGAGACGGAGCAAACCTGTTTAATACGGCTCAGGTAATCGATAGCTCGGGACAACTCATCACCCGTTACCAGAAAACACACCTCTGGGGCGAGCTTGATCGTAGCTTGTTCAAACCTGGTAACAGCTATTCCAAAATTGTTGAGATAAACGGTTGGAAGCTTGGGCTGTTGATTTGTTACGACATTGAATTTCCAGAAAACGTACGCCACTACGCACTCAATGGCTGCGACCTTCTACTGGCGCCCACGGCTTTAATGACGCCCTGGACATTTGTTGCCAGACACATCGCCAGAGTCAGAGCCGCAGAAAATCAATTGTATTTCGCCTATGCAAACTACTGCGGAGCCGAGAATTCCATCGATTACGTTGGCAATAGCTGCATAGTCGCACCGGACGGCGAAGATCTAGCTCGCGCTGACGACAAACCCGCTCTTTTAGTAGCAACGCTGTCAAAGCAAAGCATTACCGACATTCGTAGCAAACTGCCCTATCACCGAGATCGCCGGCCGGAGCTTTACGATATTTAAAAATCGACAACTCGCTGTCTAACAGGCTCGCATTGTCCTGTTTCAAGTTTGCGATTATCCCCAGTGGTTCTTGCAAGCATCAGATTTCCAGCCATTGTGGAATGCTGACCACTATTAACCAGAATGTGGAACAACTCGTGTGCAAGGGCAATACCTCGATCACGTAATACCCACGTCAACCAAACAGTCTCAGTCAGCCAAGGTCTCGATCGAGTATTACCTCGCCCAAAGGCTTCAGCATCGAATGGCTCATTCATGACGGTATCCTGCACAAAGAAAACAGCTACATTTCGATTGGGGCCGCTGCGCCCAATGGTTTCCATCAGAGTTTTGCTTCGCCCCGTTTCGAGAACCTTTAAATAGCCTTCAACATTCAAGCGCTTTATCACTACTTTGTCGAACACAATGTCGCATTGACTCAATATTGCCTGAGCCTCACCTAGCACTGCCTGCACACTCTCGTCACCCCAACGCTCATCCAGGACATAGACGTTCAGAGGAAGTGGCAACATTTCGCGAATACGATCCCCCGCAGGCATCGAGACATCAGACGCCTGCCACTGCAGAACACTCTCTACATTGAATGAAGCTTGCGCATCGAATTGCGGATCGTGTATGTAGCCTTGGCCTATTTGACGGGGAACAACTCCGTTGGCAAACTTGGCTCGAATGTTCGCTATTAGGGCCTGAGTGTCTAGACTAGGATTGTGCTTAAGAAGACGTGCTGCAAGCGCTACGACCCGAGGCACTGCGTAGCTACTGCCAGATACCTGAGCTTCAGTACCGTCAAAGCGAATCACAGTTTGCATTTCTGCTGGCACCATATAATCCACACTACGCCTACCCCAGTTAACGCCACGCGCAGGCTGCACAAAATCATCGGCCGAGGTGACCACCAGTAAATTAGGTATAGTCAGAGAGGCAGGGTAAACAGGCTCTTTATCTATATCTCGGCCATTGTTGCCAGCTGACGCGACAATCAAAATCTGCGGATGCAGTTTCGCCGCACTTTCGAAAGGCGCCCAATCCTCTTTGCGGTTCCCTCCAAGAGCCAACCCCATAATTCGAACATCGTGAACCGCGGCATGCTGAAGTAATTGCTCCATGCGCTGCATGTCGGGCCTTGGATAACGATAGGGTACTAACCTGACAAACGGCGCTTCTTTAATCAATAAAGACGCAGTTTGAGTTCCATGCCTCTGGACAATTCCGCTCTTTGACGGATGAGAGTCAAACGGACGTTCATCCATATCCCAAAAATCATACCCAACGAGTTGGCCCTCAGGA
Source organism: Halioglobus sp. (assembly GCA_047629055.1). Classification (GTDB taxonomy): domain Bacteria; phylum Pseudomonadota; class Gammaproteobacteria; order Granulosicoccales; family Granulosicoccaceae; genus Granulosicoccus. The sequence continues at coordinate 16,563 of JBLHWG010000043.1, forward strand.
GACCTAGCCAGAGATTGCTGAATAACAGGCAGTAAATAGTTAACACCTGAATCGACCATAGCCACTCGTATTGGCCGTCCATCAATGGCCTGTGGCGCCAACCTCGGAACAGCTGGGTTATCGTCAATTATTGACTCGGCCGCAATCGAATGGCTCCCAGCACAAAACCCTAAAATAGGCGCAAAGGCTAAGAGTATTAAACGTTCCCAATCAAGAAGCATACTTTTCGCCGATTAGATATGTCCACGCTTAAACATGGCATCGCCTTGCTCATCGATAATTTGCTGAGCTTTTCGGTTGGAATGACTGACCGCTGAATCTTTGTCAGCGTGATTATCTGCTCGGATAAATTCGACTGCCTTGAACTCACCATCAATTTCTTTGGATATCTTGCCGGCAGTCTTGAACTGCCCACCCTCTTTTATTGGAGCCGAGATAATGGTGAATCCGTTGTATTCAATGGATTCAGCCGCTTCGACCGGACTTTCTGCCTTATCACCAGACCCAAATATTTTCGCAAAAAAAGATTTCAACTAAATTACTCCGCTAAAGCTCATTCCTTAACGGTATCATTCGCCCACTAATTATTTGAAAATAATTTTCGCGTGTTCACAACTACTTACAAATCCCCAATAGGCACGCTGACCCTGGCCGCAGATACCAAGGGCTTGAGGCATATTGTATTTCCCTCCGGCAGCCGCGCATTTGAAACGCCTGATGACTGGGAGACACGTCCGCGGGCGTTTGTGCAGCTTGTCTCAGAACTTAACGAGTATTTTGCAGGCACTCGCCAAAAATTTGACGTAAAGCTTGCGCCAGCTGGAACCGATTTCCAACGCTCGGTATGGCTGGCACTGCTATCCGTTGGGTATGCTGAGACATGCTCGTACGGGCAGATCGCTGAAAACATAGGCAAGCCAAAAGCCAGCCGAGCTGTTGGCGCGGCCAACGGCGCCAACCCAATCCCTATTATCGTGCCGTGCCACCGGGTAATCGGCTCTGGCGGAAATCTGACAGGATTTGGTGGCGGACTGGAGACCAAAGCCTGGTTGCTAGCCCACGAGCGCGGTGAAGGTCAGCTATTCGGGTTTACCAACCCCTAAGTCTGCCAAAGAATCCTGGCTTCAGAGAGTCTTCACACTGTTGATACTGTGCTCGGAAGGTTTGTGAACGAATTTGTACACTGGTGGCAGTTTTCAATAGCCAAGGTTTTTTAGCATAGGATTTACGCGCAAATCCTGTCGGACCCTCGTGATAATTCAAGTACAAATTGTGGGCATCGGATGTTGATAGGTCATTGATTTTGGCGGCTCGCAAAATATACCAATGGATAAAATCTGTAGCATCTGCAAAATCATGACGAACTCGCCAATAGTCGCCGGTGCTGCGTAGATACTGCTCCCAGGTACCATCCAGCACTTGCGCATAGCCATAGGCTGAACTCGACCTGTGCCAGGGAATAAATCCAAAAAGCTTGCGCCTGGGCGGTTTCGCCTTTGCCCGAAATGTGGATTCCTGATACATAAAGGCAAGAGGGATATGCATTGAGGTTCCCCATTTTTTCTGGGCATTTACGGCAGCTTTATGCCACCCGCGTTTTTCCTGAAATATGGAGCAGACATTGGTGGCATCGCTTGGCTGAGCTGTGGCACAAGCCGATAGCAAAAGCACCAGGGTGCCCGGTATCAGAACCCGGAAAAATAGGACAGTGGAATTATGGATCTTCATGGTATTAGTGTAGCGATCAATTACAAACCTTTCGCGAATCGATCGATGAAAAGCAAGCAAACTAATCCTGATCACTCCGCTAGTGACGCTCCAATACCGGGCATCTATCGGCACTATAAAGGCAACCTCTATCAAGTACTCGGGCTGGCTCGCCACTCTGAAACCGAGGAATGGCTAGTGGTTTACCAAGCATTATATGGGGGAAAAGGATATTGGTTACGCCCACTGTCCCTTTGGCTGGAGCCTGTAAGTGATAGCGCTAGCGTGACGGATGGCAAAGAGGAAGCCACTAAGATTCGTTTCGAGCTAGTCGGTGCAAATGACACTAGTTTGGATGAATTAACGCTCCACAACTAACACACTCTAGTTACCTGCCCTTAGGTATAACCGCAACGTTTTAGGCTTGGTTTTTGCGATTCGTATGGCAGCACACCTGAGTACAAGCTGCCATGCATTCTGTTCGTCTGCTTTTATTACTGATCTCTCTTCTAATTACAAACGCTTGCACAGCGTTAACGATCACTCCTGAGAATAAGAACGACGCAGAAGCACCCGCCCTTATGCATAAGCTGCCTAAAACAGTCGAGTCGTTTGACATGCAGGGCTTCAAGTATTTCAACGACGGGGCAGGCTACTCAATACGCTACTCCAATGCGCGTAAACAAAGGCTAGCTGATCTGTATATTTACGATGTTGCTGACGAAAACGCATCGCTTGCTCACAAGCAACTGGTTCTGGGCTCAACCAAAGCAACCATGGACGCTATTTCTGCTGCTGCCGCGCAGGGACACTACGCCAACTTTAATGTTTTAGATGCCGCAACTCATGCGCAGGGTTTGCGAACCGTTGCTCGAGTCCAGGCTACTTATTTGAGACAAAATCTGGCTTCCTATACTCTGGTATACCAAACTGAGTACAACGGAACTTTGCTAAAAATCCGTGTAACCATGCCGGACAATGAAAGCAACAGAGATAGCCGTGAATGGGACCTTTTCACTGATACTGTTTTTCAATCAGTCATTTCCGAATTGGACAGCACAAGCTTGGATCAGGCCGACCCCATTGAATCATCGGAGCTATAGAGATTAACACTCTCCGCCGCATCCAATAATTCCTGATAGCTTAAGACAAACACCCCATGTCCACCCTCGGCAAATTCTAACCAACCGAACGATACGCTAGGATAGCTCTCCTCCAGAGCGGCGCCACTGTTACCCACCTCAACGACTAAATATCCGTGAGGTTCCAGATAGGTAATAGCCTCCTTGAGCATAATGCGAACAAGATCGAGACCGTCCTCACCAGCAGCCAATCCCATAGGGGGTTCATGCCCGAATTCCGTCGGCATAGCATTGATATCTTGCGCATCGACGTACGGCGGGTTGGAAATAATGAGTGAATACTTCTCGTTGATTGGCTCAAACAGCGAGCCTTGAAGCAGGGAGACACGCTTCTCAAGCCCATGCAATTGCACGTTCGATAAGGCAAGTTCCAGAGCCTCTGGCGATAAATCTGACGCATCAACAACTGAGTCTTCAGACGCCAATGCACAAGCAATCGCAATGCAGCCCCCACCAGTACACAGGTCGAGAATCCTTGGCGCTACTTGATCATCCAGCAATCCAAAAAAGTCGTGCTGAATGAATTCTGCCAGCGGCGATCTTGGCACTAGCGCCCGCTCGTCGGCTAAAAATCGATGACCAGCAAACCAGGCTTCGCCAGTTATATATGCAGCTGGAATTCGCTCCTCAACTCTACGCAGCAATAATTTGTTACAACTTTCACATTCAGATGGGGTCATAGACCGCAAATAATCAGGTGCAACCAAGGGCGACAAACCCAAGGAATGCAAGATCAGCCAACTTGCCTCGTCAATGGCTGAATCCGTGCCATGCCCGAAGTACAGCTCATCGGATTCAAACGCAGCGGCTGCCACTCTAATGGCTGTGTCAATGGTGTATTCGGTATCGCGCAACAAGATCAAGACATTATCCTCAACCGGTGTTAGACCACCGAAGCCACATAGTATAATGGGAATGGGCTTACCCCCGTCCTTTCAGGAAGTCATTCGAATGAAAAACAAATTACCCATACTACTTATTGGAGCCATAGCGCTAATAGCCGGGGTCGTTGCCTCTATTCAATTGTCTACGAGCGATCCGTCGTCTGCTGGCGGTTCCTCACAGGCAGAAAGCCAGAAATTGGCAAAATTACAAGGTGCATTGAAGACATCTATTGCGCTTCCTCTGACTTTCAAGACTGTGCCTGATTTCGAACTGCTTGACGTTAATGCCGCGCCCATAACTCAAGCTGTGTTTGATGATCGCTGGAGCATTGTGTTTTTCGGCTTCACCCATTGTCCTGATGTGTGCCCAACCACGCTGCAAGTGATGAAAAATGTAGTTAGTAAAGTTTCGGAGCAACAACAGACAAAACCACAAATAGTGTTCGTATCGATAGACCCAGCTCGTGACACCAGCGAGATCATGAAAAAATATATCAGCTTTTTCGATGAAGAATTTGTGGGCATTACCGGTGATATGAATGCAGTACATGCGCTAACGCGCTATTTAGGCATTGTTGCCTCTTTTACGGCAAATGCTGAAAACCCTGAAAATTACACCGTGGACCACACGGCTTCTCTTCTGCTTATTGACCCTCAAAAAAGGGTCCGCGCAAAAATTAGTGCACCCCATAATGCAGAAACTATCGTTGCAGACTACCTAACAATGATCGGCATTTCCAGCTGACACTACCGACTAATTTTCAACTATCTAGGATTCCCATGAATTTAATTTTCAAAGGATGTTTAGCGGCACTACTACTCACTTCCATTTCCATAGCCCATGCAGAACCACCTGAATTTAGTTCTGCCAGAATCATCCAGCCACCACCAGGAGCCATGGTGGCTGCAGCCTATTTTACCGTTCTCAATACTAGTAACCAGCCTTTGGTAATTACTGGTGCGTCGAGTGAAGCTATCCCCAATGTAAGTATTCATTTAAGCACCATCATTGATGATGTTGCCAAGATGATTCACCAAGACAGCGTCACAATAGAGGCTGGAAGCTCCTTGGAATTTAAACACGGCAGCTACCACCTGATGCTGATGGGACTCAAGGCACCTCTTACCCCAGGATCCATGCTCGCATTCGAAATTGATACTAGTGCCGGTGTAGTGCCTATCATGATTCCTATCATCACACCAGATGAGGCCTCATCCATGATGGCTCACTCAATGGACCACGACTCCCTGAAAAAGAAGTCTATAG
>JBLHWG010000044.1:0-21345 GCA_047629055.1 Halioglobus sp.
AACGGGTGAAATTGCCTGGGGTTTTCAATCCACACCTCACGATGGTTGGGATTATGATGGCGTAAACGAATTCATCGCTTTTGATATGGAAAAAGACAGCGAAACTATACAGGCTGGTGCCACGGCTGACCGAAACGGCTTTTTTTACGTTCTCGATCGTACTAATGGTGAATTCGCCTCTGCTACTCCTTTTGTTCAGAACATCACTTGGGCAAAAGGTATGGATGAAAATGGTCGTCCTCTATACGATCCTGAAAACCGTCTGGGCAACCCGACTGCGTCTACCGACGGTAAGAAAGGCAAGTCCATCTTTGCGGTACCGAGCTTCCCCGGTGGCAAGAACTGGATGCCCATGGCTTACTCACAAAACACCAATAACTTCTGCATTCCGTCAAACGAATGGGGAATGGGTTTGTGGAATGAGCCTGTTACGCACAAGAAAGGTGCTGCCTATATGCGGGCAGGATTTACGATCAAGCCTTTGTTCGATGACTACATTGGTTCACTCAAAGCGATGGACCCTGCAACAGGTGAAGCAAAATGGGAATACAAGAACAAGGCACCTCTATGGGGTGGCGTTCTTACCACCGGCGGTGGTCTTGTATTCACAGGAACTCCAGAAGGCTATCTGAAGGCGTTTGATGATGAGACGGGTGAAGAGCTCTGGAAATTCCAGACAGGTACTGGCATCGTATCGTCGCCGATCACTTGGCAGCAAGATGGTGAGCAGTACGTGGTTATCGTTACCGGTTGGGGTGGTGCTGTTCCATTGTGGGGTGGTGAGGTTGCCAAAGTAGTCAGCTACTTGAATCAAGGAGGATCTGTCTGGGTTTTCAATATTCCTGAAGGCTTGGCGTCCAAATAGAACACAAGCTCTGCATTTTACCTCGATGATAAAATCGGGTGAAAACGGATTTGTCTGTACACTAAAAAGCAGGCTGATCTTTCAGTCTGCTTTTTTTATGTCAGAGCACCGTGCAGATCATCTTTACAATTTTGATGTTATGAATGTTGTTAGCAGCATCGGCGGAACCTAGGTAGGATTCATGAAAGCTTTATATAGCGTTTGAAAACGATGAGCGAACTGACACAGGTATTGATCATTGACGACCATCCTCTATTTCGTGAGGCATTGAGTGCGGCTGTTAGCCGGTCCTATCCCGAGTCACGTTCTCGCGAAGTCAGCAACGTTGAAGATGCTATCAGCGTGCTGGCAGATGATCGAGAATTTGATATTGCTCTGTTGGACCTGAATATCCCCGGTGTTCATGGGTTTGAAGGTTTGCTGAAACTTCGTACCCTATACCCTCGATTGCCAGTGTTGGTGGTTTCAGGGCTGGAAAACGAGCAAATCATTGATGAGGCCATCACCTACGGTGCTGCAGGCTTTTTACCTAAATCCTTGGGTCGCGAAGTGCTCGCTACGGCTATAGGCACTATCATGGCGGGTGATGTTTACGTACCCGATAAAATGCAAGTGGCAGAGCCACCCAACGGTGCAGCTGAAAAAATCCAGATCATAGAACGTTTGTTGAGCCTGACACCGCAGCAGCTACGTGTCTTGTTCATGCTAAGAGAGGGGCTTTTAAATAAGCAAATTGCCTATGAACTTGATGTGGGTGCAACAACGGTCAAAAAGCATGTTTCCGAGATATTGCGAAAACTCAAAGTGTACAGCCGGACACAGGCAGTCATTGAAGTGTCAAAGCTTGATCAGAACGAACTCTTCGATATGGAAAAACGCTTTAAGAGCTAGTAGTACGATGGGTGACTTATGAGTTCGATTCGTATTCCCTGGAGTGCAAGTGCATCATCAGTGCCCTTAGTTGTGCCGGTTTTATCGGTTTTTGCATGACTTCCAATCGGCCTTGATCTGCCACCTTCCACAATTGTTCAGACGGGTCTGCTGTTACTACTACAGCCGGTACTCTGCGCCCAATCAATTGTCTTACAATACGAATGATTGATGTACCTCGTTCGTTGTTGTTTAAGTGTTGATCCGCAATGATCAGGTCTGGTTCCCAATTATCGTTACTATTAAGCGCTGAGAGTGTTTCCTGTGTAGAGCTTGCGAGCCTTAAATTACAACCCCATTGCGTTAGTAGGGACCCAAGTGCCTGCAGAGCTGCCAGATCATTTTCAATAACCAGTATGCGTGTATTTGCAAGCTTGGCCCCACTTGGTTTGTCTGTGCTTCTGTTTGCGTATTTTGCCGTTGATGTTTCCGGTTTATTATCTTTGAACGGGAGTTTCAGGCTAAAACATGATCCTTGATCGATTCTGGAATTGAGTGTCAGTGTCATGCCTAGTGTGGTGACCATTCTTTCAACGATCGCAAGGCCAAGTCCCAGCCCGGCTGAGGAGCCATCAGATTCTTGCTGACCTTGGTCGCCTCGCTGAAATTCGATAAAAATATCCTTGAAACGGTTTTTTTCTATACCGATACCCGTATCTGCGATTCGTAAAAGAACCTGATCACCGCGCCTACCTGCAGTTAGTAATGCTCCCCCTTTTTTGGTATAGCGTAATGCATTTGCCACAATATTCTGTATTGTTCGTCGCAGCATGGTTGGGTCTGACCAAACTGATAATCCCGTGCGTCTAACGCGAAGTTCCAAATTTCTTACTTGCGCAATGGGTTGGAAATCCGAGGCCATGGACTCAAATAGTTGATCTAGTGACACTGTTTGCCAATGAGGTCGAACATCGCCTGCATCAAGTCGCGACATATACAAGAGATCGCGAAGCAGAGTGTCCATGGTTTCCAATGAGCGCTCCACTTGCTGACATAAGCGACTGCCCTCGGTGCTGGATTGAACGCTGCTTAGCGTGGACATGAGGAGCAAGGCGGCGTTTAACGGCTGCAACACGTCGTGGCTAGCCGCAGCAAGAAAGCGTGTTTTTGAAAAATTGGCGTTTTCAGCTGCCTCCTTTGCCTTTATCAGCTGGGTGTTGGATCGTTCAAGGTCCGCCAATGTGCTGGTTAATTCAGCGGTTCGGCGTCGGACTTGTTCTTCAAGACTGATAGCCGCCTGAAACAGGGAATAAGCATTACTTTGCTGATCGGCTGAACGCTCAACTCTGTCCATTAACGCCTGATTGATCTTTCGAAGCTTGGCTAGCTCCGTTTTCTCATCATGACTCATGGTTTAAGGGGGTGACATCAGAGTCGCTTCCTGGCATGCCTATGGCAATGCCGGTAAAGGTTTGATTGATGTGCATGGAATTGAACTGTTCACCGTAAGTATTAAAACCGATAAACTGTTTTTCACGATACAAAGAAGCAATTCGATGTGTTGTTTGACGGTGCCTCGCATCCAGCTTTCGGTAAATGCAATCAAAACCAAACATGACATCTATCTGGCCAATGTCACCTTCAATTTTTTCAATAGCAGCACGTGAAGATGCGACCATACCTACGGAACGCGCAACCGTAAGTACAAGTCCGTTGTCTATTGCACAGAAAAACGTCAGTGACTGATCATCGTTGAGTTGTTGAATGGATCGGCAATAGTGTTGCCCACCAAACTGGACAATTACCGAGTAGGAGGCAAAACTTCCTGCGTCTAAATCTTCTGGGTCCATGCCAATCGCATTGGCGTAAGCCACGGCAGCAGGTTCTGCGTTGAATTCACTGACACAGCGCCTGTCGGGATTTGCCTCTGTCACCACCAGCTTGTGCTCGGTGGGTACGAAATTGTTATTGGTAAACAGTTGAAACGGTAGGCTGCAATGAATCAGGTTTAGCACCGATGCGCCAGAGCAGGCTTGAGAGTTGGTGATTTGCCAGGTTTTGACAAAGCGACAATCATCACCGGCGGAACCGCCAATTAACGGAATACCATCCAATCCTCGATCTATGGCAAGGGTCACGGTCTCTTCAGAATAGGAAAGGCCGTCGATGAGGTTCAAGGCAAAAAAATTGGATTTATCGTTGTTTTTTTGTAATCGTGTCAGAAAATGATTACGAGCATCGGCTGTTTTGCGTGCAATCGATTCCATGCCCATTGATGCCACGTCTTTCATAAGCAACACATGAACGTCAAACCATTGTTTGGGTAGCAGCGTTGCGATGAAGCCGTGGTCTTGCATTCCATCAGGTGTGACTTCCCCGCTTGTTGAGCAGCCACTAAACATCAGTCCTGGGGCAAGCTCTGCCATTGTGACTACTATGCTATGCGAATCATGACGGGTTGATGAGTAAGCAATTAGCGCAAGTGCAGTTTCGTTTTTTGCGGATTCATCGGCAAGGGCTCGACAAAAGGTCGCTGTGTCCGCAATTTCGCTCCACAGTACCGTTATTCCGCTGGCATAGCGATTTCTCGAAACTTCCTGTGAGGCAGTTGAATTCAAGGGTGGGTCGGGTTTTTGCTAACTATCGACACCCTAGAGTGTGTCATAAAATACGCTAGCTAGTGAAGTCTATACTGCGTCTGTTATTCTTTAAAACATCGATTAATTTGAGTAAGATTATGACTGAAGTGCCTATTGCCAGAATCGACAAAGCTTTACTGAATCGACCAGACAACATTCTGGATGGCGTCGGTGCGCTGTCTTGGCAAGCCTATAATGCAATGGAAACGACAAAGCGCCGACACTATGAACTGTTGGAAATCATCGATAACAAGAAGAAAAATTACAATATTGATCCCACTGCAGCTGATCAGCATTTGCTTCGCGCTCTGCTGCGTGATCACGATGAGCAGGTAAAGCGATTCACTTCGGCCAGCATGGCACTAAAAGATGCGGATGCTGCAGCTCATACGGCGCTGTTTGTGTACATCGGCGGCGTCAATAGTCTCGCTGAGGCCTCACCCACGACGCATTAGCTGCGAACTAGTTAATTCGTTTCAGTTCAACGCGTCGATTGTCCCGTCTGCCGGCAGGTGTTTTATTGCTGCGCAGAGGGAGCTGTTCCCCATAGCCGTCACCACTGACTTGATTTGGCCCAACACCTCGAAGCATTAAATAATGTCGAACGGCAGCTGCTCGATTCTGTGACAATCTTAAGTTGTGCGCACTGCTACCTTCGTTGTCTGTGTGAGCGGATACTTCAAAGAGTTGCTCTGGCACACGCTGGATTGCAATAGCAACTCGATCTAGAGTTTCTCTGGAGGCGGCATCTAGATAGCTGTTACCCACCTGAAAATTCACGTTCATAAGAAGCACTTGTAATTGACCATCACAGCCGAGCTCGTCTGCGTCAGGTCTGTCAGATGGTGTGATTGTGTCAGCACTGGGCAAGCATACATCGCGGTAGTCTGGAATTTTATCCTGATCAATATCCGGAGAGCACTCATCCGTGGGACCGACGACCGCTACGCAAGGATCGAGTATCATTTCGGGCTCCTCGGCAAATAATGCGATATGCAGAGTTAGTGCTGACAGGCTTCCACCTGTTTGCGTGTAGCTGACAGTGTTTTCGTCACTGATCCAACTTCCTATGATGTCAGCATTCGGATTTTCATCAGTAAACGCAATCAATGTTGCGCCCTCTGGCAGCACCCAGGTCACTGAGGAGTCCAGAGTGCCTGTATCCTCGCTGGTGACCTGATGATGCGCCTGAGATATATCGATTTTCAGTGTGCCATCATCTTGAAGCTCTAGGCCTTTATCGTAGCGATGGCGATACCGAGTCATTACCGCACCAGACCACAAGGATAAATTATCGGGTTTCCGCTGATGGACTGTCGAAAATGTGAGTTTCTCCGGGCCACTAAAATGTTCATGCATCGCACGTCGGCCAGTGGGTAGGTCAAGCGAAAGCAGCTCACTTTCGGTTGTCAGAGTGCGTTGCGCGAGATAATGCTTGCCGTCTGGTTCCATAACGATCAATAGATCGCTACTGGAGGCCTGCAGTGGTCGTGACAGCGCCACGCTTAGCATGAGCAGTCCGAAGCTGATCTTCAGAATCGTGTTCAGTCTCAAAGGAATACAAATAGGGTTAATCCAGAATCAGTAAGAATAGAGCACTCGTTAAGATTTTGTAGCAAAGATGGATATGGGCTTCGCGCTTGCATCGCGCGGGCTCGTCGGTGGTAGAAGCTTGTTACAATCGGGGCTAGGAAACCTGCCGCATGGGTAAGGTTTAATTAAGAATTGCATCGGTATGTCGAAACAAACCTGGCTCACGGGTATCACTACATCTGGTACTCCTCATCTTGGAAACTACGTGGGTGCCATTCGCCCAGCAGTAGAAGCGAGTCGCAATGTAGAGCAGGAGGGGTTCTATTTCCTCGCCGACTACCATGCGATGATAAAAAATCATGATCCTGTTTTACTACGCCAATCCAGACAGGAGATTGCAGCAGCCTGGATCGCACTTGGGCTGGACACAGATCACGCGACTTTCTATCGACAGTCTGATATTCCAGAGATCATGGAATTAACGTGGATGTTGACCTGTTTAACCGCAAAAGGACTGATGAATCGCGCACATGCTTATAAGGCTGTTGTGCAGGAAAATGTTGATAGCGAAGCGGCAGATCCTGATAAAGGGATCAACATGGGATTGTTTAGCTATCCGATTTTGATGAGTGCTGATATCTTGATGTTCAAAGCCACGCACGTGCCGGTGGGGCGAGATCAGATTCAACACCTTGAAATGGCTCGTGATATTGCACAGAGGTTCAATCATCACTATGGCGACTTGTTGGTCTTACCCAAGGTTGTGGTTGAGGAGCGAGCGGCTATTTTGTCCGGCCTTGACGGTCGCAAGATGAGCAAGAGCTATGGCAACACCATTCCGTTATTCGAGACCGCCAAGAAGTTGCGTAAGTCGATCATGAAAATCAAAACAAATTCACAAGAGCCTGGCGAACCGAAGAATCCTGAAGGAAATACCGTGTTTGAAATTTACCGGGCTTTTGCCAGCGAGGAGCAGGCCACGGCAATGCGCACGGCCTACGCTGAGGGTGTCGGTTGGGGAGACGCAAAGCAGCAACTCTTTGAGTTGATAGACAGCGAACTGAGCGAACCGCGCAAGCGCTATGATGAGCTAATGATGAATCCTTCCGAGTTGGACGCGATCTTGAAACTGGGCGCTGAGAAAGCTCGGGCTCAGAGTCGGCCGTATCTGGATGAGCTGCGTAAAGCGGTAGGCATTTTATGAACCCGGTTCTGGTCAATCGCTGGCGCGGAAGCGCAATTGAAAGTCGGCACCGGGGTGCTGTAGCGGTTGTTGAGGCCTCGGGACAGGTATTTGCAGCCTTGGGCGACGTACAGCGTGCCGTATTTCCTCGTTCTGCTATCAATTTTTTGCAAGCCATTCCCTTTGTGGAATCAGGTGCAGTCGAGGCCTTTTCTCTCGATGAGAGACATATTGCGCTGAGCTGTTCATCGCATAACGGCGAACCCATTCATGCTGGGCTTGCTCAAGACTGGCTGGAACGCATTGGCTGCGCTCATGATGATCTTGAGTGTGGAGCCGAGTTACCACTCCATAAAGCCACACAGTTTGAATTGATGGCGCAGGGTCGTGGACCGCAAAGGCATCATCATAATTGTTCTGGTAAGCATTTGGGATTTCTGTCGACGTGCAAACAGTTGGGTGACGCCACTCATGACTATCGATTGTATAACCACGCGGCTCAGCAACGGTGGTTTCAAGTGCTGGAAAGCTTAACCAATACCCGTGTTTCACAATTGCCCTGGGGCTACGACGGTTGCGCTATTCCAACTCTGGCCCTTCCACTTCAACGTGTTGCATTAGCTATGGCTCGCTTTGGTGTGCCGTCGCGTTTCGAAGGGGAGCGTCGAACAGCTGTCGAGCGTATCCATGCAGCTATTACCAGTAATCCGTATTTGGTCGCTGGAAAGGAACGGCTGTGCACATCGCTAATGGAGAGGCTGGCCCCTAATATAATGATCAAGGTGGGTGCCGATGGTGTCTATACCGCTGTTATTCCTGAGCATGAGCTTGGTTTGGCAATCAAGATCGATGATGGTAATGATGCTGCTGCACGAGTCGCCCTTGGTGCGGTACTGCAAACACTTGGAGTGCTGTCAACTGATGAAAACAAAGCCTTGGGCGAGTACTTTTGTCCCTCTGTGAATAATTCACGAGGGGAAACCGTTGGTCGCATTGAGCCGTCTTCAGACTGGGAAACCCTCAGCGCGTAATTGCAGTTTTTACTTGAGCAGCACTAACCGCGATGATATTGACGATGTCGTCGATGCTACAACCACGGCTTAGATCGTTGACAGGTTTGCCGAGCCCTTGCAATATCGGACCGATGGCCTGAGCTCTACCAAAGCGTTCAATCAATTTGTAACCGATGTTGCCTGCATCCAGTGTCGGGAAGATCAATACATTGCAGGGGCTTTCGCTGGCTTGCTCTGGCGACTTTTTCGCAAGAATTTCGGGAATCACAGCGGCATCGAGTTGTACTTCGCCAACCACCCTCCAGTCGCTGCGTTTTTCCCGAACCAGCTCGGTGGCTTGTGAAACCTTGGTGACTGCAGCGTGCTTGGCGCTGCCTGCTGTTGAAAAAGACAACATTGCGACTTGTGGTTCAATTTGTAGCAATTGCTTTGCAGTCTCACCAGTGGCTATGGCGATACCTGCTAGTTGTTCGGCATCGGGGTCAATAATCAGCGCACAATCACCGATAACCATGACATCTGAAACAGGATGGTCGGGATTTAACAACATCACAAAACAGCTTGATACCAATGATTCATCAGGATGCTTGCCCACGTAATGCATGGCGTTGCGCACAACCACTGCAGTGGCGGTAGCGGCACCAGCCACACAAGCGTCTGCGTCTCCTTCGCTAACCATCATGCAGGCAAAAGTGACAGGGTCTTGCAGCACAATTTCAGCCTTTTCAGCGGTCATGCCTCGGTGTTCGCGCTTCTTTAGAAGTGCATTAAGATAATCAAGTCGTTGATCAAATGTATCTGGGGTGATGATCTCGATGCCGTCAATGGAAATACCCAGTTGTGCGGCTTTTGCGTTTAGGTCGCCTTGTGAGCCCAGTAGAATGGGGTCGGCGATACCTTGTGCATACGATATGGCTGCCGCCTTTAGTACTCGCGCATCGAGTGATTCTGGCAGAACAATGCGTCGTTTTTTACGTTTTGCAGCATCGAGCACACGGTTAAAAGCAGACATGGTTCAGTATATTATTGTTCTTGAGAATGCGGATGATAAGGCAATCCGTAAGTACCTGCCTTGATAGGTTCACTATTTACGGCTTAATAGCATTGGGAAAAAACAGCTGTTGGCCATCTACGGAAAACTCCCCAATGGCTTGCTGGCCCTCAATGCTTAGCAACCAATCTATAAACAGCTGACCGGCCTTCGCCTTTATCCGTGAGTGCTTGTCTGGATTTATCAGCATGATCCCGTACTGGTTAAACAGTCGATGGTCATTTTCTACAGCAAGTTGATAATTTCCTTTGTTGCCAAAAGCAATCCACGTTGCGCGATCAGTGAGGACATAGGCGCCCATACCGATTCCTACATTAAGTGTTGCTCCCATTCCAGAGCCTACTTCCCGATACCACCCCCCAGACTCAGCAGTGGCATCTACTGCGGCTAATTTCCAGAGCCTTAGTTCTGCCTTGTGCGTTCCCGAATCATCGCCCCTGGAAGCAAATAGGGCGCGGGTTTGTGCGATGGTTCTTAGTGCTTCAACTATATCGTTTCCGCCGCTAATACCAGCTGGGTCATTTGCCGGACCGACCAATACGAAATCGTTGTACATAAGATCAAAGCGTTGAACCCCAAAACCATCAGCAATGAATTTTTCTTCGGCTGACTTTGCATGCACTAACAGCACATCACCGTCACCATTGGCAGCGTTTCTTATCGCTTGGCCAGTACCTACGGCAACCACGCGCACATCAATACCATGCGCGTTTGTGAATATCGGCAGGATCGCATCGAACAACCCGGAGTTTTGCGTTGACGTTGTTGATTGAACAACGATGAAAGCCTTTCCTGCTGAATGAGCAGCTGCAAGCATGGAAAATAGTGCTGCAATTAATAGGAAGGAACGTGCCCAACAGGCAGATGGCATGATTGAAAGCTAGCTATTTATGACTGATAGCAGAAACTTACATAACAAAAAGCCATAAAACAACCCAAACGCACGTCCGAACTGGCGTCAACGAGCTTTGCGATCCTCGATAATCATGTCTGAAGCTCGTTCTGCGATCATGATGGTGGGGGCATTAGTATTGCCAGATACGATTTCTGGCATGACTGAGGCGTCAACCACGCGTAATCCGTCGATACCGCGAACCCTTAGCCTGGGGTCAAGAACGGCGCGATCATCAGCCCCCATTCTGCAGGTGCTTGTCGGGTGGTAGATGGTGTTGGCGATGTTGCGAGCCTGCTCCAGCAACTCTTCATCGCTTGTCGCTTTTGGGTCTGGCAGCATCTCTTCAGCAATATGATGCTTCATGGCATTGCTTTGCATGATGTTGCGCGTAAAACGCATGGATTCGATGGCGGTCTTGCAATCTAGGTCTGTTGACAGGTAATTTGGTGAAATAGTCGGATGAATATTCGCATCCGCCGATTTGATATGGATACGGCCGCGGCTTTCTGGACGCAATTGACAAACGGATGCAGTTATTGCCGAAAACGGGTGTAAACCCTCTCCTGGAGAATCGGCAGACAAAGGTTGAAAGTGGTATTGAATGTCTGGTCGTTCATTCGCCAATCGAGTGCGAGAGAAGGCGTATACCTGACTAGCCGCCATGCTAAGCGGTCCGCTGCGAGTTAGTAAGTATTGGATGCCTGCCCTGACTTTTTGCAAAGGGTTAGATAGTTCGTCATTCAACGTAATGGGTTTACGAGTCTTGTATACAGCTCGAATTTGCAGATGATCTTGTAAATTCTCACCCACATCCGGCGAATCGATAGCCACGTCAATTCCCAGTGATTGCAGAAGCGCACCGGGGCCTATACCTGAAACTTGCAATAATTGCGGAGAGCCGATGGCTCCAGCCGACACAATGATCTCTTCGTTTGCGTCGATGACCATCGGTTGGCCTTTACGCTCGAGATGTACCTGGCTTGCACGGCCATCGGTGATACCGATTTTCTTGACCATAGCTTTAGTGATGACGGTCAAGTTGGATCGGGTTTTTATGCCTTTTAGATAGGCTGCTGCACTGCTGCACCGTTTGCCTTTATGGGCTGTAAGCTGAAAATAGCCGACGCCTTCTTGATCTTCGCCGTTGATATCGTCGTTAACAGGGGTGCCCATTTCCGCCACGCCTTTGATAAAATCGTCACAAATGGGTCTTTTAAAAGTCATGTCGCTGACATGCAATGGGCCGTCTACACCGTGAAACTCATCCTCACCCCGTGATTGGTTTTCGGCGCGTTTGAAATAAGGCAATACACTCTCATAGTCCCAACCGGTGCAGCCAAGCTCGGCCCAACGGTCGTAATCCTGGCGTTGCCCACGCACATACAGCAGACCGTTAATGGAGCTGGACCCGCCTAAAACCTTGCCTCGTGGCCATTTCAACGCACGGCCGTTGAGCCCTGGATCGGACTCGGTGACGTAACACCAATCTGTTTTTGGGTTGTGGATTGTTTTGAAATATCCGACTGGGACATGAATCCAAGGGTTCCAGTCATTATCGCCAGCCTCCAGCAATGCTACGGTTGTTGTACCATCGGCGCTAAGGCGATTTGCTAGGACGCACCCTGCAGAACCGGCTCCAACTACTACATAATCGAACTTGTTTGACATGGCGTGGGCGGGTACCAAGCTGGGGTGGAAGATAGGAAGGGTCAGATAATGGTACTGGAAATCTCATTTTCGATAAACCCATAGATATTTGCGGTTATGAAAATGCAAGCAGATAACGGGGAAAAAGTGTTTTATGACCTTTGAAATTGAGAGTGACGGTAAGAGTCCCAAGGGATCGACTGTCACACGAGTACTCGACATCTTGAATGCCGTTGCCGATGCTGACCGACCGCTGAGTCCCACAGAGATTGCGGAGCAGCTTGCTATTCCCAAAGCCAGCGTTCATCGGCTCTGTTCTGCATTAGAGGAACATGGCTATCTTCAGACTCGACTGAACGGTCGTGGTTTGCAGGCTGGCAATCGTCTGAACTCGCTGGCTATGGGAGTGCTGTCGGCTGCACCATTTCAGGCTCAACGGCGTACGATTCTGTCGACTCTATCGCAGGATATCGGCGAAACCTGCAATATTGCTGTACCAGATGGTGCTGAAATGATTTACTTTGACCGCGCCGAGACGCACTGGCCCGTGCGTGTGAACCTAAAAGTTGGCAGCCGCGTTCCAGCCTACGCGACGGCAGGTGGCAAAATGTACTTGAGTACGATGACACCGGCACGCCGTGAGAAAGTCATTCTAAATACACGGTTGCACCGATACACGACCAATACTTTGATGAGTCACAGTGCCTTGGCTGCTGATCTGGCCGCCACCTCAGCCAGAGGCTATGCTTTGGATAATGAAGAATACATCCAGGGCATGGTGGCTTTGGCTGTGGCTATCAAAGATCGAAGGGGTCGTTTATATGCCACACTATCGTTCCACGCACCTTGTATGCGGTTACCGTTTTCAGCAGTATTAGATTTTCTGCCACAATTGCTTGCCGCCAGTGATCAATTAACCGAATTACTCAGCGAATAGGTAATAGGAACTGCCTGTTGAGCTTGCCCTGATGCGATAATCGTTTTCTTCTTTAAGGTATTTCAGATAAATATAAAATAGTATGAGCGCTCTTTGGACAGATACTATTACACGGCTTACTCCGTATGTTCCAGGGGAGCAGCGTAGTGGAGTCGACATTGTCAAACTCAACACTAATGAAAACCCGTATCCGCCGTCACCCAATGTTCTGCAGGCTATTGCTAGTGTCTCTGGCGATCAGCTCAGACGATATCCGGATCCCGAGAGTGTTGAGCTAAGGCAAGTTCTGGCGGATTACCATGGTTTGAACCTTGATGAGGTGTTTGTCGGCAACGGTTCTGATGAAATTCTAGCCTTAGCCTTTCTAGCCTATTTTACCAACAACAAAGTGTTGCAGTTCCCTGATATAAGCTACAGTTTCTACCCGGTCTATTGCGATCTCTATGGAATCCGCGCTCAAACAATCCAACTAGAGCTGGATTACACGATAAATCTTGATCGTTTTGAACCCAACGCAGGCGGTATTGTTTTTCCCAACCCCAACGCGCCCACCGCGATGGATGTGTCTACACAAAGCATAGAGCAACTGCTTGCCAGGCACACGGAGCAAGTGCTGCTTGTAGATGAAGCCTATGCCGACTTTGGTGCTCAGAGTGTGGTGCCGCTCATTAAGCAATACTCCAATTTACTAGTAAGTCATACGTTTTCAAAAGGACGCTCCCTGGCGGGTATGCGATTGGGAGTCGCTTTTGGCCATAAGGATTTGATCGAAGGATTGCAGAGGGTCAAGAATTCATTCAACTCCTATCCTGTTGATGCTTTGGCGCAAGTGGCAGGCGTAGCATCCATGCAGGATGAAGGCTACTATCGATCCACTATGGGCACGATTATGCAGACTCGGGAAAACACGGTTCAAGCTTTGCGAGAGCGAGGATTCGAGGTGCTGCCCTCAAGCGCTAATTTCGTGTTCGCCCGCCCACCTGCTAATGCAACAAATGATAGTGCGAATCGTCTATTTCAGAAACTGGATAATGCAGGCGTGCTCGTACGCTATTGGTCGAAGCCGAAGCTTGATCAATGGTTACGAATATCCATTGGCACCAACGAAGAAATGCAGAAACTGATGAACTGTTTTGATGCTTAGGACTGGGGGCACAATAAGATTACATTTACGGTTGTTCAGGGGCTCGCCCAGCAAGGCGAGAGGAGGGCGAATAGCCGGCTATTCAACCGACGAACAACGCAGTTGGGTGAGATGCATAGACGACTGGAAATGTGATTTTATTTTGTCTCCAGCCCTTCGACATTGCTTTTTGATCTTCATATCGATCCTACTGCCATTCGTCAGTGCTGTCAGTCACGCCCAAGAGCCGGTACCTACTGATGAATGGCTGATAGACGATGCGGAAAGAAAAAAAATTGAGGCAGCTGAAAGCATAGGGATCGTACGAAAAGCAACCGGTTATGTAGACAGTGCACAAAAACAAGCATCCGATGGTTTTAACAATTTCATGGTTCAGGTTGATGGTTTTTTCGGCGCCACCGATGTAAACGATAACCAGATTGATAATAAAAGCTGGGCGCGACTGAGACTAGATGCGAGGCAGCCAGCGGGCGAGAAGTTCGATTTTAAGCCTTCATTAAAGCTCAGAGCTGTGTTGCCGCAAACTGAGAGGCGGTTTAAGTTACTTTTCAGTACTGAGGAAGACGATACGGGTATCGTAGGGGAGAGCGTCGGTGGTTCTTCAAGCGTTGGCAGCGACAGTGATCAAAATGCGTCGCTTGCTATTCGCTTTATTCGTTCCGCACGTTCAAAGGCTAATGTCAATGTCGATTTAGGAGTGCGGCAACGTGATAGCGATATCCAGTATTTTACGCGACTGAACACGGGTGTTCGTGAGGATATTGGAGATTACTGGACAGCTGCATTGTCCAACAGTTACTTTTATTACAACAAGTCTGGTTTTGAAGATAAATTGTCTCTTACATTTACGCGTGCACGATTCATCAAAAAGGGCGTTACCTTCAGATCATTTACTGAAATTAATTGGCGTAAAAAAAGAAAAGGCTCCATTATTGGACAAACGCTGGGGTTTTATACACAATTTGGGGAGCGGAAATCGCTGGCTTTCGAAATTCTGGCGGGTTATCACACAGCACTCACTGACGGTGTTGAACATCGTTTTCGAGGCCACGAGTTTAGATTTCGATGGCGTCACAATATTTGGCGTCCGTGGTTTTTCTATGAGTTTTGGCCAGCAATTTCATGGCCAGCTACCAGTGATTACGACCGCTCTTATGGGGTTCTACTTCGTGTGGAAATGGTTATCGGTCAACGATGAGGGCTAGTGTTTTGAAATTGGTTTGCATCAGTGATACGCATGGCGATCACGAAAACGTGTCGTTGCCGCCGGGTGACGTATTAATCCATGCAGGTGATTTGACTGGGCATGGAACCAAAGAAGAGACGCAGGCGTTTTTTCGTTGGTTTGGATTGCAAAACTATAATTTCAAAATATGTGTCGCGGGCAACCATGACACCTACATTGAACGAAATCCTATAGCGTGCCAGCAAATCGCGAATAATGCAGGTGTGGTATTGCTGAACGACTCTGGATGCAACGTTGACGGAGTGTCAATATGGGGCTCTCCAATAACACCGAGGTTTTTGGATTGGTCCTTTATGCGAGACCCTGGTAGCGACATCGAGGCTCATTGGGATCTCATTCCCGTTGATACAGATATCCTAATAACTCATGGCCCAGCCTACGGAATCCTAGACGAATTAGATCGTGAAAGTGGAGACAAGGAACATACAGGTTGTCCCTCATTACTGAAAAGGATTGAGGTGGTACAGCCAAGGTTCCATGTGTTTGGGCATATTCATGAGGACTTTGGCAGGGTGGAAAATGGATATGTGTCTCATTGCAACGTTAGCACCATGAACAAGCAGTATGAAATTTCTAACAAGGCCGTAGTGCTACAGTTAGGAAAGTGCTAATTTCTAGGTGAGTTTTATGAAGCCGCATGCATTATTTCTCGCGAGCGCTTGATGAAGCAAACTGCTGTGTTGAAAGTCTGCAATAGATGAAGCAGCGGGCCATGTTGGATGTGTTTCCTTTTACCGTAGCGTCCTATGACCGTGGTGACATAGGTAACCAAAGCGCTATGGGCATAACATCGGACGAATTAAATTCAGAACAACTCTTGCCTTTCGTTAAGACATTTCCCATTGCTGAACTGGATGATGCCCTGTCGCAATAACTTAATGTAAGTCGCTGTGCAGAACTAAGTACGGCATATTCGGTAAGGCTTGACGTCGATTTAAAAAAAGGCCGCATGTTTATGCAGCCTTTTTTAGTCTAACTTGTACGCAGTGATAAGGCGGCGACCAATTGGTTCATATCAATCCAAGCCCATTTCAGCCTTTTCAACTGCAATCGTTTCATTGATGACGTCAATAATTCCCGCGTTGCCGCCAGCTAGGCTGGCGCTGGTTAGGTATTTGCCGTTGATCATAATAGAAGGTACGCCTGTAATGCCCGCGCCGCGTGCAAGCTGAATAGACCTATTCATTTTGGTTTGTACCGCAAACGATTTCATGGTTTTCAGGAATTTGTCTTCGTCCATGCCTAAGCCGCTTGCCAGTTCTGCGATGTCAGAAGGACTGCGCATACGCTTTTTATTCTGATGGATTGCAGTGAACATAGCTTCTACAAAAGCGTTCTCCTGACCCATTAGTTGTGCAGCGTAGAATCCGCGTGAATGCTGTTCCCACGATGAATTTAGCGGCGGTGCTTCTCTTACAAATGAGACATTGGCTGGCATGCTATTTTCCCAAGCAAGCATATTGGGCTCAAGAGAATAGCAATGTGGGCATCCCAACCAGAAAAACTCCAGTACTTCTACTGATTCGGCAGAGGCTGTGTTGAGGGGAGGGTCAATAGATTTGTAGCGTTCAGCAGCATTAGCAGCTGTTGGCATTGCGAGAATGCCGGTGGTGCTTAGGGCGGTGACTGTCAATGTACTTAAAAAGCCGCGTCTGGTTGTGGGCATTGTATATGTCCTAGTAAATTGTAGAGGCTAGATTGACTGGTCAGACCTGAACCGTCGATTAACGTTCGGTGCTCATGCAGGTAATGCACCGAACATTAATCTGTCGTAACGCTAGCACGACATCGAAAAGGCTTTTTCCAGCTAATGGTTAATGCAGTCCTGCAATGTAGTTAGCCACGGCTGTGATTTCGGCATCCGTCATTCGCTTTGAAACTCCACGCATCATTTCCGCTGGGTCGTTGGCACGTTCGCTAGATCGAAAATAGCGTAGTTGGTCTGCTGTGTATTCGGAATTTTGCCCAGAAACCATAGGCCATGCAGCGGGGCCATTTCCGTTTCCTGCTGGGCCGTGGCAGGCTGAACAGGCCGCAACACCGGCTGAAGTGATACCTCCTCGATAGATGTTCTTACCTAACTCAAGGTTTTCTTCGCTGGCAACGCCCTGAATTTTTACTAACGAGCTGTAGTAAGCTGAAAGATCTTGAATATCTTGATCGCTTAAATTGGCTGCCTGGCCGGACATCAACGCGTTAACCCGGTTGCCATCTCTATAATCTGTGAGCTGTTTAGCGATATAAGTCGCGTGTTGGCCCGCAAGATTAGGATAAGTGCCTAAAATGGCTTTACCATTCGCACCATGACAGGCGGCACAAACGGCTGCCTTGCCTTGACCCGCTGCTGCATCACCCGCTGCGTTGACAGGACTGACGAATAAAGCTGCGATGAGCGCTGCTGAAAAGGCCCATTTATTCATGGAAACTCCGATTAATTACGTGATGGTGATCTAGCCGGTACCATGTACCAGCCAAGACTTCTTGGACTGTACGAATTTTAGCAGACTCACGGACTAGATTAAGGCAAACGTATGAACACTGTTTATTTTTCGGCCCAATTCGATTCCAGTGCGAGTGATCCCTACCATTGTCCTGAGTCTTTGGTAGAAGTTGCTTTTGCTGGTCGCTCCAATGCGGGCAAAAGCAGTGCCATAAATACGATTACTCGCAACGGCAAATTGGCGCGAACGAGTAAAACACCGGGGCGAACCCAACTGATCAACCATTTTTCTTTAGGAGAAGGAAAGTTTCTAGTGGACTTACCCGGTTACGGTTACGCGCAAGTGTCCAAAGATCAACAGAAGAAATGGCAAGCTTCGATGACTCAGTATCTTGTATCGCGAGATTCTTTGCGCGGTTTGGTGCTGGTGATGGACATTAGGCATCCGTTAACGGACAGTGATTGGCAGTTAATCGAGCTAAACCAGAGAGGACAAGCAGAGCTTCATATTTTGCTGACCAAGTCTGATAAATTATCAAAGAACCAAGTCGCCGCGGCCGTTATGTCTGTGCAGGAGGCGCTTAGTAAGGCAGATGTTGCCGCTACGCTGCAGAATTTCTCAGCGCTGAAGAAGCAGGGTATTGAAGATGTACACGCAATTCTCGATTATTGGTTGTTTGATATCCCGTTGGCAGAAAACTAGATGCGCTTAGCAATTATCAGTAGATAAACTTGTTACTTTTGGTAACAAGTAGTTTTTTATATTCTCAGATCCGTTTTCGAAAATAGTCAGTTTTGAAGTAACTAATTGTATTTAATGACGTTAATCCTTTCGCAATAGGACTCCCCATGTTTGCCTATACTTACGCCAAGCTTTTATGCGCCTGGCATAGCACCTGTGCTTTTCCAGCACTAAAAAGACGTGGAATTGAGGTTGTAGGCCAGCACAAGCTTTTATTCGGCACACCACGGCCGGAAAGTGCGATTTTCGCAATCGCTTTACGATGATGCAGGCTCGATCAGCCACCAACACAAGTACCCTTGGAGAATGAATACATGAGTAAGAAACCTACTAGTAATTGGTCACGCCGCGACGTGCTCAAGGCCAGCGCGGCCTCCACTGCTATTGCAGGCGCACCGATGTTTTTTTCCCGTCACGCGTATGGCGCTGACTATCAGAATAACCCAGGTGACAGCGGTACAGTCACTTTAGGATTCAACGTTCCTCAGTCAGGTGCTTACGCCGACGAAGGCGCTGATGAGCTGCGCGCATACAAACTCGCCGTTAAGCACCTCAATGGTGAAGGCGATGGGGGCATGATGAACACCATGCAGCCAAGTGCGCTGAAAGGCAACGGCATTCTGGGTAAGAAAGTTGAATACGTAACAGGCGATACTCAGACTAAGTCTGACGCAGCTCGAGCTTCTGCCAAGCGTATGATCGAAAAAGACGGCGTTGTAATGGTTACCGGTGGTTCTTCTTCCGGAGTTGCGATTGCTGTTCAAGGTCTATGTCAGGATGCGGGCGTCATCTTCATGGCTGGTCTGACTCACTCAAACGATACGACGGGAAAAGATAAGAAAGCTAATGGCTTCCGTCACTTCTTCAACGCGTACATGTCTGGTGCGGCTCTCGGCCCCGTACTTGAAAAAGAATATGGGCGTGAGCGAAATGCCTACCACCTGACTGCTGACTACACTTGGGGTTGGACTCAGGAAGCTTCTATAGCGGCTTCTACTGAAAACATCGGCTGGACAACAGCACAAAAAGTTAAAACGCCTGTTGGCGCTGGTGACTTCAGCCAGTACATCACGCCAATACTGAACTCTGGTGCTGATACTTTGATCCTTAACCACTACGGTAAGGACATGATCAACTCGCTGACTCAAGCTATCCAGTTTGGTCTGAAAGACAAGCAAGTTAACGGTAAAGACTTCCAAATCATCGTTCCTTTGTATTCACGTCTAATGGCGCAGGGTGCTGGCGAGAACGTTAAAGGTATCTTCGGATCCACTAACTGGCACTGGTCATTAAGTGATGCTGGTAGTCAGGCTTTTGTTAAGTCTTTTGGTCAGGAATACGGTTTCCCACCTTCGCAGGCTGCTCATACTTGTTATGTACAAGCTCTTCTGTATGCAGATGCTTGTGAACGCGCTGGAACTTTCGAGCCTTGTCAGGTTGTTAAGGCATTGGAAGGTTACAAGTTCGACGGCATGGGTAATGGCCCTACTGAATACCGTGCCGAAGATCACCAGTGCTTCAAAGATGTATTGGTTGTGAAAGGTGCTGAAAATCCAACTTCACAGTTCGATTTACTGGAAGTTGTAGAAGTGACTCCTCGTGCACAGGTTGAGTACGAAGTCGATCATCCAATGTTTGCTGGTGGTGATCTAGGTACGTGTAACAACGGTGCTTAATTCTTAAGCAGTCGTACCAAAAGGATCCGGATGTTCTGAAATCGAGTATCCGGGTCCTTTAATTTCTGCGGTATTTTAAACAGTTTTTTCTAATCCTTGTTAAATCAACTACTAGTTGAACAACAGGTGTTTCGATACATGCAGGCTAGTTCATAACAAGAACCCAAGTTTGGACCAATCGAGTTCTAGAACTTTTGAGAGCCGATTGATTTCCTAATCATCAAACGACGTTTTTCACCAATGTGCTTCTGAGAATGCCTGGGGAAAATTCGCCTAAAGGCTTGCTTTGATGTTCTCTTGGTAGTGAGCGTTGGGAAGCTTTTTCCTGATGGTTGGTTTTGATTTGCACGGGGCACATACGTGGACGCACTTTTTCTACAAGTTTTAAACGGATTGGACAAGGGGGCTGCGTATGCACTTATAGCCTTGGGTCTCACTCTTGTATTCGGCACTTTGGGTGTCGTTAACTTTGCGCATGGTGCGATCTTCATGATCGGTGCTTTTTGTGCAGTCACATTTAAGAAAATTCTGACCATATCAACCAAGGTCAAGGACGAAAGTATTACGTTCTTTGACGCATTCAAGGAAGTTCCTATCCTTGAAACAAAATTTCCAGTGGTGGGCGCATTTATTGTCGACTACTCAGTGCCTTTTTCCATCATCATTGCGATTCCCGTCATGCTTGCCCTGGGACTGTTGATGGAGCGAGGACTTATCCGGCATTTTTACAAGCGTCCTCACGCTGATCAAATTCTAGTAACCTTCGGTCTCGCCATTATTTGCCAGGAAGTTATCAGACACTATTTTGGGGCCAACCCTATACCTCAAGCGGCACCTGACATTGTGTCAGGCAGTGCGAACATTGGTGCGCTTTTCGGGTTAGGGGATAATGTAGTTTATCCCTGGTGGCGACTTATTTACCTGGGGTTTTCATTAAGTATCATTGGGGCGGTTTTCGCTTTCCTACAGTTCACCACTTTCGGAATGGTTGTAAGAGCGGGTATGCGGGATCGCGAAATGGTTGGCCTGCTGGGCATTGATATACAACGAAGATTTACCATTGTATTTGGGCTCGCGTCCGTAGTCGCCGGGCTGGCTGGCGTCATGTACACGCCTATTCTTCCCCCCGATTACCACATGGGAATGGATTTTCTAGTGCTCTCATTCGTTGTTGTGGTTGTGGGTGGAATGGGCTCCCTGGGTGGAGCAGTCCTGGCGGGTTTCCTTCTTGGGATTTTGCAGTCCTTCGCTTCAATGAATGAAATAAAAAGCATACTTCCTGGCATCGATCAAATCATCATTTATCTCGTGGCAGTTATTGTGCTGCTAGTGCGACCTCGCGGCTTGATGGGTCGCAAAGGCGTGATGGAAGACTAAGGAGAAAACCATGAATAAATTATCAGCAGTATCCGACTGGGTTCTCTTAGTAGCTTTTGCTGCTGTCATCCTAACCATGCCTGTTTG
>JBLHWG010000045.1:0-21214 GCA_047629055.1 Halioglobus sp.
GACGTTCTGTATGTCGAGGAACTTATTGGCCCTGACACCGTAAACACGCTGCCTCCAGCAACTATGAATGCATTCAAGGACCATGGTGTCGCCGAATCACGTCTAACTCGTGACCTAGCTCAAGCGCACAAAGACATTTCGACACTGACAGATCTGGGCGTGTCGCTAAACGATATAACAGACAAACTTGAAGCCGACGGTATTACCTCTTTCGTTGATGCGTTTAATCGCCTGTTGAAAGTTCTGAGCGAAAAACGCAAGGTAGTAGCAAGTTGATGAACTGGGTATTCATTGGTGCTGGCAACATGGCCAGCAGCCTGATTGGCGGACTGATAAACAGTGGCGCCAATCCTTCCAGCATCGTCGTTGTAGATCCAGACACAGATGCCTGTGATCGTGCACAAACACGATTTGGCATTCAGTCAGCGTCCGATGTAAATGTACCGATTTCCCAAATGGCCGATCAACCTTACGGAGTCGTTCTTGCTGTAAAGCCTCACATTGTCGAAACCGCGTGCCTTAGCCTGACGAAGAGCGTCGACTTAGCCAATCAAACTCCACCATTAGTCGTTTCAGTTGCAGCTGGAGTCCGGGCAAGCAGCATGCGACAGTGGCTACATCCAAATTCGCCCATTGTTAGGTGCATGCCAAACACCCCTGCTCTACTTGGCTTAGGTGCAACCGCTCTCTTCTCTAATGAAGACTGTACTTCCCAAGACAAGTCTATGGCGGAACACCTTCTGAACTCGGCAGGAATGACAATTTGGGTTGCCGAAGAAGCTGCGCTAGATGCGGTAACAGCCGTATCCGGGAGTGGTCCAGCGTATTTCTTCTATTTGATTGAGCATATGGCGGCTGCAGGTGAAGCTTTAGGGCTCGACGAGCTCACAGCGCGTGATCTTGCTATTGAAACCGCCTATGGCGCAGCTAGCATGGCTCGAACAAAGGAAAATACGCCCGCTGTATTAAGAGAAAACGTCACATCAAAGGGCGGCACCACCGCAGCGGCATTAAATGTGTTCAATGAGCATCAATTGCCAGTAATTATTGAAAAAGCAATGCGAGCCGCTCACGACCGAGCAGTGGAGTTCGGCGACCAACTAGCGCCCGACATTGAGTGAGGGCTGGCACCCTAACTGCACGGTTTGTGCTTCTGTTTGCACTGACATTACAGTAACAATCCCTTAATCGGAGACAACACAATGGGAAATCCTTTCCTGAATTCAGTCGGGTTTATTCTGGGAACCCTGCTTAATTTGTACGCAACTGTGGTTGCTGTGCGCTTTGTTATGCAGGTGGTTCGAGCTGACTATTACAACCCCCTGGCACAGGCTATCGTAAAAATCACTGATCCGTTGCTAAAACCACTGCGACGAATTATCCCCAGCATCAAACACTACGACACCTCTTCATTAGTGCTGTGTTTCGTTGTACTTTTGGTGAAGCTTATGGTTTTTAAAGCGTTAAGTCTTGGGGTCGTCCCTGCCATGGGCACTGGCATTATCGTGAGTCAGCTACCTTACGTTGGCATGATAATCATCGCGTTTCTTGATGCTATCCATCAATTTTTCAATGTGTTTATCTTTGCTCTCATTATTATGGCCATCATGAGTTGGTTCCCTGGAAGCACTGGCAACCCTGCCTATGGCCTTGCATCATCAATTGGTGCACCAGCTTTAAAGCCAGTACAAAAGCTGATCCCTCCGATTGGCGGACTCGATTTGACCGTGTTTTTTACGATACTTGCGCTATATGCCGTGCGCATGTTTCTTCTGGGCTCATTGCAAACGGTTTTCGGTTTTTAGTGAAAAACACTGCAAATAGAGTATTTTTTTACACTACTGATACATTTTTACTGCAAATATAGTGTTTTTTCTAATATTTCTTCTACAAATACAGACGGTGCTAAAGTATCTATGGTATTTTATGCGCGCCTTCACAGGGCTATTCGTCGAGTTGAAACACTAGTGTCTCAGTGGTTTTCGGTGAACTTTCAAATAATCATTCACAGGTGAGGATCGATCGTATGGCAGCTAAGAAAAAAGCAGCGGCAAAAAAGGCACCAGTAGCGAAAAAAGCAGCGGCAAAAAAGGCTCCAGTAGCGAAAAAAGCAGCGGCAAAAAAAGCTCCAGTAGCAAAAAAAGCAGCAGCAAAAAAGGCTCCGGTAGCAAAAAAAGCAGCGGCTAAGAAAAAAGTAACGGCTGTTGCCGGTGTTAAGAAGCCACCCACCAAATCAGAAATCATGACATCGATTGCTGAATCAACTGAACTGAGCCGTAAGCAAGTTGCTTCTGTTTTCGAAGCGCTCAACGGTTTGATTCAGGACAACCTGAAGCCACGTGGACCTGGAACATTCAGCGTTCCCGGCCTGATGAAAATTCGCGTGAACAAAAAGCCAGCTACTAAGGCTCGCAAAGGTATCAACCCTTTCACTGGTGAAGAAACCATGTTCAAGGCAAAACCTGCACGCAAAGTTGTAAAAGTTCTGCCACTGAAAAACCTGAAAGATATGGTTTAGCACTTTCGCTAATCCAGTTAATTCGGCCCCCAGCGCCAGCGCTTTGGGTCGAATTGCCCTGTTTTTATTTCCATTAAGTAACCTGAGAAAGCGACAGCCACACATTTGGCACGGGTAGACTCGAACTCTGGCGTCAATATTGAAACGTAGCAGAGCATGCACTTGCACAGTACAATTCCGGATGGCGAGTTCGAAACGAACTCTGGACCCGATTCGAGATCGACTGCATGCCTTCTTTTCAACTACGTCAGGACTAAAATTTAATGAGTGCTACCGCTTCATCACTTGCATCGACAGATAAACCGGCAAAGCTGCCGCGTCTTGTCAATGCATTATTAGTTGTGGGTATCGGCATCGCCTTAGCTCTAGTAGCGTTAAAACTCGTTCCTGCCTCCAAGGCACCCGAATTAGGCCAGATTGAAGCTATATCTTCGAACGCAGCAACCAGCCCAGGACCGCTCCAACTCGCTCAAATCATAGCGTCCAAGCATCTTTTTGGAGATGCCAGTAAAAAACCTGTAGAAGTTGTAGCTGCTAAACCTGAGGCACCTATCAAAAAAACCAGCCTTAATCTTCAGCTAACGGGTGTTTTTGCCTTCGAACCACAAGAACAGGCCTTTGCAATAATAAGCAGTGGGACGGCAGAGCAAAACGCCTACGGAATTGGCGATAAAATCAGCGGCGAGACAACTCTTGAGGCCGTATACGCTGATCATGTAGTCTTAAGAAACAGAGGCAAACTAGAAAAACTGTTACTGCCGGTTAATGTACAACCGATTGCGATGCGACCTATTCAGGCTGCAAACACCAACACTAGCCGGTCCACAGGACAAAATAGTCAACCGTTAAATTTACCCACTAATCCTAGAGAGCTTCGCGATACCTTAGCGCGAAACCCATCTATGCTGGGGCGCATAGTCGCAGCCGAGCCGTACCAGGAAAATGGCAAATTGGTGGGTTATCGAATTACACCCAAACAAAATCCAGAAATTCTTGAAGCGCAAGGAATTGTTGCTGGCGATATCATTACACGTGTAAACAATATTCAACTGAATAGTCAAAAACAAGGTATTCGAGCGCTCCGAAACGCCGTGAAGGCTGAAAACCTGGAGGTGGTGGTGTTGCGCGACGGCATTGAAGTGCCCATTTCCATTTCGTTAGCGCAATAGCCTTTCTATGACGTACAAGCGCCATACCCTATTTAGCAGCTACACTTAGTGGATACTGGATGACCCAAGATAACAATGTTTAAACCGCTTCTAAAATCTGCTGTCCTTAGCCTTGCTATTAGCGCTGCTTTGTTAAACAACGCCCCTGTGATTGCACAGGATGGTACGTTTACGCTCAATCTCAAGAATGCAGATATTCATTCACTCATTCAAACTGTTTCACGACAGTCTGGGAAAAATTTCGTTGTAGATCCTCG
Organism: Halioglobus sp.; assembly: GCA_047629055.1. Taxonomy (GTDB): domain Bacteria; phylum Pseudomonadota; class Gammaproteobacteria; order Granulosicoccales; family Granulosicoccaceae; genus Granulosicoccus. The sequence goes on from JBLHWG010000045.1 coordinate 3,945, forward strand.
GGTTAAGGCTCGAGTCACCGTTATCTCCTCAACCCCGCTGAATTCAGACGAACTATACGAAACGTTTCTGTCAGTGTTGCAAGTACACGGCTATGCTGCTGTGCCTAGTGGTGACCTGACCAAAATCGTTCCTGATGTGAACGCCAAACAAGGCCCCGTACCGGAGTTTTCAGAAGATTCGCGATTTTCTGACCAACTCGTAACGAAAGTTATCAAGGTCGCCAACGTACCAGCTGCTCAACTTGTGCCCATTCTTCGCCCTCTGGTTCCTCAACAAGGTCATTTGGCAGCCTACGCGTCGACAAATACGCTTATCGTTACAGATAGAGCATCCAATATCGATCGGCTCACGACAATCATTAATGGAATAGATCGTCCAGACAACGACGAAGTAGAGTTTGTTCGCCTGAGTCACGCCTCTGCCAGCGAAATTATAAGAATCATCACGTCACTGCAGAGCCGTGGCGGACAGATCGACGGCACACCCGGTGCCGTGCGCTTTGCAGCCGATGAACGAACCAACAGCATCTTGCTCAGTGGCGACCCATCAGCCCGAACGCGCATGCGCGGCATTATCATGAATCTGGACACACCGGTTGAATCTGGTGGCAACACTCGCGTGATTTACTTGCGCTACGCCAATGCGCTTGACCTACTCGCTATCTTGACGGGGGTTTCCGCTGGTCAGGCAAAGATTGGCACCGCAGCAGACGCAGCAGATGGGGCAGCAACGAATACAAACGCAGCTGCTAATGCAGCAGCTGCCGCTGGCGCGCAATCTGGTGTGCCCACAGCATCCCTTATTCGTCGCGCCACTCAAGAGAGCGACCGTCCCAATGTCGACCTCCAAGCAGATGAAGATACCAACGCTTTGATCATCACTGCGGCACCTGATGAGATGCGCAGCATTCTGGCGGTTGTCGAACAATTAGATATAAGACGTGCGCAAGTACTGGTAGAGGCAATAATTGCGGAGTTATCGACCAACAATAGCTCTCAGCTGGGTGTCAACTTTGCGGTTGACGGTTCGGGCCAGAATAGGCCAGCTGCTTACACCAATTTAGGTGGAGCCACACAGGCATTGGTGGGTACTGTTGCAAGCGGAGGCGCAGCTCTAAGCCAAGGTCTTTCTCTTGCACTGGGTCGGTTTGGCACAGGTGGCATTGATTTCGGTATTTTACTGTCGGCTATCGCTTCCGATTCAGATAACAACATTCTATCTACTCCGACACTTGTCACTATGGACAATCAGGAAGCAGAAATCGTTGTCGGGCAAAACGTACCGTTTGTTACCGGTCAGCAGCTATCGTCATCTAACAACAACCCGTTCCAAACAATTGAGCGTCAGGATATCGGCATCAGCTTGAAAGTTAAGCCTCAGATAAATGAGGGTGACAACATCAAGATGGAAATTGAACAGGAAGTGTCTGACGTCAGCACTACCGCTGTGACAGGCGCAACCGACATAACTACCAACAAGCGCTCGATCAAAACCACCGTACTGGTGGAAGACGGTCAAACCCTAGTGCTGGGTGGCCTTATCGACGATCAAATTAACGACACCCGCGAGAAGGTCCCTTTCCTGGGCGACATACCTTTACTGGGAAGCCTGTTTCGCTACAGAACAACTCGTAAAAACAAACGCAACCTAATGGTGTTTCTGCACCCAACAATCCTGCGTGACCCTAAAACGGCCGACTATTACAGTCGCAGCAAATACGATGACCTTCGAGCAGCACAACTTGGCCTATTTGATCAAGATGAAGATTTGAATAAACGTATTCGCCCTGAACTGCCTGAACTGCATTTGTACTACCAAGGAGAGCGCGTTACCAAAAGAAAAGATTCTCCACTGAATACTATTCTACCGACCTCAAGCGTAAATGAGTCGCTGAAAGCTGTTACGATTCTCTCCGATGAAATAGAGAGCGCTGAACTGGATGTAGAGTTCCTTAGATCGGTTCAGCCAGTAACCGGACTTCACGAGAATACCGTTGCTTACTCCAGTATTCAAAATCCCACGTTAGCGGTCACTACTCTGTCTGCAAGTGCTTCACTGAATATTGAACTGCTCGAGCGAACTAAATACGCGCAAACTCAGGCGGACAGCGCGGCTGCGATTATCGAGCCTCCAACCAGCCTGACCGCTAGCGCCAGCCTTGAATCTGACTTAATCGGCGCAGATGATGCAATGATTGACCAATCTAAATTGTTCCAAAAATAGCCACTGTGGTTTCTCCCGCTGAATTTATCGACATAGGTGATCCCAATGATCTGTTTGGGGCAGAAGAAGGTATCGATTCTGATCAACAGTCAGTCATAACAATGCCAGTACAGACGCCTTCACGCGGCCCTATCGAGTTCACGGACCTACCCTATACATTTGCGAAACGTCACGGTGTCCTGCTTGAGCGCGCCCACACTGGTGAACTCCTGCTGGTCCACCGGCCAGGCGTTCGGCTAACAGCTCTCTCAGAGGCAAGACGCAAAGCGGGTCAAGCGTTGGTATTGGATCCAATCTCAGCCGACGACTTCGATGCCCGACTGACACGTCACTATGAAGGCGATACGGGGCAGGCCATAGACATCATGGATGATTTTGGTGATGATCTCGACCTGGCCAAACTTGCAAATGCACTGCCCGAACCCGAAGATCTACTCGAATCCACCGACGACAATGCAGTTATTCGCCTGATAAACGCAATGTTGACGGAAGCCGTTCGCAAGCAGGCATCAGATATTCACATCGAGCCTTTCGAAACGCGTCTTGCTATTCGCTATCGCGTCGATGGCGTCATGCAAAAACTGGTAGATCCACCTCATGCCATTGCACCGCTAGTAATTTCGCGCCTGAAGGTCATGGCTAAACTCGATATCGCTGAACGTCGTTTGCCGCAAGATGGCCGTATTAGCCTTCGCGTCGCTGGCAGGCCAGTCGATGTCCGTGTCTCCACCCTGCCCTCAGGACATGGCGAGCGCGTAGTACTTCGTTTACTGGACAAACAAGCCGGCAGACTAGACCTCGAACACTTAGGTATGCCACAAACGGCACTGAAGTCATTACAGAGCAGCCTGGGTCTCTCGCATGGAATTATCCTTGTCACAGGACCAACAGGCTCAGGTAAAACGACTACGCTTTACGCGGCATTGGCAAAGCTGAATACCAGTCGCTACTCTATCTTGACGGTGGAAGATCCTATCGAGTATTACATCGATGGCATCGGTCAGACACAAGTAAATAATAAAGTTGATTTGGATTTTGCACGTGGACTAAGAGCCATACTACGGCAGGATCCTGACATTGTGATGGTCGGTGAAATACGTGACATGGAAACAGCAGAGATTGCTGTTCAAGCGTCATTAACAGGGCATCTTGTGTTGTCTACACTACACACCAATACCGCAGTAGGTGCAGTTACCCGACTACGAGATATGGGCATTGAACCCTTCCTGCTGTCGTCCAGCCTAGTGGGACTGGTTGCACAACGCCTGGTCCGACTTTTGTGTCCTCATTGCAAAAACCCCCACAAACCCTCTGAAGGTGAACTTCGCATACTCAAACAAGATGCGGCTGATGTAGCCACGATGTATGCCCCACATGGTTGCGATCGTTGTTCACATACCGGGTACGCAGGGCGGCAAGGTATTTATGAAGTGGTTTCCGTCGACGAGCAAATGCGCACCATGATTCACGATGGTGCCTCGGAACATGATATCGAGCGCTATGCACGCACCTTAAGCCCGGGCATAGCCGTAGATGGTCTACGTCTAGCACTAGAAGGAAAAACATCCATTGAAGAAGTTCTACGCGTGACGCGAGAGGGTTAATGGCCGCGTTTGAATACCTCGCTCTCGATGAACGAGGGCGCGAGAAGAAAGGGGTTTTGGAAGCAGACACTGCGCGCTTGGCAAGGGCACTTTTACGTCAGCAAAGCCTTACGCCTCTGGATGTTACTGAAACCTCTGGCCGCGCAAAGTCCAAAAAGGGAGGGTCTGCTAATCAGCGTGCATCGGCTCCGTCATTTCGCGGTGGAATAAAAACCAATGATCTTGCCCTACTGACTCGACAGATAGCCACTTTAAGTGCTGCTGGTACACCGTTAGAAGAATCTCTGTCTGCGGTAAGTCGACAGACAGAAAAGCCAAAAATCAAATCTCTGCTGTTGTCTGTAAGAGCAAAAATACTAGAAGGTCATACTTTTGCATCCGCCTTGTCGGACTATCCAAAGGTATTTCCTGAAATATACCAGGCCACTGTATCAGCTGGAGAACAATCCGGACATCTGGACGCAGTGCTTGAACGTCTGGCCGATTACACCGAAGAACGACAAGCCGCCAATGCGACGGTAAAAAAAGCACTGATCTACCCAAGCGTGTTGGTCGTTGCATCCATTCTGATCGTAGGATTTTTGCTGGCTTATGTTGTGCCTCAAGTTGTTCAAGTGTTTGAAGGAATGGATCAGGAGCTTCCGGGTCTAACGCAGGCCATGCTTGCTTCCAGTGCATTTGTACGCCAGTGGGGGCTACTGCTATTGATCGTGGCCGTTGTCGCTGTCGTGATTTTCAAGCGTGCAATGATGGGCGAGTCTTTCAAAACTCGCGTACATGGATTCCTGTTAAAGCTTCCACTTTTCAAACGTTTAATCCGCGGTTTCAATACTGCTCAGTTCGCCCGCACGCTCAGCATACTAGCGGCCAGTGGCGTACCAGTACTGGAAGCTTTGGACATTGGCGCTCAAGTCATTACAAATCGCCCAATGAGAAAAGCGGTCAATACCGCCGCCGCACAAGTTCGTGAAGGATCCACACTAAGCGATGCCCTGGAAAGAACCGGGTATTTCCCACCCATGTTATTGCACCTTATTGCCAGTGGCGAAGCTTCAGGCCAATTAGATAACATGCTGGAAAAAGCCGCATCACATCAAGAACGTGAACTGAATTCACTGATGGCTATTTTCCTTGGATTATTCGAACCGGTTGTCATTCTAATTATGGGCGGTGTCGTTCTGACTATTGTTCTTGGAATACTACTGCCGATATTTGAAATGAATCAGCTCGTCAACTAGCAGCTATTTGTGTCCCGCGCCGGAGCATAAGGAAGAGACGAGACGGGTTACATCAATAACACGTTCTTAATTAACTGAAGCGTGGAAACTGGATAATATCTGCCGACCCTGTTGGTAATGAACGCATACCTGAAAACAATGCCTGGCTAGCGAACGGCCAGATCTGATCGGCGTCCATTTCATCGCACGCTCGGCGAAGCATAAATTCGGTAATTTCCAACTCTTCACCTGAGTCATTGACCATTGAACATACGGTCACTGATTCTGGTAAAGGGACCAGGCTATCTAAACGTTCTAAGTTACAATATTTCATCAGTCAGGTCCTGGTTCTCACACCCAAACTCTTCATATAAACCCACTACGCAAAACCTTGACCATTTGACTGATTTTCCAGTACATCGGTAGAAAATCACGGATGTTTGTCCATTGATGTTCATATCAAATAATGGCTCTAATCGGTTTCACTATTGAGTCGCCTTATATGATCTTCAAACAGGGTGATTTCTTCAGCACTTTTTTCCGGATACCGAAGCGGCAGAGCTTTCATCTTTTGCAACACAATTCTGGCAACACACAAACGCATGTAACGTTTGTTGTCGGCGGGTATCGCATACCACGGAGCGTTCTCAGTAGATGTTTCGTTAAGCAGACTCTCGTAAGCCTCCATGTAGTCGTCCCAACGACTTCTGGTAGAAAGGTCGCTTCTGGAAAATTTCCAATGCTTTTCGGGAGTGGTTAAACGCTTCAGGAAACGTTTCTTCTGTTCTTCCTTAGACACATTCAGCCAGAACTTCAGAACAACAGTCCCATTTCTGCTGAGGTGCTTTTCATGCTCGCGAATAGAATCAAAGCGCTCCCGCCAAAGGGTTTCCAGGTTAGTTTCTGGCAACCGTTGTTTGGCCAGATACTCTGGGTGAACCCGCACGGCTAAGACTTCCTCATAGTAGCTTCGATTAAAAACAGCGATGCTGCCTCTCTCCGGCAAGCGGCTTGTGGTTCTCCACAACCAATCGTGTTCTAGCTCTTCGTTGGAGGGCGCTTTAAATGAAGATACGTGGCAACCGGCTGGGTTAACACCACTCATGACCGCACGGATAGTTCCGTCTTTACCAGCCGCATCCATTGCTTGGAAAACAAGAAGCACCGCGTGCCTATTACAAGCGTACAACTTTCGCTGCAATTCGCTGATTTGGGCTACAGTCGACGCCAGCTCTTTTTCCAGTGCCTTTTTAGATGGAACGTTTTCAGGCGCCTGAGTCTGGCTGTCACCTACTGAAAAGTGATCATCAAACGGTACGAGAAAATTTTGTGGGTCTATGCTCATAGACGACATACACTACATGTCAATGCTTAAACGAAACTGAAACGCGGGGAATTTGAGAGACCTACTTCACACCTTTCTAACTAGTAAAATCATTAGTCGAATAGTTGACACATATGGCAGTGTTTTTACTGCGATGCAGATTAACTAAATAAACCGTACCGCCCCGCATAAACAATAGAAAGCAGAATCAGCCCCAATATCAAATTGACTAACACCATGTGGCGAACACGGTTAAGTGCAAGGCCTGCCGCCTGCCAGTCTTCCTTTGTTACTGCCAGTTTGAGTGCTACATATGGCCGGTAGTACAAATAGATAAATAACACGATCATAACCAGCCCCACCATATGCATGATGTGCACATACAGCGGACTGGAGGCAAAGCCACCAAAAGCTCCAAAAATGAGCCAGTAACCTGTTATTGGTAACACGAGTGCTGACATCCACACCCAAGGGAAAAAGCGTTTAAACACACCAGCCCATATATTCAACCGACGATGTGGCTCGAGCAACATTAGCGAGGGTCTTAGCACTAAGTAGGCGAAAAACATCCCACCTACCCAAACGGTGGCAGCAAGTCCGTGTAAAGCAATCGCAATGGAATTCATATAATTTCTGGCTAGCAGTCAGGAAAACTAACCGGTACTTCTATCACGTTTATTGCCAATCCGCCGCGGGCCGTTTCCTTATATTTTGTTTTCATGTCCGCGCCTGTTTCGCGCATGGTCTTGATGACCTTGTCCAGAGAAACAAAATGAGTACCATCTCCACGAAGCGCTATACGTGCAGCATTAATCGCCTTGACTGAACCCATCGCGTTTCGCTCGATACACGGCACTTGAACCAAACCACCTACGGGATCACAAGTAAGCCCCAGATTATGCTCCATGCCAATCTCTGCAGCATTCTCTACTTGCTCTGGTGTACCGCCCATCACTGCAGCCAAACCGCCCGCAGCCATTGAACACGCAGAACCGACCTCTCCCTGACAGCCCACCTCTGCTCCAGAAATTGAGGCATTTTCCTTGTACAAAATACCGATCGCACCCGCAGTGAGTAAAAACTCGACAATGCCTTCGTCCGAACCTCCCGGCAGAAAACGATGGTAATAATGAAGCACCGCCGGAATTATTCCAGCGGCGCCATTGGTTGGTGCCGTAACGACTCTGCCGCCAGCTGCGTTTTCCTCATTTACCGCCAATGCGTAAAGATTGACCCAATCCATGATGGTTAATGGGTCTCGCAAGGCCGCTTCAGGGTTACGGCTTAAGCTTTGATAAAGTTCAGCCGCACGGCGCTTGACCCTCAGCCCTCCGGGAAGAGTTCCAGATATCTGGCAACCACGGGTTACACAATCTTGCATCACTTGCCAGAGAGCTAGCAGTTCTGTCCGTACCTCACTTTCAGTTCGCCAAGTACATTCGTTAAGCATCATGAGCTCACTAATACTTTTATCATGCTCTTTACAGAGTTCAAGCAGATGATCACCCGTGGTAAATGCATAGGGAATAACCGTGTCGTCTGCCTTTACTACAGGCTCACCGTGCGCCGCAGTATCATCAAGAACGAATCCACCGCCGACAGAATAATAGGTTTTTTTCAACAGAACTTCGCCCGTTGCATCGAAGGCTGCAAATAAGACAGCGTTAGGGTGAAACGGCAATGATTTGCGTTTGTGCATAACAAGATCTTTGGATTCATCGAAACGCAAACGATGCCCTCCTGGCATTAGTAGAGATTTACTCTCGCGGATAGCCTCTAATCTTGCAGGAATATCCTCCACAACAACCGTAGTTGGATGCTCACCCTCAAGCCCAAGCAATACGGCTTTGTCGCTGCCGTGGCCTTTTCCTGTGGCTCCCAGCGAACCATACAGTTCAACCTTACACCGACTGACAGAATCAGAAAGAGAACTTTCCATAAGAGCAAGGGCAAACCTTCTGGCGGCAACCATAGGACCCACAGTATGAGAGCTGGAAGGTCCGATACCACTCTTGAACAAGTCGAATACGCTGATAGCCATGCACTAATTTTCTCTTACGAACAGAATACTGCCGATGAATGGCAGCAAATTCGCGACACTGTAACCAGCTTGGGGTAAAGGCGTTGCTCTCAGAGCGGCTATGTCACGGCCTGTGGCGACACCGCATACCCTTAAAATGCCAACCAATCGGACGATTGGAAAGATTTATGGCAATAGATCAGTCTTTGCTGGTACAGACTGCTAGTAGGAATTGCGGAGAAATTGCTGGATAGTCGCTGCAGCCACCGATACAGAATGATTTTGAATCTTCACGTAATGATCTCCGTCCACATAGGCACCAAAACCTCTGAGCATGCCTAGTAATTCCCAATCACCATCTGTACAAGCCAGTAAACCGCCGCCTGATTGACCGGAGTCAATCGTTGCACTGGAATGCAGTGCACCCTCGTGGTAGTCCTGAAGTACGCCAAAGGATGTCATCATGGCCTGCGCACGGGGGTATCCGGCGGCCCAAACAGGTTGAAACTCTACTGGATCTATTCCAACGGCAATATGTAGTGGCCGGATAGCTTGCGTGTCTACGGATAAAACCGCTAAGTCATTCTTCATATCTATCAATAAAAGGTCAGCAGGCCTATATGCGTCACCAATTCTTACAAAAAACTGCCCCCCACCCGCTACCGCATGAGCGGCAGTCAGCACACGATTTTCATCGAAAACAATGCCTGAGGCCTGACTACCACTATCTGTGGCAACAGGTAGTATCGCCTGCAAGGTTTGCGAATCGGGCTGCGCACACGCACTCAGTGGCAATTGCTGTTGGTCCAGAAACCTGAACCCGCCGCGATCTGCCCGTTCCGCTAAGACTGCTGGTGTGGACATGGCCAAACTCGCCATGACAACAGCCAGCGCGCCTTTTCTAATTCTAGCGCTGAACATTCATCATCCTCATCGGCCGTAATAGCCGAGCTTTGACGTCGTATCGACCGAACAAGCAGCGGGTTAACACTCAGAATTGCCATCTAGCAACGCAATGTGCAGTACTCGCCAATGTCGACTCACGTTTCGTGCGCGGGATCACTCCCACCCCTAGGGGGGGCTGTCCGAGAATAGTCCGATCTGCAGCGTACGCGATCACTATTCTCGGACAGCCTCCTCATACCCCACAATTTAGCACCGCTCTTTGGCAAATGTCCTTGATTTGTGGCTGATCATAGTCTACCGCAGCCAGACGGTTATATACGTGCAACAACCGCCGAGTATATGACGCAAGTAATAGGGCTTGAGCGGGAGCGGTGAATTAGTTTATGCACTAGGCATGCACCTAAAACATGTCCATGATTCTAAAAAAATGTGTATGACTCCTAACTTTCTGCTGTGTTGTGATGCTTATTACAGTCGGGATACACGACAGGTACCAGAACGGCTACTTTCGAGTAAGGACAGCGTCAACTCTGCCGTTAGCACTCTTGATCGAATGAATCGTGAATATCACCGTCGAAACAAGAGGTTGACGCTGGCGTTAGGGTTGTGTCTACTAACAATCTTTAGCTTGCATATGTAGTTGGCTTGACCGCCAGAAAGGCTTGGAATGGAAACACAACTATATTAACGAGACACGCCAGATGCACACCATATCGAAAGCCGCAAATCTACTGAACATCAGCGAATTCAAATTATTCAGCGAAGCGTATCTCACGTGGTTTGGAGATCGTGCAGATGATGATGATTTGACCGTGGTGTTTTCTCAATTCATCATGTTTGGTGAATTACCCGATTGGGCAGACATTTTTGCTCGCTCCGTGCTCGACGACCTGGAAGCTAATCGCCAGGTCAATCTGAATTCCTTCAGCACACTTAGCCTCTCCCCCAGAATCGGCAAACGCCCGGAAATTAGCTTTTCGATAGTCCGCTAAATAGGATTATCTGTTCACTTGAGCGATAACTCCTAGCTACCGCGATAAGTTGAATAACCGAACGGGTTAAGCAACAGAGGCACGTGGCAGTGCCGCCCATCCGGTTCAATTTCAAAAGCTACATCAACGTGAGGATAAAACGTCTTCTGCGAGATTTGGCTGTAATAGTCGGCAAGGTAGAATGTCAGTTTGTAGATACCGCCAGATAGCGGATCTATCGACCCTGTGAAATCTACCACTCGGCCGTCCTCATTAGTTGTCCCTGATCCGAGAAGTAACCAATCATCGCCCTGCTGCTGCATTAAGGTAATGAGAACCCCTTCGGCGGGTTTTCCGCGAGAAGTGTCGAGTATATGAGATGTGATTTGGGTCATAATAGTCCATTAGCATTGAAAGGTTTTGACGATGCAGATTACCGCATGTGTTGTACTGCCCCCAGCCCTTTGCCATTCTGCCGAGGATTCACACGCTCCGACGGCCACTCTAAACACAATGGAGAAACTGTGTCTATATTTGAACAGAACTTAGGTCAAAGCAACGCCAACCACCTGCCCCTGTCGCCTGTCAGTTTTCTTAAACGTGCGGCGGCTGTAAGACCTGAGCAATTGGCCATCGTTCATGGTGATCGACGCTACACCTATGCCCAATTCTGGCAACGTAGCCAGCAATTAGGTGCAGCCCTGCATCAACGTGGTATCGGCAAAGGTGATTGTGTTGCCATCATGGGTGCCAACACACCTGAAATGCTCGAGGCTCACAATGGCGTGCCACTAATAGGGGCAGTGCTAAACTCACTCAACATCAGATTAGACGCTAAAACTCTGGCGTTCATATTGGATCATGGTGAGGCAAAAGCACTTATCACCGACCGAGAATTTTCTAGCGTAATAAAGGAGGCGCTACGCATAATAGATCGAGAAATTCTCGTCATCGATATCGACGATGCTCTCGCCGAAGGTGGAGAGTTACTCGGCACAATGGACTACGAATCGTTTCTGCAAACTGGCGAAGCTGGCAATGCGCCTGAAGGCATAGATGACGAATGGCAATCCATATCATTACTCTATACGTCTGGCACAACCGGAAACCCGAAAGGCTGTGTCTATCATCATCGTGGAGCGTATCTCAACGCGATCGGTAATATGACAACAATGGGCGTTACACACCAGTCCCGGTATCTTTGGACTCTGCCCATGTTCCACTGCGATGGCTGGACCTTCACCTGGGGCGTGACGGCCGCTATGGGTACGCATGTGTGCTTACGCAAAGTCGATCCCGCTCTTATTTTCCAGTTAATCGAAGCTGAGGATGTCACTCATATGTGCGGTGCTCCCATTGTGCTGAACATGTTGGCAAATGCACCAAAATCCATTCAGAAACGCGCCAGTGCCAATATCGAAATTGCAACAGGTGGAGCCGCTCCACCCTCTTCCGTCATAGAAGCCATGGAAGGAATCGGTTTTAATGTAACTCACCTTTATGGCTTAACTGAAACCTATGGACCTGCCACTGTATGCATTCCACAGGATGACTGGCCAGAGCTGGGACTCCAGCAGCGCTCTGGACGCATGGCGCGCCAAGGCGTGCATTATGTAACTCTAGAAGACGCTGCGATCATAAACAGCGCATCCATGGAAAAAACCCCTAACGATGGACTCACTATTGGTGAACTGATGATTCGCGGAAACACGGTTATGAAAGGCTACCTTAAAAATCCAGACGCAACCGATGAAGCATTCGCGGGCGGCTGGTTTCATACCGGTGATCTGGGCGTACAGCATCCGGACGGATACATCGAAATTAAAGATCGAGCTAAAGATATCATTATCAGTGGTGGCGAAAATGTCTCCACATTAGAAGTTGAAGAGGTTTTGTATCGACACCCCGCGGTGTTGGAGGCCGCGGTCGTTGCCAAGCCAGATCAGACGTGGGGAGAAACACCTTGTGCATTTGTAACTCTGCACGAAACAGGTGGTGCTTCTGAACAAGACATCATCAACTACTGCAAAGAGCATTTGGCGAAATTCAAAGTTCCTAAATCGGTTGTGTTTGGGCCACTACCTAAAACGTCGACCGGCAAAATACAAAAGTTTGCCTTAAGAGACATCGCAGCAGCTCGCTAGCAGCGATTGGATAAGAAAATATGCAAATCATAGTTGACGATTTAGAAGGCCAGCCCATCATTGAGCTGCTTGCAGAACACCTGCAAGACATGCAGTCCTTGTCGCCCCCCGAAAGCGCTCACGCGCTAGATATCGAGGCGTTAAAAGCTCCAGATATTACTTTCTGGAGCGCATGGCAGGACGAGGAACTGCTGGGTTGTGGCGCCCTGAAAGAAATATCATCGACAAGGGGAGAAATTAAGTCAATGCGTACAGCATCTGCCCATCATAGAAAAGGGGTGGCCTCCATGCTTGTTAACAACATCATTGAGATCTCAATTGAGCGAGGCTACAAGCAGCTCTATCTGGAAACAGGCTCAATGGTTGAATTTGAAGCGGCGCGATTGCTATACACTCGTTTTGGCTTTAGCTTTTGCCCACCCTTCAGCGACTATGAAGAAGATCCCGACAGCCTATTTATGATGCGCCAGTTGTAGTTTTTGCAAAGTTACGCAGATGCAAAACATCGGCAACCACTGCAATCGCGACTTCCATGGGTGTGTTTCCTGTTTGAATAAAAGAATCATGCAGGTTTGTCCACAAACAAAGAAGTGGGAGCGAATTGCGTTACGTTTATTAATCCCACATCGGAGATTCGCAATTCGGGTATGACAACAAGTGCCAGCAAAGAATGTTGCATATAGGCATTGTTAAGTGTGCATCCACACTCGCGCATGGCATCGACAAGTTGTTGCGCTTTCTTCGCAACAATTTCTGCGCGCTCTTCTGACATCAATCCTGCAATAGACAATTCAATCATGGCTAGCTCTTTACCATTGGCATATAAGGTGACGCCACCACCCACTTCTCCCAATCGATTTGCAGCCTTTGCCATGTCTGCGTGATTGGTGCCGACAACGATCATCTGGTGAGCATCGTGAGCAACTGTTGATGCCATTGCGCACGGTATGTTGTACCCGAACCCAGAAACAAAACCATTAACGACTTGCCCAGTGCCACGGTGACGCTCAACGAGCGCAATCTGACACACATCAGCCTCTGCATCCATGAGAACCTGTTGTTCGTTAACCGACAGCGTGGCTTCCAATGCTCGAGTGGGAGCCTGATTTTCGATAACACCAATGACGCGAGCCACGACGGATTCGCCGGTGGAATTAGGCGCTTTGATTATGAAGTCGGTACTTGTGAGCGGCTTTCCTAAGTGAACCGTATTTTTTGCCGAAGACGGGTATTTATAGTGTGGAATGTCCACAGACAATGCTCCCGCTTCGGCCACGAGTTCGCCCTGAGCAAATACCTGCTCTATTGGCAGTTCAACTAAATCGGAAGTAAGAATAATATCGGCGCGTCTGCCCGGTGTGATTGATCCTAACTCCCGCTCCAGACCAAAATGCTCTGCCGTATTCAATGTTGCCATTTGTATTGCAGTAATAGGTTTCAAACCTTGTGCAATGGCGTGGCGTACAACGCGATTCATATGCCCCTCGTTAACCAGCGTGCCTGAGTGACAATCATCCGTGCACAAAATAAAATATCGAGGGTCAAGTCCGTGTTCAGTAATGGCCTTGATTTGGGGCGCTACATCGTACCAGGCAGAACCCAATCTAAGCATTGATCGCATACCTTGCCGTACCCGAGCCATCGCATCTTCCATACGTGTCCCTTCATGATCATCAGCAGGTCCGCCTGCTACATAGCCGTGGAACGGGAGCCCTAAATCAGGTGAGGCATAGTGGCCACCAATCGTTTTGTTGGCACGTCGGGTTGCAGCGATTTCACCGCACATTTTCGAATCGTTGTTCGCCACGCCCGGGAAATTCATCACCTCACCCAGGCCGATGATGTTCGGCCACTGCATGGCCTCTTCAACCTCCGCAACCCCGAGCGTCGCCCCAGCATTTTCAAGACCCGGTGCCGATGGTACACAGCTCGGCATTTGGACAAAAACATTTAACGCCAATTGCATGGCTTCATCGTGCATGAGTTGCACACCTTCAAGGCCCAGTACATTGGCGATTTCATGCGGATCGATGAACATGGACGTCGTTCCATGCGGCAGAACGGCGCGGGCGAATTCGGTAACTGTCACCATGCCACTTTCCACATGCATGTGGGCGTCGCACAAACCCGGAACCAGATAGCGATCGTTGGCATCGATAATTTCAGTGTTTTCGCCAATAGCGTGTCCAGCATCGGGACCTACATAGGCAAATCGACCACAACTTATTGCGACATCAGTGTTCGGGATTATTTCACCCGAATGGACATTTACCCAACGCCCATTCCGAATCACGGTATCCGCACTCTGGCGCCCCATGGCGACATCTACCAGGGTCGATGCGCATTCACTCCAGTTAACCAGCTTGCTCATAAAGGCCTTCTCCCTTGTCATTTGGTGCAACCACTTCACAAAGTGGCCGGTTTCCTGCACTGTCTCATACTTTTTTGGCACCGTAATGGTGACCAGATGGCACCCGTATCAAGCGATTGTCCGCTATACTGGTGCGTTCACCACAGCAGCGTACCCATCCGGCCCGTGCGCAGTTCCACCATCCCATAGTGACACGCCTTATTTGGTGTGAATATTAAGCGCGCCAAGCGCGTCCACAGGACTTCATAGTGATCCAGAAACTCCGCAATATAGCCATAATAGCCCATGTAGATCATGGCAAGACAACACTCGTTGACAAGCTGTTACAGCAATCCGGCACACTGGATATGCGTAAAGAGCAAACAGAGCGTCTGATGGATTCCAACGCAATCGAGAAAGAGCGTGGGATCACAATACTCTCCAAAAACACAGCCATCCGCTGGAACGACTACCGAATCAACATCGTTGATACACCGGGACACGCCGATTTCGGTGGAGAAGTCGAGCGAGTCCTTAGTATGGTTGATTCGGTGCTGCTGCTGGTTGATGCCGCTGAAGGCCCAATGCCTCAGACGCGCTTCGTAACGCAAAAAGCGTTTGCGATGGGTTTTCGCCCTATCGTTGTCATAAACAAGATTGATCGTGAAGGCGCTCGCCCTGACTGGGCTCTAGATCAAACATTTGAACTTTTTGACAATCTGGGCGCAACAGATGAACAGCTTGATTTCCCAGTTGTCTATGCTTCTGCAGTCAACGGCTATGCCGGAATGGAGCCTGATATCACCGAAGGTGACATGACGCCTCTTTTCGAGACCATTATCAGAGAAGTACCAGTACCCGATGTTGACGCTGAAGGTCCTCTGCAAATGCGAATCAGCTCCCTCGATTACAACAGCTATGTTGGCGTCATCGGTATTGCACGCATCCAGCGTGGAAAACTTCGTCCCAACCAAGTAGTGAAAGTTGTCGGTGCAGATGCATCTCAGCGAAATGCAAAAGTTCTGCAAGTTCTAGGATTTCACGGCTTGGAGCGTATCGAAACCGATTTAGCCGAGGCTGGTGACATCGTTTGTATCACGGGCATTGATAAGCTGAATATTTCTGACACATTGTGTGATCCATCAAAAATAGACCCAATGGAACCGCTGTCCGTTGATGAACCAACTATCAGCATGATGTTTCAACCTAACAGTTCACCATTTGCAGGAAAAGAAGGCAAATACGTTACCAGTCGAAATATCTGGGATCGATTGCAAACCGAATTACTGCATAACGTAGCACTTCGCGTAGAGCGTACTGAACAGAGTGAGACATTCAAAGTCTCCGGGCGTGGTGAGCTTCACTTATCGGTCCTGATCGAAAACATGCGCCGTGAAGGCTATGAAATTGGCGTCGGTCGCCCTGTCGTCATTACTCGAGTGGGTGAAAGCGGCGGACTTGAAGAACCTTTTGAGCAAATAACCATTGATGTTGAAGAACAGCATCAAGGTGCCATCATGGAAAAAATGGGTGAGCGCCGTGCAGATCTGAAGGACATGGTTCCTGACGGTAAAGGTCGAGTTCGCCTCGACTACATTGCACCAGCTCGTGGAATGATTGGATTTCGTACCGAATTTCTGACAACCACCTCCGGAACCGGATTAATTTATTCGGTATTTGATCATTACGGTCCACAGATCAAATTGAATGTAGGCGCACGTCGTAACGGTGTATTAATTTCCAACGGCCAAGGCAAAGCACTGGGCTTCGCGCTGTGGAATCTTCAGGAACGTGGCCGTTTGATCCTTGGCGCTAACGCACAGGTCTATGAAGGACAGGTTATCGGTATTCATTCTCGTGAGAACGACCTGACCGTGAATTGTTTAAGAGGCAAGCAGCTGACCAACGTTCGCGCATCAGGCACTGACGAAAATATCGTGCTTACACCGTTTATCAACATGAGTCTGGAGCAAGCGCTCGAATTCATCGATGATGACGAACTCGTAGAAGTCACGCCACAATCAATCCGTGTGCGAAAGAAATCCCTTACAGAAAACGAACGCAAGCGTAATTCACGCCAGCCTAAAGCAGCCAGCTAGATTTTAGACCTGGGAGGCCTCAGGGTCGGACCATGAGAGTTAGCCTTGGCTTACTTTGGCGGTCCGACCCGATGAGAGATAATCGGTAGTTTGCATCTCGAAGAGTCGGCTTGCGGCGCGGTCAAATTCAAAGGCCAGCCGCTTTCCTGTATACAATTTATCGGCAGTCGCCTCGGCTGACACTACCAATTTTACGTGCCTGTCGTAAAACTCGTCGATGAGATTAACGAAACGCCTTGCGGCATCACTACTCATCTCATCCATAACCGGAATGTCGCTGATAAGCACCGTACCAAACACACTCGCTATCTCTATGTAGTCTTCCGTGGAGCGAGGGGTGTTGCACAGCGTATCGAATGAAAACCACACGAGATCTGCCGAACACCCCAGCAACGGCAACCTACGACCGTT
>JBLHWG010000046.1:0-20633 GCA_047629055.1 Halioglobus sp.
AACCGAGTGCCTGAGCATGTTTATCAAGCACGTAGCGCATCGTGGCGGAAGATTCCACTAACAGAAGTCGGTTGTTCACGTCTTATAACAACCTAAAATCTGACATGAACGGTAATCTAGGGGCAATGAACAGGCACTCCGTTTGGTTTACTAAGTATCAGATTGCAAGATATGCACAAGGTTACGCATTTACGCTAACCCAAAACGGCTGAACACTGTGATGCAAATCACGATTTCGCGCGAACAAATTGTATGAAAACAGCAGAAACACTGAATCAAGACCCTCGTGAACACGAATTTGTACAAAACCCCTATGCACTATATAACCGACTGCATCGTTCAGGCGCACCTGTGTTCTGGGAAAACTACGGATTCTGGTGCCTACCTTCATTCGATGACGTTAATAAGGTCTTAAGGGATAGGCAGTTTGCCAGAGTTCCGCCACCTGGGCATGAAGCACCCAAGATGCCTACGCATCTTGCCGATTTCGCCGCAGCGGAAAAACATTCTTTGTTGGCGCTTGAACCTCCGGAACACACACGGTTACGTAAATTGGTCAATCGAGCATTTCTTAATCGACAGGTAAATCTTATGTCAGCAGGCATTCGTGAGCTCGCCGATCGTTGTCTGGATGAAGTTCAGCAACTGGGAGAATTTGATGTTTTGAAACACTATGCCACGCCAATTCCGGTAACGGTCATTACACGTCTTCTGGGTGTTTCTGAGGATTCCGGACAACAACTGATTGATTGGTCACATGCCATGGTGCGGGTTTACACGCTGACACAGTCCTTAGACGAAGAACACTTAGCTAATCAGGCAGCAGCAGAGTTTCAAGAATTTCTAAATAAATGCCTTGCGCAAAAACGTAAAGAGCCTGGTAACGATTTACTTTCATATCTGATTCAGCAACAGCAGGATGAACAACCGCTGAGCGATGAAGAAATTATTTGCGTCGCTATTCTTCTACTCAATGCCGGCCATGAAGCCACTGTTCACCAACTGGGTAACGCCGTTCTGACGTTGTTAAATCACTATCCAATTGAGCGTCGAGATCAACTGTTGTCACTGCTTGACGACGACGCCTCAGCCGACGCACTCGTCATTGAATGCCTCAGATACGCGGCTCCTTTACACCTGTTCATGCGTTATGCGCAGACCACGATCGAACTCAGTGAGCATGTTCGTTTAGAACCTGGTGATCAGGTGGGTTTACTGTTGGCAGCGGCAAATCGCTGCCCACGTAGGTTTAAGGATCCAGAACAATTCAACCCACAGCGCGATGATGCCGGCCATTTGTCTCTGGGTGCAGGTTTACACTTCTGCGTAGGCGCTCATCTGGCAAAACTTGAACTCAGAATCGCACTGCAAATTTTGTTTAGCCGTTTCCCAACGCTACGCTTAAACGGCGCAGCAGCGTATCAGAACAGCTACCACTTTCATGGGCTGGAAAAACTCCCAGTTACCTGGGATCACTAGCCAGGTTCAGCCTCACAACAACCCATGGAAGGGTTGCACCATGACGCGATCACCCACTTGAACACTGTCTGTTTCAGAGGCAATAACAATCAGGCAATTTGCGCTGCTCATGGAACTTAGCCGACCAGCGCCTTGTTTGCCCGTTGATTCAACAACCGTATCTCCACTCTCATCCACACTGAGCACGCCACGTTGGTACTCGACACGGCCTGGTGATTTTCGCAAGGACGACAAGGAGCGTGCGGGAATTTCCAACGGCATGATGTCTGAACATCCAGACAAATGGAGGATGGCGGGTTTCACAAATTGCAGGAAAGTCACCATGACGGCAACAGGGTTACCGGGTAAACCAAAAAACGCTGCATCGCCAATAGCACCAAAAGCTAAAGGACGGCCTGGTCGCATGGCAAGTTTCCAGAAGCTGACTGAACCCAAATCATGGAATGCTCGGGTCACGAAGTCGGCATCGCCTGCAGACACTCCGCCTGAGGTGATCACAAGATCGGCCTGATCGGCAGCATGCTTTAACGCTTCTCGCGTCTCTTGTTCGTTGTCCCTAACAATTCCAAGATCTATGGTATCCACGTGCAATGAGCTAAGCATAGCCGCTAACGTATGCCTGTTGCTATCGAAAAGCATTCCTGGCGCCAGAGGCTCTCCGTCTTTATGCGACTCTAGCGCTTGCAGCTCATCACCGGTGGTAAAAAAAGCCACTTTTAGCTTTTTAAATACTTCAACCGACTTTATACCCAGAGACGCTAAAACACCGATGTCAGATGCTTGTAGTGATCGCCCTTGTTCGAGTATTCGCTGCCCTGCCTGAACATCTTCGCCAGCTAATCGAACGTTCTTAAAACCAACGACGCCACTATCGATATCCACATGCTCCGAAGAAGCCCTAGCATGCTCTTGAATGACCACCGTATCAGCGCCATCGGGCATGATTGCCCCTGTATAGATGCGTATGCATTGACCTTCATTCACACATCCGCTGTACGGTTTACCCGCCCAAGCAGTTCCGATCAGAGTTAATGCGGCTTCGCCGTCGCCTGGAATACTTCGAGCATTCAATGCGTACCCGTCCATGGCAGAATTCGCCTGCATGGGCACGTCAAATGGAGACTCAACATTGCAGGATAGTACGCGATACAACGCATCTTTGAGTATAACGACTTCAACCTGCCGAAGTGGCTGCAAGGATTTGAATAAACGTCGTCGTGCCTCGTCGACTGGCATGAGTGCTGGTTCAACAACGTCGTCGCAAGAAGGTTCTTTTTCAATCATTTCATAACCGCGCTTTCAGCACTCAATCGTTCTTCTTCAGTGTTGACATTAAGAAACGACTGCGCGTACGCTTTCGCATCTAGGGTATGTACCGTATGGTTCGAAAACCAACGATCTATCTTGCGTTCGCCCGCATCTAGAAAAGCATTCAACGATGCCTCTACCCGCCGCTGCACCACACAGAAAACTGGCTGCAATCGCTCACCATCGTGTGGAACTGCAATATCAGCATCATTATCTATGCATCCTTCCATCAAGGCTTGTATAAGTTCAGACTGCAAGAACGGTGAGTCACAAGGACACATAACAACGTAGTCGCATTGCAGTGCATTGATGCCGGCACTCAACCCTGCTAACGGGCCCTGATGCCCAGAGAGAGTGTCCAAAACAACAGGGACACCAAACTGTTTGTATTCCTCAACACTACGGTTGGCGTTGATAACTACAGAATGCACAAGCGGGGTCAGGATGTCGAGAGCGTACTTGACCATCGGCTTACCAGCGACTTCGACCAATCCTTTATCAACACCTCCCATTCTGCGCGCCAATCCGCCCGCGAGAATGACCGCGCCAACTTTCGCGTCGCAATTCTGTTCGATTAGGCTATTCATGGATTCCCTGTCGAATTAGAACGAATTTGCCCTAGATAACTGGAAAGAAATTCATCAAATGATCCTTCGCTAGTCGCTTCAAGATTCTCTTGCTTGGCTATAGAATCTTCAACAAGACTCGCCAGCCGCTGATGTAGAACCGGATCGATGTCCTGTTGCTTTAACCATCGATCGTGGGCTTGCGAGTGATCCTGCGCATGCTCAAAAAATGAGCCTGTTTTCTTGATGCCAGCAATCATTTGAGCCGACGGTGTCAATTCAGGGTTATCGAATTTTGCACGCTGCGCTTGTAACGAAGGACCATATAAGGGTGAGTCTTGCTGGCTATCAAGCCATTCGCTTAGCGGCTCTAAGGCATCGAGAATGGCATGCCCCCAATCTGCAAGCGCGATGGAGCCATTTTCATAACGCAATTGCAGCGATGGCTCCCGCCCTCTATGGGCAACGCAATTCACGTTGTCTTTATTGAGCTCCATTTCTGCTGCTGAGAGTGATTTTGGTGCCTGCAACCAAGCAAACATCATCAACATTTCGAGCATGGCGATCTGACAGATGTTTACGCCAACCGGATCCAATAAATTTACATCAACAGAGCGTAGCTCAAGGTAGCGAATACCGCGTTGTTGCAAGGCATAAATGGGTAGTTCACCCGCGTTGGGAATTTGTTTAGGGCGTACCGTACTGTAGTATTCATTTTCTATCTGCAGCCTAGCGCTACTGAGCTGCTGATATTCGCCATTTGCATTTTTGATACCTAACTCGTCATAAGGCGGGTGGTTGGTACTCACATGTCCGATGATATCTGCGATGTAGGATTCCAAATCGGTATGCCGAACACTCAGATCGATTGGCTGGTCTTCACGATAACGGTAGCCAATTTTCCCCATCCGCAAAGAGGTCCCATAAGGCGCGTAGCGAGTGGTCTGATTCCACACCTCAAATTCATCCCCTTCTCCCTCGTTCAGAAAGGTACTGCAGATGGCAGGCGATGCGCCAAATAGATAGGGAACTACCCAACCGATTCGCATCAAATTTTGCAGCATCTGAAAGTAGCCTGTAGTGCGCTCATGCATTAGATGAACAGCGTCTGTATTCGTCTGGTGTTGGGAATAATCAACTGCAGAATCTGGCATCCGACCATCGAGTAGAATCTGTCGCAATGGCCAACTGGATTCCGGCATTGAAAAATTGAAATGCACGCCCGCAATAGCTTGCATTCGGCGCCCATAGCGAAGACCCAGCCCTCGCCGGTAGGCATGTTTCATCCGCCCACTATGAGACGATCCGTACTCGCCAATTCTGACACTTTCACCACCGCGTAATATACACGGCATACTTGTGTTCCAGATGTGTTCATCCGCAGGCAAGCGCTGAGCAACAAATTGATGAATTGCTGTCATATAACCCAGAGCAGCTTCTGCAGTGTCGCAGGGGGGTGTTACCATCTCCAGCAACGCTTCGGAGAAGTCAGTGGTGATGGACGGATGTGTTAACGCTGAACCAAGAGCTTGCGGGTGATCTGTCTGACAGATTCGCCCAGAGGAACTAACACGCAATGATTCCTTTTCCAGGCCGATCTTTCGGGCAGCCAAAACGCTCGGATTCAACGATCCGGACAGCTTCTCAGTTCGTTGTCTTACCTCAGAATACACGATAAAACTCTCTATTTTGCGACGCGCGAGTGTAACCCAGACACCAACTTTATGATCAGATTGCATAGCCAGCAGGCGGGAAACGGCCCGATACTAGTCATGTTGCACGGTTTATTCGGTGACTCGGACAATTTTAGGTCAGTATCTCTACATATGGAACGTACGATGTCAATCGTCCGTGTCGACTTACCAGGCCATGGCAAATCCCCTACTTTACCGTCACTGTCCATAGAATCTATGGCAGATCAGATGCTTAATGAGTTGGCGGCATTGGGAATACGGCAATTTAGCCTACTTGGCCACTCCTTGGGCGGTAAAGTAGCAATGGCGGCGGCGGCTAGCCCACAGTGTAAGGGTCTAAGCCGACTTTGTATTGTCGACATTGCCCCAAAGCTCTACCCAGGACATCATCAATTTATATTCGAGGCACTACTAAAGGTAGATCTGGACGCTCTGACGAATCGGCGTGATGCAGACAAACTACTCAAAGAGGCCGTTCCAGACGCAGGCGTTCGTGCCTTTTTACTTAAAGGTCTATACCAGCACGAATCCAAACGATTTCTCTGGCGATTCGACCTGAAACAACTGGCAGCTGACTATCCACTGATTTGCATGCCACCAAAAATGCCGAATAAAGTGGACGCTCCTACCTTGTTCATCAAAGGTGGCAACAGCGACTACTTAATGGCTCCAGATGAAACAGAAATCAGATCGCGCTTCAGCGACCCCTCACTCAAAGTCATCGATGGTGCTGGACACTGGCCGCATGCAGAGAAACCGGCTCAATTCAGCAAAATCTGTACAGATTTCTTCCATACCTAAGCTCGATGCCCATACCAGGAATGCCACCGGAAACATCCGCTGAATCCTCAACTCGCAAACCACTGTATGATTACTAGATAGTTCGATAAGCCAATTCCCAACCACTGTTTGTCACCCATCTAAATACTCATGTCTGATTCTCTCCGCGATCAGTTGCTACAAGCTGGGTTCCAGAAGCCTGCTGAAGAGCCCGCGAAAAAACAATCCAACCGCGGCCAAGCAAAGCGCAAACAAAGGCAAGGCGTGCAATCGAACCGTCAGCAAACCAAAAAACACACTACTCGAGAGCCTCAACTGAGTCCTCAGGCCTTAGCGGATGCTGCCGCGGCAGAACGAAAAGCCGTCAAAGGAAAAATAAAAACTCTGATTGAAGAAGTACAGATAAAGGAATTCGCAGGTGAAGCGGTTTATCGATTTACCCTGCAAAACCGCATTCGAGAGCTGCATGTTGCTGAAGCGATTCGCACACAACTGATAGACGGCACACTAACGATCACTCGTCTTAATGGTACAACTCGACTTGTGCCATCGGAAATCATCACCCAAATCCAAGCACTAAACCCCAACTGGGCGATTGTGTCTCCAACATCGACAAGCTCCGATACGGAAGACGGATACGATGATTTCCCAGTACCCGACGATATTGTCTGGTGAACAAGACCACAAGCTTCTACTGGTTCGACTACGAAACGTTTGGCACTCATCCAGCCTGGGATAGACCCTGCCAATTTGCCGGGGTACGCACAGACGCTGAGCTCAACGTCATTGGTGAGCCCTTAGTAATTTACTGCCGGCAGAGCCCAGATTACCTCCCTAATCCTGAAGCCTGCAGAGTCACGGGAATAAGTCCACAACTCGCAAACGATAAAGGCTTATGTGAAGCTGAGTTCATACGATTGATTCACGAGCAAATGACTTTTCCGGGCACCTGTTCGGTGGGTTACAACAATATTCGCTTCGATGATGAATTCACTCGTCACACGCTATTCAGAAATTTATTCGATGCCTATGAGCAAGAGTGGAAAAACGATTGCTCTCGATGGGACCTACTGGACATTGTGCGCCTAACAAGGGCACTGCGCCCATCCGGCATCCGTTGGCCCACCAACGAAAACGGCTCAAGTACTAATCGGCTTGAGCACTTGAGTGTCGCTAATGGTATTGAGCACAGCCAGGCACACGATGCCATGTCAGATGTATGGGCAACACTGGGCATGGCAAAGCTGATTAAGCAGATGCAGCCGCGATTATTCGACTATGCATTTAATCAACGGGGTAAACACGCAGTAGCAGACATGCTGAATACGCAGCAACGTACACCTTGTCTGCATATCTCAGGAATGATTCCCGCTGACAGGCAGCACACCAGCCCTATCATTCCACTTTGCAGGCACCCCAAAAACCCCAACAGCATAATCGTTCTCGATTTGTTTGAAGACTCTCGGTATTTGGCAGATCTGGATAGCGATGAAATTGCCCGCAGACTTTTCAGACCCACATCAGAACGTTCAAAAGACGATCCATTGCGGCCAGGGCTTCGCACCGTTCAAATTAACAAGTGCCCTGTTTTAGTGCCGCTATCCACATTGGGCACGGCAGATGCCTTAAGACTTGGGATTGATAGGGACGCTGCCATCAGTCGAGCGACAGACGCTAGCCAATGGCTTGAAGACTCTGTTATTGAACGTATTGCGGTGGCGATGCACCGAGAATGGCCTGATGATGATCTGAGAGATGTAGATGGCACTTTGTATACTGGTAAGTTTCTCTCACAAGCTGATAAACAACGGCTCCAGCTCTTAAGAGGGGAACAACCCACTGCCAATACCATTGATACGCAAGGGGGGCATTTTGACGACAAACGCCTCGATGAAATTCTAAGGCGTTATGTATCTCGAAACTACCCAGACACCCTTAATGCAGATGACACTCTAGTCTGGCAGGAACACTGCAAAGAACGATTAATCAACACCTCTGCACCGTGGCTCAGTTTTCCAGAGTATGAGGCTCTGCTTGATGATACGAGCGCTTGGAACGCAAATCAGAAGGAGCTGCGCACATTGCTTCGGCAATATGGTGATAGCTTAAAGACTAAATTGGGAATATCCAGCTAAGGGCCTGTTACCATCGTATGCAATGGCCAGCCAACGTATAAAACTCTATCAAGGTTCAATGAACCCGTGCAGCTATCTGGATGATAGAGAAGCAATAAACATATACGCAGACCCGCATCACCCAAACCCGAAAGCCGTCTACAACCAACTGATAAAAAGAGGCTTCAGACGCTCTGGCGAGTATGTGTACCGCCCTGGGTGTCGAGAATGTACTGCCTGTATACCGGTGCGAGTAAGGTGTATAGAATTTAGCCCCAGAAGAACCGACCGGCGCAATCTGTCCCGCAACGCCGACTTAAAGGTGTCGTATACAAAAGCTGAATATTCTGATGAGTATTTTAATTTATATACAAGATATCTTGCTGCCAGGCACACCGACGGAGGAATGGACAATCCAGACCCTGAGGATTTCAAGCGATTTTTACTGAACCCTTGGGGTGAAGTGCTATTTGTGACAGCCAGCCTGGACAATCAGGTCGTTGCTGTTGCGGTAACAGATGCTACGCCAGAGGGGCTATCAGCGGTGTATACCTTCTTTGACCCCGAACAGTCAGACCGAGGCTTGGGCAGATATTGCATCCTCCAACAAATAGAACTCTGTCGGTCCAAGATTATTCCATATCTGTATCTAGGGTACTGGGTCGATGGTTGTCAGAAAATGCAGTACAAAACGGACTATCAACCGCAGGAGCATTTTGACGGTCAGCAGTGGGTAGCTGAATAATCAAACAAACTACAGTTTTCGCGCCTGTTCAATACCCCGTAAATATAAATCGTACATTCCCACCGGCCCCCAGTCTTCTCTTAATTGGCTAAAAAGCTCAAAGGCTAGATCCCACTGCCCTGCCTTACTAGCCTTCATGGCTTTTTGATGTAAATTCAACCAATTTAGAACAATGTCGTTCACTTGTTCCTCAGCACCCAAAGGTTCAAACATGGTGACTTGTTGTTTTCGCCCTTTGACGGTGACGGTGTCAAGTTCGCGGAACAGCATATCGGGTAGAGCTTCCGCCGTTTTATCGCTAACAATGATAGCAACTTGATATTTACGAGTTTGCTCTTCTAACCGTTGCGCAACATTAACAGTATCACCAACAACGGTATAGTCCATGCGGTATTCAGAACCTAATGGCCCGACCATCGCTTGCCCAGTACTAATCCCGATACCCATCGTTATGGTCGGTAAATTGTATTCCAGACACTTTCGATTCAAACTATCAATTTCTGATTGAATGTCCATGGCAGCGCACAACGCATCGTAGGCATGTGATTCACTTCGAGCAGGCGCACCCCAAACGGCCATGACGCTGTCGCCCATATACTTGTCAATAGAGCCTCGGTATCGAACAACAATTCGACTGACATGAGTGAAGAATAAATTTAGCCATTGGGCTAATTGTTGAGGTTCGAGTTGCTCGCTTATGGCTGAGAACCCGACAACGTCGCAGAAAAGCACACTGATATTTCTTTCTTCGCCACGAAGTGCGAAAACCTGTGGATCCTTGCGGTATTCGTTGGCGAGTTCCGCAGGAATATACTGACTCAGCAGCTGACTGACACGCTTTCGATCACGCACTTCACCGATATAGTTGAGCAACACATAAACAGCAAACAAAACACCTACGATGAGGAGATCGAATTCAAGAGGAATTGTGGGGACGGGGTCATCGAATTTCAAATGCAAAACAGTTAGGCCTACGACGGTCAATAAGGCCAGAAAAGATCCGCCTATAAGACGGAACATCGGCATGAGAATGGTCAATGCTAGCAAGGCTAGCTGACTGAACCAGAAAACCCGGCCAAAGGGTTCGGACTCGAATAAATTAAAAGACTGCCCTCCACGAATTTTCAAGGAAAAGAGTTGACCCGACTGATTTTCGCCACTCATCAACTCAAAATCAAAATACAACCGAAATACACCGAGGCCCGTGAACACCAGCAACAACAGAACTAGCCAAAGAACCAACGTGAAGGTAAAGCTGCGTCGACTGGCGTTGTAGTAGAGGGCTTTCAATTCAGATTGCACCTTCATTGATGAAATCTTCGAAGGCCAATAACGCCAGTGCCTGATCATGCAAGGTCTTCGTACAAGCTGCCAACACAGAGGTAGTGTTTTCTGTGACCGCCGATCCGTTCAGGTCCGTAATAACGCCCCCGGCCATCCGGACTGCCACCGTTAGCGCTGCAATATCCAGAATATTGACGTCTGATTCCACAATCAAATCTGTTTGACCACAGCACAGCTGATGGTAATGACAAAAATCGCCGTAACCGCGCACTCGCCTTGCTCGTCGAACCAGAGTTCCGTAGCGTTCCCAGTTTCCCCCGTGGCTAGCCAGACTGGTTAAATTCCCCGATGACAAAAACGCGTCGTCTATCGTGTTGACATCGCTGCACTTTACCGTCGAACTATTGAGCCACACACCCTCACCGCGCACAGCCACGAGTCGCTCAGCATAAGCCGGGGCATTGGACACGCCGAGAATGAGTTCGCCCGCCTCTTCCAGAGCTATTTGCGTTGAATAGAACGGCATGCCACGGATGAAGCTCTTGGTTCCATCAATGGGGTCGACCAACCATCGATAGGTGGAAGCATCAACACCAGACACCTTGCCGGTCTCCTCACCATAGAACGCAGCCGCTGGCAGCGCAGAGGTTAGAACCTGCTTGATTCGCAGCTCAGTAGCGACGTCAACCTCAGTAACCGGAGAGGCATCTTGTTTTAACGTGACACTCCAATTGCCCTTTTGCAAAAAACCGTTGATGACGGACTCTGCAGCAGTGGCCGCATCTTCAGCAGCTCTGCGGGCTACGCTCAGGTCGAGATTCACGGACACTCCAAATAATTCAAGTTTAACTGGAGGGTAGTATACGTGGCCCCGTCAATCCACGCGCGATCACTCATTAGGAGGCTGTCCGAGAATAGATTGAACATTCGCGACAGAAATCAGTAGACTTGCTACCCGCCTCCAGCCTGA
This sequence comes from Halioglobus sp., assembly GCA_047629055.1. GTDB lineage: Bacteria > Pseudomonadota > Gammaproteobacteria > Granulosicoccales > Granulosicoccaceae > Granulosicoccus. The sequence continues at coordinate 10,941 of JBLHWG010000046.1, forward strand.
CCACTAACAACACATGGGTCTGAACCCTCAACAACTCGCAGCTGTAAAGCACTTTGAAACACCCTTATTGGTGTTAGCCGGAGCAGGCAGTGGAAAGACCGGCGTAATCACACAAAAGATTGCCTGGTTAATCGAAAAACAGCAGTATGCCCCCTCCTCAATCTTCGCGGTCACCTTTACCAACAAGGCGTCCAATGAGATGCGTGAGCGCCTGAAAAAACAACTTAGCTCTAAGCAAATGCGTGGACTGACCATAGCCACCTTCCACCGTTTGGGTATGGACATGCTGCATAAGGACGGGGAAGCAATTGGCCTACGTAAAGGGTTTACGATTATGGACCAAGGTGATTCAGGGAGCGCCTTACGCGAGCTCATAAAGGAAGGCAATAGCTCCATCGAGGAGCGAGTTTTGCAAAACCGGATTTCATATTGGAAAAACGAATTCATTGAGCCGGACAAAGCTCTAGCTGAGGCCACTGACGACGCCGATAGAGTGTCGGCACTGCTCTACGCTCGGTATAACGAATTACTACGCGCCTGCAACTCCGTCGACTTTGACGACTTGATCAGCTTGCCAGTAAAGATGCTGAACGAGAATAGAGAAATACGCGATAAATGGCGTGGCCGTGTGCGCCACTTACTAGTGGATGAGTATCAGGATACTAACGCCGCACAATATGCTCTGGTTCAACTGCTTGTTGATAAATTCGGTGCCCTGACAGCGGTAGGCGATGATGATCAGTCCATCTACTCCTGGCGCGGTGCTCGACCCGAAAACCTGATGGCATTAAAGGTTGATTATCCGAATTTGCGGGTGATAAAGCTGGAACAGAACTATCGCTCCAGTCAACGCATTCTTCGTTGTGCCAATGCTGTCATAAGTCACAATCCTCATGAATTTGAAAAACGACTGTGGAGTGATTTAGGAATAGGTGACATGCTGCGTGTCTCAGTGTGTAAACACACTCTGGATGAAGCTGAATGGGTGGCCGCAGAAATACTGACTAGGCATTATCAAAAAGATACCCCTTGGGGTGATTTTGCGATTCTCTACCGCAGTAATTTCCAATCTCGCGCATTTGAGCAAGCACTACGTGAAAAGAAAATCCCCTACGTCATTAGTGGAGGAAAATCGTTTTTCGATAAGGTAGAAATCAAGGACATGATGGCGTACTTGAAACTGATGGTTAATCCAGACGATGACACCGCTTTTTTACGCTGTATCAATACACCACGGCGAGAAATTGGGCCTACCACCCTTGCAAAACTCGGTAATCATGCCAGTAATCGTAATATCAGCCTATTTGCGGCCTGTCATGACGTTGGTTTGGAATCGTCGATTACAGGCCGCGGGTTACACAGGCTACAACGATTTGCAAATTGGCTTACGCTGACCGCAGACAATGCGGAACGCGGCGACACCATGGCAGTCGTTAAGGGTGTATTCGAGGACATCGACTATTCAGACTGGATAGAACAGCAGCATGATTCTCCTCCCAAGGCGAAGCGTGCCTTAGAAAACACCCTTGAGCTATTCGCGTGGATCGAACGCATATCAACAGATGAGGATCAAAAGGATCAGCCTCTTGCAGAGATTGTACGTTCGCTGTGCTTACACGACATGTTATCGCGTCAGAATGAAGAAGCCGACAATGCACAAGTGCAATTAATGACTCTGCATGCCGCCAAAGGACTAGAATTTCCACATGTATTCATGGTCGGTATGGAAGAAAACCTGCTACCCCACAAAAATAGCGTAGAAGCGGACACCATCGAAGAGGAACGTCGCCTCGCCTATGTAGGCATGACTAGAGCACGGCATACATTGACGTTTACAAGATCGCGCGCCCGCCAGCAATTTGGTGAAACCAATGCGTGCGAAGGCAGTCGGTTTCTGGATGACATTCCACCAGAAGATGTAGTCTTCATGGGAGAGCTAGATTCAGCCACGGCAGAGCAAACACGTGCCACGGGGAAGGATGCATTAAAGGGGTTGATGGACCTTTTATCTGACGACTAACGTACCAATACGTAAGGTCAGGCGATGATTGCCAATCAGCCTTCTTGTGGACGGCCGATAGAAATAGTTAGGTGAGCATCTTGAAATTACCTGCCACTAGCATATGTTCACGAGTCGTGCCGAATTTAACGCTGGTACGGCTCCTGAATGCCTCATGCTTACTCGAATGCCTCATGCTTTGATGAGTTTTAACGAACCCTGGAAAACAGACACTTAATCTATGGCCGCAAAGAAACGAGACGACGCGATCTTACTGGAATCTGAATCAACTGATACTGATGATGCGCAAACCTCATCCGGCACCGGGTTGGTCCTACCAGAACAAAACCTACCTACCAAGCTTTTGCTGCTGCCTATATTCGAGCGCCCTTTCTTCCCTGCCCAGGTCCAACCTCTGGTGATTGATGAAGATCCATGGGAAGAAACCTTCGCCCGACTGGCGAAAATGGATCATCACTTTCTTGGGTTGTGTTACGCCGGTGATCAGGATGATCAAACCAGCGCAACACCCAACGATTTTGCGGACACGGGCTGTGTCGTCCGGCTGCATAATGTCGTGCGCGGGAACGGAAAAATTCAGTTTATTGCGCAAGGAATGCAACGCTTCAGAATTAATGAATGGATATGCAAGAAGGCGCCGTTTTCTGCGGAGGTTTCATACCCCAGCGAAAAATCGAAAAACACACCAGAAATAAAAGCCTATGCAATGGCTTTGATTCAGTCAATTAAGGAGTTGATTCCGTTAAATCCTCTATACAACGAAGAACTCAAGAATTTTCTCAATCATTTCAACCTTAATGATCCCTCCCCTCTTGCCGATTTCGCCGCTGCTATAACAACAGCCCCCGGTCCTGATTTACAACAAATTCTCGATACTGTTTCTCTGCAAAAAAGAATGGAACGTGTGTTGATACTTCTACAAAAAGAATTAGAAGTAGCTCGGCTCCAAGCCGAAATTCGCGCAGAAGTTGAACAGAAAATGTCCAAACACCAAAGAGAGTTTTTTCTTCGGGAAGAATTAAAAGTCATCCAACGCGAACTTGGCATGGCCAAGGATGATAAGACATCGGACGTTGATGAATTTCGCGCTCGAATGGCTACGAGAACACCACCTGAACACGTACAAAAACGGTTCAACGAAGAGATTAGCAAGATGTCAATTCTTGAAACGGGGTCTCCAGAATACGGTGTTACACGCAATTACGTTGATTGGTTAAGCGCAGTTCCTTGGGGCCAATTCTCCAAAGATAAGCTCTCATTACGCAACGCTCGAACCATATTGAATCGTGAACACAGCGGACTTGACGATATCAAAGAGCGCATTGTCGAATTCCTGGCAATGGGATCGTTTAAGGGAGAAATTAGCGGATCAATATTGTTGTTTGTCGGACCTCCCGGAGTCGGCAAAACCTCTATAGGTAAGTCTATTGCTGAATGTCTGGGGCGAAAATTCTACCGTTTCAGTGTCGGCGGTATACGCGATGAAGCTGAGATAAAGGGTCATCGCAGAACTTATATTGGCGCCATGCCTGGCAAACTTATTCAGGCTTTAAAAGAGGTTGATGTTTCCAACCCTGTCATCATGCTTGATGAAATCGACAAGATGGGCAGCTCCTATCAAGGTGACCCAGCCTCCGCCCTGCTTGAGGTCTTAGATCCTGAACAGAACGGCGAATTTCTCGATCATTACCTCGACTTGCGAGTTGATTTATCCAAGGTGTTGTTTATATGTACAGCCAATCAACTAGACACTATCCCTCGCCCTCTGCTGGATAGGATGGACGACATCAGGCTGGGTGGATACATCGCCAGCGAGAAATTAGACATCGCGAAAAAACATCTATGGCCCCGACTCCTTGAAAGAAACAAGGTTAAACCGAGCCAGGTGAAGATTTCCGAATCTGCCATCAAAACGCTAATCGAGGGATATGCTCGAGAGGCGGGTGTTCGCGGCCTGGAAAAACTATTGCATCGCATACTGCGCAAATCAGTCGTGAAATTACTGGGTAAAGCACGCTCGGTAAGTATTAGTAATCGTAATTTAGTCGAATTTGTCGGAGAAGCACCCTTTCGTGTTGAGAAGCAGATAGGAGGAATCGGTGTTGTCACAGGTCTTGCCTGGACAGCTCTTGGTGGTGCCACGCTGCCCATTGAAGCCACTCAAGTACACGGGCGGGATCGTGGCCTGAAATTAACGGGACAACTCGGCAAGGTGATGATCGAATCGGCAGAAATTGCTCATAGTTTTGTCACCACAAACAGCGATCGCTATGGCGTCAAAGATGATTGGTTCATGTCGCATAGCTTGCACGTACATGTCCCCGAAGGTGCAACACCTAAGGACGGCCCTAGCGCTGGCATTAGCATAACTAGCGCACTACTCTCTCTGGCATTAAACAAAACGATAAAGAAAACCTTCGCAATGACAGGCGAAATTACGCTGACAGGCGAGGTTTTACCTGTTGGGGGCGTTCGCGAGAAGTTGATCGCAGCACGGCGTATTGGCGTGAAAGAAATAATTTTGCCAGAAGGCAATAAGCGCGATGTTTCAGAGCTTCCTAAACATATCGTTGAAGGGCTGAAAATACATCATGCAGGGCACTACGATGACGTTTTTAAAATACTGTTCAAGCCCAAAGGTTAATTGATGACTACCGACCACCGGACGGTCGGTAGGTCCACGACAGTTTTGCAACGATATCTGGAGTAGTGTCGATAGCTGCATCTTCGCTAATAGTAAATTCCAGCGTTTGGTCAGCAGGTCCTAAAAACCTGACGCCAGCACTCAGGCTAACCGCATTGCTTCCTAGCTCTCTCAATTGGCTTTGGTAAAACGGGGTGTGCCAATCCAGCTGAGTGAGCAGTCGGAATTTTGATGTCAGCACGTACTGGGCGCCAAAAGTCCCGTAAGCAACCAGAGTGTTCTGATTAGGTATCAGATCAGCACGTCCAAGGTACAACGCTCCGATGGCTGCTCCAGCTCGCCATTTACCACCCTTACTGAGCACGGGAGATTGGAAATCTGCAAAATAATCAAACTCACCACTGCCTGTCAACTCCTTTAACGCACCTGTCGGTAATTTGATCCCCATGCGAGCAATGAGCTCAGAGCCAGTGCTATCTGATGTCGCATAGCAACCGAGTGACCGCTGTACTGATATCTGTATGTCCCCAATGCCACTGTGTGCAGAATCGAGCCTAATTTCATCTCCATCTGAATTTGCGTAACCGTAGTAAAAGGCATCGTAGGGTGCATCGCCTCGATTCGCATCCGGCAGGCCAAATACTCTATGCCATTTATCAATAGCCTTATCAAATGAGCCGCCACTATGCTGGATAAACGGCACAACGGCCTCTAGCTGAACGCATGGACCCAGGCGCTGTCGGTGGCGTATGGTCAGCTCGCTGGTCTCTCCATCAAGAAGCAGCGACTCCTCCGCAGTAGTGCCCCCCATGTACTGGTTGGAATGCTCAAGCGAAAATTGCCATTCACGCGTTTGCACGGGTCTTGCGGCGACTGCGGGCAAACCGAAGAGCGCGCCTATTGCGTGCTGGCTCCTCAATTGAATAAGCGCAGATTCATCGCCTTGCTCAGCGTAGGAATACTTCGAAGTGGCCATCGTTATAGCGGCTACAACGATGGCCATCCACCGAGAATTCATCGCAGAATAGCTAGACTGTAATTAGCTGGACGGACAAGATCAGGCGCGCACTTACACTCAAATCTCTCGTCCCATTTCACGTCTAACGCGCTCAACGCTGCGTTTCGCATTGTTTGAAGCAGGACTAATTACTAAAACTTGTTCAAACGCTTGCAAAGCCGCAGAGAAATTATTCTCTCGTAAAAATATCATTCCCAAGCCAGAAATCGCACCAAAATGGCGAGGTTCCAATCGAACCGTCTCACGTATATCGGCAACTGACTCTGCGTTTTTGCCCATCAGGTAATGGATGGTTGCTCTCTTGTTCCATCCTTCAGCAAAGTCAGGATAGCTATCAATCAACTGATTACTTAGCCAAAGCGCGATCTTAAATTTCCGCACTCCCATGGCATTACTAATTTGAGCCAACAAATTGGCGGAATTTTCATCCGGTGCACTCAGCCAGTGTTGCCAGATTTGTCCTTCAATGGCCATTGATGACTCTGAATCGACCTCATTGAGTAATTGAGTAAACAACGCAGGTAATTCTTCTGCGGTTTGATCCGCAGCAGCCGTTGAAACCTGCACGCAAATAGAGAGAATGGAAAATTGAATCAGCTTGATACAGGCTTTCGCGAAGACTCCCAGACTCAGTGGCTGTACAGGAATAACTTCACTTTTTCCTGTACAGCCACTAGGCATCTTTCCAAAGGCTAAAAATTGTTGCCACAAAACCATGACCTTTCCTCGAATCAGCTACGAATGAGTACTACATTCTTGTTACGTGCCACAGCAACTTTCAGGATCTTGTAATAGAAAAAATTAGCGAGTCAGCGGTTCGGAATTGTTGATCATTTGAGCAAGTACTGAGGCTTCGCGGTATCCAGGAATTTTCTCCCCGCTATCAGTATAGATGAGTGGTGTGCCTCGCAGTCCGAGACGCTCAGCAAGTGCAACATGCTCTTCTATAGGGTTCGGGCATGATTTAGCCTCGATCTTTCCACCCGCTTTTGCATTTGTCATCGCCGCTTGTGGATCATCTGCGCACCAGACACTCTCAAGATCTTTATGTCCTTGTGAACCTATTCCACCACGTGGGAACATGAGGTATCGAATTCGGATGCCCTCTTCCAGCAAGGTATCGATCTCCGCATGCAGGCGTCGGCAATACCCACAACTGATGTCGGTGAACACTGTTATAGAACGTGTCGATGCTTCCACTGGCTCATAAATAAGCATAGTTTTCTCGTCAACACCTTCGATGAGCCCCATATGAATACTGCCGAGTCGGCTATCGGTCACATTGAGACGGTCTTCTAGCCGAATCAGGCTTCCATCAATAAGATATTCTGCAGATTCATCAATGTAATAAATACGACCATCTGACACCACCTCAAAGAGGCCCTGTACCTCTGTCGCCATTAGGCTGCTAACGACAAAGCCGGGAAGTCGATCGGTAATTCGCTCACCAATTTCATCAAGGGTTGATTCAGCGATAGCAGCAGCACTGCCAAGTACTGCACCTAATAGTGCGAATACAGATGCCATTCTTGAGTAACTAATCATAATTTGTGAGAATCTCTATTTACTGGCCTTATTGAGGTCAGATGATGCCGTAAAGTTCAACTATATGTCAGAAAAACCACACGTCACGACATTATCCGCGAGGATGATGGATGTGATGCATGGCTTTAAGCCGCTCCAGTGCAACGTGCGTATAAATCTGAGTTGTTGAAAGACTACTATGCCCTAGCAGAAGTTGGACCACGCGTAAGTCAGCATCGTTATTGACCAAATGGGTTGCAAACGCGTGCCTCAGCACGTGAGGTGACAATGAGATACGAATACCTGCAGTGATGCCATGTGCCTTTATCCTGTACCAGAACGCTTGCCTGCTCATTGCTGCGCCTCTATTGGACAAGAACAGAGCATCCGACTTGCCGCGCATTAGTGACGGCCTCCCATGTTTGACATACAGTTGCAGCCAATGCACTGCATGATCACCTATGGGTAGCAGTCTCTCCTTATTACCTTTGCCCCAAACACGCAGCACCCCTTGTTGAATTCGCACTTGATCGACAGTCAATGTCACAAGCTCCGAGACACGCAAACCACATCCATAGAGCAACTCGAGCATCGCTCTGTCTCGCAGGCCGATTGTGTCCTCTGTATCAGGTGCATCTAACAATGCGGATACTTCCGATTCCGTAAGTACTTTAGGCAACGTTCTACCAATACTTGGAGAACGCACAAGAGCGGTTGGGTCTTCCTTAAGTAGGCCTTCTCTGATACACCAAGCAAAAAAGCGTCGGAGTGCAGACAAGAGTCTGGCAGCACTTCGCGCACTACTGCCGTCCTGTACACGTTGGGCAAGGCAATGCATCACATCACTTCTTTTTACATTCAGAAGCTGAGGGGCGCTTGAGCGCATCGATGCAGCAAACAATCGAATATCACAGTTGTACGCAACGATGGTATGTGAACTCAAACCGCGCTCCACGAGTTGGTTATCGGCGAATCTTTCCAACAAACCTATATCGTTTTCAGACAGTGTTGTCGGAATTTTTGTCGATCTATCGCGCGAAGTAGTCGACTTGGCGTTAGCATAAGGTTTACCCATGCTTGAAGGATACACATGAACTTGCCACCGCGTGCTGAATGCGATACCGATCCCAACGCGATTTCTATTAAAGAGGCTCGCGCACGCATAACAAACACATTGCCCCTTATGGCAAGACATGAACGCTTAAACTGCGACTTGGCCTATGGCAGGATTTGCGCTGAGGATGTGTGTTCGCCTATATCGGTACCTCCATTTCGCGCATCAGCTATGGATGGATATGCCGTTCGATACTCGGAAACGGATTCGGACCTAGTGATACTGGGGCAATCGTTTGCTGGACACCCGGGTCCAGACAGCCTACCTGCAGGTAGCTGCCAACGAATTACAACAGGCGCCAGAGTACCCGATGACGCCGATGCAGTTGTACAGCAGGAGAACACAGAGAAGGTAGGCGACTCTATTACGATTAATAAAACTCCAGCTAGGGGATTAAATATCCGACTGCCTGGATCAGATAGCCAGGCTGGAGCACTCTTAATTAGAGCAGGCACTCTGTTAGGAGCAGCGCAACTAGCATTGTTGGCAGCTCATGGATTAGAAAAAATTCAAGTAAGAACGCAACTTCATATTGCCCTGTTTTCAACAGGTGACGAACTTGCAGAACCACAACAAGATCTGAAATCCGGACAAATATATGATGCTAACAGACCACTATTAAAAGCCATGTTTGACTGCCCTGCTATTCGACTAACCGACTTGGGAATTTGCGGTGATACCGAGTTAGACATAGAGTCGATGCTGACTAAAGCAAAAGATGCAGATCTAATCATATCCAGTGGTGGTGTATCCGTTGGAGATGCCGATCATGTAAGAGCTGTTCTGGAGCGTTCTGGTCGTGTCGATATCTGGAAAATTGCTATGAAACCAGGCCGCCCACTTACATTTGGTTTCAGTCACGCAAACCAAGCCTACTTCGGTTTACCCGGCAACCCCGTATCAGCAGCGCTGACAGGGCTACTGTTTGTAAAGCCTGCTATACGCACAATGCTAGGTATGCCACCACTTGAGTACCCACCGATTCAACTTCCTTTGAGCGGCAGGATTAGTAAACTGCCAGGTCGAGTTGAATTTCAACGAGCCACCATGCATAAGGGCGAGCAAGAACGGTGGCAGGTAGTCACAACTGGCTTGCAAGACTCTCATGTGCTCACTTCACTGCACAAGGCTAACTGTCTCATCGAGTTGCCTTTAGAATCTTCTGGGGCAAACTCAGGTGACATTGTGCAGGTTATTCCATTTTCACATTTCTCCGATGGACTACTTTGAGCTAACCGTTGCAATCGACGCCGCTTATAAATGCAGATAGCTCAAGCTCGCATGTGTGTCATCTGCTGGCATAAAAAAGGGTGGCCAAAGCCACCCTCATCTAAGCTCGGTGAAGCGGTTTGCCACCCAAGAGACTTTGTATG
>JBLHWG010000047.1:0-20389 GCA_047629055.1 Halioglobus sp.
GCTCAACTGGCGCTACATGTACAGTGGATTTGCACTGCTCGGTTGCTTTTTGTTCGTTGCGGCCTTCAAGTATCAAAATGAAACACTGGCATCGAAACTATCCACAGCCCCCGTCGATAGCTGTGGAAGTAAAGCGTCGTTTTTTCAGTCATCAATAGTACTCCTGAAAGATCGGCAGTTTCTAGCCTGCACCTTGATGCAGGCTGGTGCTGTGGGTGTTTACTATTCGTTTCTTTCCGGTGCACCTTATGTTGCTATTGAGAGTAGAGGTATGAGTGCGTCGTCTTACGGTGCCTGGTTCTCCATGGTGGCTATCGGATACTTGTCAGGAAACTTCACAGCCGGTCGCTTATCTGAAAAGCTGGGTGTACAGCGCATGATCTTACTAGGGCTGCTGCCCTATGTTTGTGGTATCGGTTTGTTCTGGATACTGCTTCCGCTTGATCATCCGGTGGCGTTGTTCCTGCCCATGCTGCTTCTTGCCTACAGTAATGGTATGTCTCTACCCAGTATGATCACCCTGGCCATGAGCCTTAAGCCATCTTTGGCCGCATCAGCATCAGGGTTGGCGGGAAGTGCGCAAACAGCTTTTGGTGTCGTCTTGTCGCTGATTATAGGATTAATTCTACCTAGCGGAGATTATTGGCTCTTTGCGATAATCACCTTCTCGGGAATAGTGGCCATGATTGGATTATGGTGTTGTTTCCGCCAGGGAATTATTTCTTTAAAATAACCGAATTAGCGAGTTTTTTTAACGCTGCCCGCCATTAATTTCAATGACCTGCCCGGTGATGTAGCCGGACAATTCAGTTGCAGACAGAAACAAAAAAGTGGGAGCGCAGTCTTCAGGAGTTCCCAGTCTCTGTAAGGGAATTTGACGTCGAGTTGCTTCCAGTTTTTCTTCACTCGAATAGCGAGAGTGGAAGTCTGTGTCGATGACACCCGGAGAGACTGCGTTCACACGAATACCATCTGGTGCTAACTCTCGTGCTAGGCCGCGTGAATAGGTGCTGACAAAAGCCTTAGTGGCTGAGTATATTGATGAGCCTGGGCTTCCGCCAGTGGACGCTGAAATAGACACCGTATTGACGATAGAGGCGGCAGGTGATTGCCTAATCTGCGGTAGTAAACCGCGTGTAATTCTAACCACCGCGTGCTGGTTCAGTTCAACGATAGCGTCGTATTGAGCTTCAGTTAAGGTGTCAGCAGGGAATCGACCGAACATGGTTCCGGCATTATTGATTAATACATCAACTTGGGAAGTTGTAGATTTTACAAAATCGATAAAGGCTTGTTGTTGTTCTGGTTGTGTGAAATCACCAGTCCAGCCAATAACTGTATTAGGAAGCTCATCTTTATAGGATGCTTTTCTTCCGAGGTGGGCAATGACTCTGGCCCCTGCATCGTCAAAGGCGCGGGCGGTCGCTCTGCCGATGCCGTTTCCAGCGCCGGTAATTACGACAGTTTTACCACTAAACAAATCACCGAATACTGGATGCATACGAGTCACAATTGGGAAGTTTAGAAAACTACTGAAACCCGCTAGGGCAGGCTCCTAGTTTGCAGGTAGTGGAAATAAAATTTCCTGGCCAATTTCGATCAAAGTTCCATCGAGATTGTTAATGTCTTGAAGTGTTTGAACCGTGGTGCCGTATCGCTGCGATATCTTAGATAGATAATCACCGGGAACTACAATGTAACTGCCGAATAGCGGTCCGCTGTTTTCAACGGTATTGGAGATAATTGAATCGACGGCGGTCCCACTCACATTGTTCACAGCAACGCTACTATTAACAGTGACTGGAATGCTTGTTTGAACGCTGGTCACTGCCGAAATACTGGTCTGAATAATCGCATTTGAGGCAGAGATTGCACTAACCACTGTTGCGTTGCTCGCCGGGACAACTCGCTGAACCTTCGCCTGTTGTGCGTTGGCAGACATCAGGGACAGATTGTGCTGCCAGCGATAGATTCCAACCGCAAGCAGTGACGCTGATACCACGAGAATAAAGAGATCTGATTTGGCAATCACCGGCATTTCCCTAAGAATACATCCAAACCACCATGTTAGCGGTTAGTGGGGTGATTATGGTGTCGGTTGTCACAAATTCTTGGGAATTAATATTGAAAACGTTATATCTCCTGTCAATTTGATGAGAATTAGTGAGCATGCAACAGTGATTTACAGTTGAAGTTCAGATTTTATCGACCCAGGAGTAGCCTGTCATGGCCAAAGCCAACAGTGCTGGTCTGGCTAACTGACCGCCCGGAAAAGGCCTTTCAGGGAGTTTGCTCAATAAATCAAATCGATCTGGGTCTCCGCAGATATGCTCAGCAATTACTTGTCCGTAGAGCCCAGCGAGTGCGACTCCATGTCCCGAAAACCCTCCCGCGGTGTAAATGCCTTCTGCGAGTAGGCTGGTATGGGGAAGCCTACTACGTGTTATTGCAAGTGTGCCACCCCAGGCATAATCGATTGCAACGTTGGTTAGTTGAGGGTATACACCTAGCATGGCTCGACGCACTATCTTGTTTATCGATTTGGGGAAGCGGTAGGAGTAGTTTTCACCTCCACCGAATAATAATCGATCGCCATCCACACGGCGATAATAGTTAACAACAAATCGTGAGTCTGCTACCGCATCGTTGCATGGCAAAATTTCGTCCGCCTGTGGGCCCAATGGTTCTGTAACAACAATAAAATTATTGATGGGCATGATCCATCGGTTAACGACTGGGTTCAGATTGTCCAGGTAGCCATTGGTAGCTAGAACGATTTTTTCACATATAACGCTACCTTGCGTTGTCACAACCCGATAGCCACCAGCGCGTGGAAGCGTATCTATGCGAATTACTTCGCTTTTCTCATGGATAACAGCGCCGTTTCTCTCGCAAGCGTTAGCTAACCCACTTGCCAGTTTAAGGGGATGGATATGGCCTGCACCATGATCGATGGTGCCGCCGAAATAATCGTCACTGGCGACACGCTGTCGAATCGTCTGTTTTGTCAGTGGCTGCATTTCCTGGTACTGGTAGTTAGCCGCCAAATACTCACAGTAATCGTGAGCCGGGCGAATGAATCTAGGTTTGTGTAAAGCTGTGACTATGCCAGGGGTATAGTCAATGTCGATATCGTATTGCTTGCAACGTGTGTGTATTAACGCTTTGGCATCTTCAGCAATTTCCCATAATTGGCGAGCACGGTGTTCACCTAAAAGTGCCGTCAACTCTATTTGGTCCTGATTGAAGCCAGTGCCAAGTTGTCCGCCGTTACGTCCTGAAGCCCCCCAGCCAACGCGATGAGCGTCCAGTACAGCAACTGAGTGTCCGTTCTCGGCGAGATGTAAGGCCGTGGACAGTCCGGTGAAGCCTGCACCAATGATGCATACATCGAAAGTGGCATTGGTGTTAAGTGAGGCACGAGGTTCTATCGGACAGGTAGCGTTGTACCAAGAGGGAGCATGTTCCCCGGGTAGATCATTCGCGTGGAGTAGCTTCATGAATAATCCTACACGTTCAGCAGTAAATGTTCTCGCTCCCAGGGGCTTATAACTTGTAAGAATGCATCAGACTCCTGACGTTTGATGGCGCTATACAAGGTGCAGAAATCTTTGCCCAAAACCTCGGTGATATCAGGACTGTCGTTGAATAAATCGAGTGCCCTAGACAGGTCTATCGGAAGGTCGTGAGGTAGTGAATAAGCATCACTGGTAACGGCTTCCCGTGGTTGCATTTTGTTTTTCATACCGATCAACCCACAAGCAAGACTTGCCGCTATGGCCAGGTAAGGGTTGCAATCCATTCCTACAACACGATTTTCTACGCGTCGACTTTCGGGGCTGGACAAGGGTACACGTATGCCTGTTGTACGATTGTCAAAACCCCACTCAAGATTTATGGGTGCAGAATCATCGCGCCGAAAACGTCTATAAGAGTTTACGTAGGGCGCCAGCATGCACAGAATATCTGGGATCAACGCCTGTTGGCCGCCGATAAAGCCGTAAAACAAATCGGTAGGTTTGTCGTCGTCTGTATTGAACAGACTGCGGCCGTCGGAGGAGCGTATAACACTTTGATGGATGTGCATGGCACTGCCGGGTTGTTCTTCCATCGGCTTTGCCATGAAGGTGGCAAAGCATTTGTTTCGTAATGCCGCCTCACGTATGAGTCTTTTGTAAAAAAACACTTGATCGGCTAAATGTACTGGATCACCGTGCTGCAAATTAATTTCAATTTGCCCAGCACCGCCTTCCTGAATGATGGTGTCGATTTCAAACCCTTGCGCTTCGGCAAAATCATAGATATCGTCAATGACAGGTCCGTATTCTTCCACAGCGCTCATGGAATATGCCTGCTTTGCGATACCCTGGCGCCCCGTGCGTCCAATAGGCGGTTCTATCGGCAGGTTAGGATCTATGTTTGGCTTGGTTAAATAGAATTCCAGCTCGGGTGCAACAACGGGTTGCCAACCGTTAGCGTGGTACAGATCGACCACGCGCTTTAAAACGTTTCTTGGCGCCATGCCAACTGGACTTCCGTCCTGATGCGTTATGTCGTGTACGACTTGTAGGGTCACGTCTTCGGACCATGGAACTGCCGTGGCTGCTGAGTAGTCGGGTGTAAGGATTAGATCAGATTCCGTCCATTGATCTTCCATGTCGTCCAGATCAACGTATTCGCCCGTTATAGTTTGATAAAAAATGGACGTTGGTAAGTACATGGCATCGGCTTTCGCAAATTTTCGCGCAGGCATGGCTTTGCCACGTGCTGTGCCTGCAATGTCTGCAATGACACACTCCACATCATCAACACGTCGGCCATTAAGCCAAGTGTGGAATGCTTTGGGAAGTTGCTCCATCCACTTCGATTGATTACTCATAAGTCTCGCTGGAGAAATTTACGCATCGTATTTGCAATAGGTTCGCGAGCAATAGGAAGCGCAAGTGTTTGCGCAGCCTTATCAACTATCTCTTCAGGCAGTATAGCGCGGCGTGCATCTAGCAGACCGCCAATGTATTCAGAATTGAATTCCGGATGTGGTTGAATGGTCAATGCGCGATTTCCATAAAGTAGGGCTGCGTGTTTGCAGAAATCTGTACTGCCCACAGTGACCGCGGAATCGGGGGCTTGAACGACTTGGTCCTGGTGGAAAGCCAGTAATGCAGTCCGATCAGACGCAGACATGGAGTCAGCGCCGAAAACTGATTTATCAAGGTTGTACTCAACACGCCCTACAGACCATCCTCCCGAAAACTTTTCAACGCGCCCACCCATGGCCTGAGCGATAACTTGATGACCAAAACAAATACCGACCAAGGGTTGATCAGCGGTATAGATCTGGCGGATAAAATCTTCAAGAGGTGGAATCCAGGCATGGTCTTCATAGGAGCCAAATCGCGAACCGGTGATCAGCCAAGCATCGGCATCATCAGTGCTGTTTGGGAACTCGCCGTCAAGTACAGCCCAATGACGATAATCAAATTCGTTCGGTCCGAGTAGATCGACGAAAAGTTGATTGTAGTCGGCGTGTTTATCAGCCATTTCATCCGGAACGGTGCCGGTTTGCAATATGCCTAGACGAATGGCTGGAGTTGGTGTGTCTTCAGAAGAAATCATAGGTAATTCTTATACTCCAAGCGCGTCGCGCATGCCATACCACCAAGAGCCGACGGTTGAATATGGCGCTCTAAATCGTTGTCCACCCGGAAATGGGTACCAGGGAAGGGCTGCAAAGCGATCAAAGCGATCTGATTTACCTTCTATCGCTTCTGCAAGTAATTTGCCGTATAGGTGGCTGCCGGTTACGCCATGGCCGCTATATCCCATTGCATAGAAGGCGTCTGGGCCCAGTTTTCCAAGTAACGGCACACGAGAAAAGGTCAGCGCAAAATTTCCGCTCCACGCGTGAGAAATTTTCACACCTCTCATTTCTGGAAATATTTTTTCCATGTTGGGGCGCAATTTGGCGATGATGTCACCGGGCTCACTGCCGCCGTATACCGTGCCGCCGCCCCACAATAAGCGTTTATCTGCCGATAAGCGGTAATAATCCAGAATGTAGCGAACGTCTTCGACGGAGTTGTCCGTGGGCAGCAACGCCTTCGCCAAGTCGTCTGATAGGGGCTCGGTTGCCATGATTTGCGTTGACACTGGCATTACTCGGGACTCTAAGGCCGGTACGCTCTTACCCAAATACGCGTTGCCACACACCACTAGTGTTTTGCACCTAACGCTACCGTTAGCGGTGATTACCACAGGTTTGTCTGCAATGGAGTCTATGCGAGTCACTCTCGATTGCTCGTATATCTTGCCTCCAAGCTTTTCCAATGCCGCAGCCTCACCCAGTGCCAGATTAAGTGGATGAATATGCCCGCCAGAGTGATCAAGCATTCCACCGAGATATTGATCACTGCCGACGTGATCTTTGATGCTGTTTTTGTCCAGCATTTCATGCTCGTCCATACCGTGCTTTTGCCACAAGGCCTGCTTTGCTTCAAGCTCTCGCATTTGGCGGGCATTAAAAGCGGCAAAAATACTCCCTTTTTTCAGGTCGCATTTTATGTTGTGTTGTTGGATGAACTCACGAATGACACCGGCACCTTCCTGCACGAGGCTGCCCACGAAATTGGCTGTTTCCTGTCCGTAGCGTTTGCCAATGGTGTCTAGGCTTGCATTCAGGCCGTGGATCAGTTGGCCACCATTTCGACCGGATGCGCCCCAACCGATTCTGGCGCCCTCAAGAAGCGTAACGTGTCGGCCTTGAGCGCTCAGATGCAAAGCGGCGGATAGACCGCTGAACCCGCCACCAATGACGCAGACATCGACATCAATCGAATCGTCGAGTGATTCTCGCTCTGGGCACGCATTGGCTGAGGCGGCGTAGTAGCTTGTGGTGTGATCGACCTTGTCCGTAGAAGTGGATGTCGAACCAGGGGTGTTTAGGTCAGTGAGCATGGATCAGGTGTCGTAAATGATGTCTTTTGTGCGATTAGGAGAGTGATATTTGGCTTTTGAGGATGTTAGCACGCGGATATATCGTGGAATAACGTTGCACCCGTCTTCTTGATGAAGTCCAGGCTAGGGGAATCGGAAATATTGACGAGTGCGAATAGGTATACTGGAGCCTCGGGTGGGTATTAAACAACCACCGTCCTATTAATGGTTATCTATGACTGTCCGGCAATATCCTGAGGTGGCTTTACACGATTTGGCCCAACTCTCTGTTACTGAGCGAGAGCAGCTGCTGAGCCGAGCCGAGGACGATCTCGATCCTTTTATCGAGGGTGTTCGTCCTATCATCGAAGCCGTTCGTACTGAGGGCGATGAAGCACTAGCTCGCTTCGGACGAAAGTTTGATGGCGCTACTCATCTTAGCGCTGGATCCATTGCGGCATCTAAGTCGGATATCGATCAAGCTTTTGATAAAATAGACCGTGCAATGATTGAGACGCTGGAATATTCAGCCGACAATATTCGGCGCTTTCATGAAGCCCAGCGACCTCCAGAAATGTGGATGAAGGAAATTCGCCCAGGCGTTCTAGTGGGTGAAAGGGCTACGCCTATTGATTCTGTAGCGTGCTACTCACCAAGAGGGAAGGGATCTTTTCCATCCGTTACGCTAATGACTGCCATTCCGGCGTCAGTAGCGGGTGTGCCGCAGCCTATTATTCTTACCCCTCCGGGTCCTGACGGTCACGTCGATCCAGCAACATTAGTGGCTGCCAGGCTTGCGGGTGTGGAGCAGGTTTTCAAAGCGGGTGGGGCATTGGCTGTTGCAGCTGCTGCGTATGGAACGGTCACAGTCCCTCGCTGTTTTAAAATTGTGGGTCCTGGTAATCCTTGGCTAGTGGCTGCCAAACGCGTACTAGCAGGTCGCATCGACCCGGGATTGCCCGCCGGACCCAGCGAAACCATCATTTTGGCTGATGAGTCTGCTAATCCCCTCATTGCTGCACTGGATATGACGATTGAGTCTGAGCATGGTCCAGATAGCAGTTC
Source organism: Halioglobus sp. (assembly GCA_047629055.1). GTDB lineage: Bacteria > Pseudomonadota > Gammaproteobacteria > Granulosicoccales > Granulosicoccaceae > Granulosicoccus. The sequence goes on from JBLHWG010000047.1 coordinate 7,999, forward strand.
ATTTCTAGTCACTTGGGATCGTCAATTCGCAGAAACAGTATGTAAGGCCATTCCGCGGTACTGGGATAAACAAAATGAAACGCTGGCCGGTTATTCGTCAACCGTATTAAGCGGTCAGCGTGGTGGGATAGTGCTAGTGGCAAACGCCACAGAGGCCTACGCTTTCATCAACGATTACGCACCGGAGCATTGTCAGGTGTTGTCAAAAACACCGTATGAGCATTTAGCGCATATTCGCAATGCCAGTGAAATTCTCCTGGGAGAGCATGCCGCGGGTTCCATTGCCAATTACATGATGGGTCCTAACTGTGTACTGCCAACATCTGCAGCCGCTCGTACCCATTCACCACTGGGAGTGCACGATTTCATGAAAACATGTTCAGTGGGACATATGACCGCATCTGGTTATGCCGAAATGGCACCGCACACTCATCGTTTTGCCACGTATGAAGGATTTGATGGCCATGCCAATGCCGTGTCAGGGCTACGTGAAGAGGCCGTAAATCGAATGAATAAAATTTGATATGAGCGAACTGATCAATTCTCTTGACACAGATCATGAAGGCTATTTAAAGCGCCGATCCGACTGGTCTCGTGAGCTTGCCATAGAGTTGGCTACAGCCGACTCCATCGAATTAGGTGATGCTCATTGGGAAGTCATTATCTTCTTGCAGGAATACTATGAGAATTACGAAATAGCCCCGGCGATTCGAATTCTGACCAAACAGATCGGCAAACGATATGGTCAAGAAAAAGGGAATAGTAAGTACCTATACGAATTGTTCCCAAAGGGTCCTGCCAAGCAGGCCTGTCGATATGCAGGGCTACCCAAACCCACTGGCTGTGTGTGACGCGCTTCTGGGAATTGGTTTTACCGTCGCTGTACTTTGGGCCTTGGTGGCTACCAGCTACAGGTTGTTACAGTGGGCTAGAACGCCATCACCTTTGCCAATTCCTTTGACGCCTGCGCCCAAAACACATCTGGGCGTTATTGGCAGACTTACACTTGAGTTATTCGCATTTCGTGCTCTTTTGCGAGCTGATAAAACTACCTGGTTAGCGAGTCTGTTATTTCACTATGGGTTGCTGTTTGTTTTAATCATGCACGCGCGCTTTATGTTTGAGCATCTGCCAACCTTGCTGATACCGTTTATAATCTGGAGTGGTTGGGCCGCAGGCGCTATGGTCATAGGGTTGTGCGTACTGCTCGCCCGAAGAGTTTTTATAGACAGGCTTCGCTACATATCAGCCCCCAGTGATTATCTGCATTTGTTATTACTTATCGCAATCGCGGTTTCAGGCGTGTGCTTAAAACGTTTTTGGCCGGTGGATACCTTTGCGGTTGGTCAGTTTTTCCGGGGTGCCATGACGCTTCACTGGCAGCCTCTTCCAGGCAGCGCAGTTCTATGGGTTCATATACTACTCGTGCTGGTGCTCATCATTGTGTTTCCTATTAGCAAACTGTTGCACGGGCTTGGTATCCTTTTCAGTCCAACACTGAATCAACGCGACACTGCTGCTAAATCCCGAACACGATCAAACGATGAGACCTCATCGTCATGAGCGAGACGCCTTCTGGTACTGATTTTTCAAAATTGCCCAGTGTCGTCGGACGCTATCGTGTCATACCACTGATACAGGAAGGTGCCATGGCGACAAGCCATACGGCGGTGGCTGATCCTGCTGTACAAGAATCTCTGGGACTTCCCGGCACGTTGGTTGATGATTGGCATGACAAGGCCATTGAGCGCCTAGGTCAGTTGGTCAAGGAGCGTCGCGGCTTACGGGTGTTCCTCGACACATGCACAAAGTGCGGCGCGTGTACCGACAAGTGCCATTACTTTCTGGGTACACATGATCCTAAAAACATGCCGGTTGCTCGTCAGGACTTAATGCGGTCAGTCTATCGGCGCTACTTCACTTTCGTAGGTAGGGTATTTCCCTGGTTAGTGGGCGCACGAAAACTGGATAAGCAGTTACTGCAAGACTGGTACACCTATTTTCATCAATGTTCAGAATGCCGCCGATGCACCGTCTATTGCCCCAAGGGTATCGATACCTCTGAGGTAACCATGGCGGGTAGGGAAATATTGGCCAGTGTCGGTCTCGGGCAACAATACTCGCAGGAAATTATCTCCAAAGTTAATACGATTGGCAACAACCTTGGAATGAAGCCGCGCGCACTCGCCGATGTTCTCGAAAACCTCGAAGAAGACATCCTTGAAGACTGTGGTATCCCTGTTCGACTACCACTGGATGATGAGTCGGCAGATATGTTAGTGGTTACCCCTTCTGCAGATTTCTTTGCGGAACCGCATGTCGATGGATTAATCGGCTATGCAAAAGTGCTGCACCAGGCAGGAATTCGCTGGACGTTCAGCTCTGAAGCATCAGAGGCCGCAAACTTTGGCCTCTTCACTGGGCAGCACGACCATATGCGCGAAATTGCTCTGCGCATTAAACACGCCGCTATGGGTTTGGGCGTAAACAGAATTGTTATCGGAGAGTGTGGTCATGCCTGGCGAGTGGCCTACAGCTTTCTGGACGAACTCATCGGCCCAATGGAATTTCTCGACAAATCGCATCCTCGCGCAGAGCATATCTGTGAAGTCACCCATCAGCTACTGACACAAGGTGTCATTAAACTTGATCCAACCTTTAACAAAGGCATTGTCGTGACATACCATGATTCGTGCAACGTGGCGCGAGGAGCTGGGATGGGTGATGACCCTGGCGGACAATTCACAATTCCGCGTGCTCTATTAGCAGCCAGTGTTCCCAAACTCGTAGATATGAGCAAAGATACTATTGGCCAGGCTACTTTTTGTTGTGGTGGTGGGGGTGGCCTGCTTACGGACGATCTCATAGACCTTCGAATAAAAGGCGCACTTCCGCGAGCGCAAGCACTACAAGCAGTTGTTACTTCCGATCAAGTCACTCATCTTGTGGCCATTTGTGCAATTTGCAAAACGCAATTGTCCTCAGTACTGCCGCATCATAATCTCTCTAACGTGCACGTCACCAGTTTGCATCATCTGGTTGGAAACGCACTGGTCCTTACATGAATCCGCCTATAGCCAAACGCATCCCTGTTGAGTCGAAAATCCATGGCCTTGAAACCTGCGACGAATATGGCTGGTTAAGAGCTGATAACTGGCAAGAGTGCGTTGATGATCCCTCTCTATTGCCTTCTGACATCAAGCACTACTTGGACAGTGAGAACGATTGGTTTGAGTCTGCCATGGCTGATACTAAAGATTTACAGACATCATTAATTGCTGAAATGAAAGGGCGTATTCAGGCGGACGATACCTCGCTGCCTGATCATGATGGCCCCTGGAGCTATGTAGAACGCTATCAGGGCGATGAAGAACACCCCAGTTATTGGAGATGCCCGCGTACACGTAAAAAAAGCGCTAATTCCATAGCAGATACCCATATCGATGAAGATGAGTTGCAGCTGCTTATTGATTTTAATATAGAGGCATCTGGCCATGACTACTTTGATCCGGGTGATGTCGAATACAGTCCGTCACATACTCATTTTGCCTGGAGCGCAGATACCACGGGCTCAGAACGGTATACCGTTTTTATTCGTGATTTATCCAACGGTAAAGATGAAGACACTATTGGTGATGTGGAATCTGCAGCGTGGGGAAATGAACGCTACTTGTTCTATACCCGTGTGGACGATGATCACCGACCCAGTAAAGTTTTTCGACACCAACTCGGAACAGACACAGAAAACGATGTTCTGATATACGAAGAAACGGATTCACGTTTTTTCTGTTCAGTATGGACAAGCGTCTCAGCAGATTTCGTATTTATATCCTCTGATATGAATGATGAAAGTGAAGTCTGGTTTATTCCAGTAAGCGCTATTACCAGCGCTCCGCAAATCATCGAACCCAGAGCCGAGGGCATCGAGTACAGCATTGATCATCAGGGTGACAGATTTCTAATCCGCACTAACGCCGATGACGCTGCTGACTTCAAGATCATGGAGACTAGTTGTGAAACACCGTCAAGGGCGCACTGGCAAGATTGGTTGCCTTATCAGCCCGGTCGTATGGTGCTTGATCATTACGCCTATAAAAACTGGGTGATGTGGATGGAGAGAGAAAACGCTCTGCCGTGTATTTGTTATCGGCATAACGACGATACGAAAATCCAGCGTATAGAATTTACCGAAGAAGCGTTCGCGTTGAGCCTCGATCCGTTAGTAGAATTTGATGAAGACACTTTTTACTTTGAATACGAATCACCAGCGACGCCTTCTCAGACTTTCGCTTACCACATGCCAACGGCTACTCGGCAATTGCTTAAGGAAGATTATATTCCCAGCGGCCATGATTCTGATAACTACAAGGTAGCTCGCCGCTACGCGAAATCATCCGACGGTGAGATGGTACCGCTGACCATTTTGCATCACAAAAACACACCCATTGACGGTACTGCACCTTGCTGGTTGAGCGCTTACGGTGCTTACGGATCGTCTTCACCTGCTACCTTTGGAACGACACGCTTATCTTTGGTAGATCGTGGTTTTGTCTATGTCATTGCACATGTGCGTGGAGGCCAGGAGAAGGGTCGTGTCTGGTATGAGGCTGCAAGATTCGGTGGAAAGCCGAAAAGCATCGATGATCTTATAGCTGTGGGTGAATACTTGGTGGAAGAGCAATATACCAAGGCCGGTAAAGTTATAATAGCTGGTGGCTCTGCCGGTGGGCTGCTCGTAGGTGCTGCATTGAACCGGGATTGTACTATATGGGGTGGAGCGGTTGCAGATGTGCCGTTTGTTGATGTACTAAACACCATGCTGGATGACACATTACCATTGACTCCAGGTGAGTGGTCTCAATGGGGGAACCCGAGAGAAGATGTTCAGGCTTATCGGGATATCAAGTCGTATTCACCTTACGATAACGTACAGGCGCGTGAGTATCCGCCGATGCTGGTTACGGCAGGTGTATCTGATCCGCGAGTTACGTATTGGGAACCGGCCAAGTGGGTTGCACGTCACCGGCATATGCGCAGCGACAAACAAACACTCCTACTGAAGACGAATATGAGTTCAGGGCATTTTGGAGAGACAGGTCGTTATGCCAGTCTGGCTGATGTTGCAATTGAGCAGGCCTTTGCGCTAAAGGTTTTAAATCTGTTGTGAATCCCTGACATTACTCGACCCTTTAATGAATCTACCTTCCGTAGATAACATAAAGGTCTTTTTCGCGTTTAATTTTTTTATTTTTTTATCGTGCTTTCGTCCGCACTGGCCCATAGCCGTGCTTTATTATCAATCGATCACGAATTCCTATGCAAGTGCGATGATAATTTTCTCAATCATCTTTCTTTCTCAGTCGATTTTGGAAGTCCCAACCGGATTGATCTCCGATTTATTGGGCAGAAGAAAGACTATGATCGTTGGAGCCTTGTTTAGCTTTGTGGCTCTTTTTTATATGCAACTGGATTTAATATTTGGGTGTTATTCGCAGGTGCATTTTGTGAAGGCGTGGGGCGATCACTTTTTAGTGGTACAGATAAAGCACTGTTATACGAGACTTTGCAGGAACAAAAACAGTCAAGCCAATTTGAATCTATTTTTGGCAAGATCAGCTCTGTCGAGCAAATTGCCTTAGGCCTATCCGCAGTTATCGGTGGTTTTTTAGCGCTTATTTCCTTGCAGTTTGTAATGTGGATTTCTGTGATACCAGCATTGTTGAGTTTTATTTGCGCATTTTACTTTGTTAATGTCAAACGAGAATCAAGAGGTCAACAATCTGCCTATGTGATGCTGAAAGAGGCTTTCAAAGGTCTAGTCTCAAACAGACGCTTACGACTGGTGAGCATGGCAGAAATACTCGGTTTTGGCTTTGGTGAAGCAACTTTCCATTTTCAGGCGGCTTTTTTCAACTTGTTGATACCCCAATGGCTGATCGGCGTGGTGCGTGGAATAAACCATTTATGTGGTGCGATCGGGTTTTGGACTGCCTGTAGAATTATCAAACGCTTTGGTTATAAACGTTTATTAATTGGCGGTAACACAATTACAAGTTTGATCAGATTGCTGGTGATCGTAATTCCCAGCGTGGTGTCGCCCTTTGTGATGGCAATCCTTAACGTGGATTATGGTTATTCATCTACTGCTAAACATGGCCTGATGCAACGTGAGTTTTCGGATCAACAGCGATCAACGATGGGCTTGATTGTGCCGCTAACGGGCAGTTTGATTTTTTCTATCATTTCAGTCTTGTTAGGTTATATTGCAGATATTTCAACGCCAATTCATGCGATGTTATTTGGCCTTTCGAGTAACGTAGTGATCATCTGGATATATATGACACTGTTTACAGGTAAAAACCCGTTGGATAACACTGCTCATTAAAACGATTGGCGGTGATTAAAAGAAAAATTGTAAAATGGCATTTTTATTGATTTTGCAGAATAGTTTGATGGTTTTTTTTCGTTTTCAGTGTTGTCCTCATTGGGGTATTTATAAAGGGGCAAAAATTCAGTCGTGAACGAAACGCTATATTGAGTGAATACGCAAGAAGATATGTCAGCGCCCAGTGCCGCCGATGCTAAAATGATATATGTCTGATAATGATCCAAGTATTTTGTCTCACGTCTCGATAGGCACCAATGATCTTGAACGATCATCGGAATTCTATGACAAGACTCTAGCGCCATTGGGCATCTGTCGTGTAGTAACGATTGCAGGGGAAGCGATTGCATACGGAAAACAGTACCCTGAATTCTGGATGGCGATTCCGCACAATGATCAGGTTGCGACGGTTGGAAACGGCGTGCATGTAGGGTTTATTGCTAACTCGAAGGAGGAGGTGCACGCGTTTCACCAAGCTGCGCTTATTGCGGGTGGAGTGGACGATGCCGCATCCGGTCCACAACCTATGGTCCAGAAATGCTTACTACGGTTGTTTTATCATTGATCTAGATGGCCACAAAATCGAAGCGAGCTTCTGGGATTCATCTGCGGGTTAAGTTTCAGTGGATGCTCATGCACGGGCGCAGATAGCTCAGCCAGATCTGCTACTGTGTCAATAATTTACCTTTTTCAATTACCTAAACGGAGATAAATCTGTGAGTAACCTGGTCACTTACCAGTGCATCGATAATATCGCGCAAATTACAATCAACAACCCCCCCGTGAATGCGCTGTCGCAAACGGTGCGCAAGGGAATAATGGACTGTATCGACCAGTTTTCTGGTGACGCGGCGGCCAGTATTGTTGTACTGCACGGCAGTGGCAGGTTGTTCCTGGGTGGTGCCGACATTTCAGAATTTGGAAAGCCTCCCAAGGCTCCGGGATTGCCTGACGTTGTTGAGCACATTGAAGCTTGTAATAAGCCAGTTGTAGCGGCAATGCACACAGCTGCATTAGGGGGTGGGCTGGAGATTGCGATGGGCGCACATTATCGCCTTGCGACGACCGGTACCGTACTGGGTATGCCGGAGGTTAAGTTAGGTCTGATTCCGGGTGCAGGTGGCACGCAAAGATTGCCTCGTTTAGTGGGTGCCGATACGGCTTTGACAATGATCACCAGTGGGCAACCAGCCACCTGTGATGAGGCGTTGCAATCCGGGTTGATAGACAAGTTAGTATCGGTGTCTGATATACAGGCGGCAGGTGTTGAATTTGCGCGACAGATTCTAAATGGTGATTTTGTAGATACACACTCACATGCATCTCTAGTGCGTCGAACTGGTGATCGTCAAGTTTCACGGTTGAGTAAAGAGGCGATGGCCCAATGGCGTAGCAAACTCGAGTCTAAGGCTCATGGTGAAGTGGCAGCGTTGAAAGCATTCGAGGCGATTGAGCTAAGTACTCAGCTGGAACTGTACGAGGGCATCGCACAAGAGCGCCGCCTATTTAGCGAGTTGATGGAAACCCCACAACGTGCGGGGCTCATTCATGCGTTCTTTGCTGAGCGTAGGGTCGGCAAGCTTCCGGAAATTGAAGGCGTAAAAGCGCGAGAGCTGGCGCAAATTGGTGTCATTGGCGGTGGAACTATGGGCGCAGGCATTGCAACCGCAGCGTTGTCAAGTGGCTACAGTGTGATCTTGATAGAACGTGATACTGAGTCAGGGGACAGAGCACGAGCGACCGTTAAAAGTAATCTTGAGGGGGCTGTTAAGCGTGGAAAACTCAGTAAAAGACAGTGCCAAGACATACTATCGGGTAAGTTGCAAACGCTCACTAACTACAATTCCTTGTTCCAAGCAGATTTGATCATCGAAGCTGTTTTTGAAAGTATGGACGTGAAAAAACAGGTTTTCAAAACGCTAGATGCTATAGCCAAACCAGATGCCATACTGGCAACTAATACGTCTTATCTGGACATAGACGAAATCGCGGCAGTCACTAAGCGTCCTGAGTCAGTGATTGGATTGCATTTTTTCTCGCCGGCTCATGTCATGAAACTGTTGGAGGTTGTTGTCGCTAAACAGACGCAGCCAGAGCTAGTAGCAACGTCCTTTGCATTAGCAAAGCGCTTGGGGAAAACGGCGGTTAAAGCGGGTGTCTGCGATGGATTCATTGGTAATCGCATACTCACTAACTATCGCACGGCTGCAGATCACATGGTGCTGGATGGAGCCAGTCCTTATCAAATTGACAAAGCCCTTACTGACTATGGCTTTGCTATGGGGCCGTACGCAGTTGCAGACTTAGCAGGTCTTGATATTGGTTATGCGTCCAGACAGCGTAGGGCTCCTACTGCACATCCACGAGAGCGCTATCCCACCTTTGCTGACGAGCTATATTCGCTGGGTCGGTTGGGTCAAAAAACCCGGAAAGGCTACTATTTGTACCCAGAAGGAAGTCGGAAAGGTTTGGAGGATCCAGTGATTGAAGCAACCGTTGCGCAAGCTAGAATAGAGGCGGGTATCAAACCGAGAACATTTAGCGATGACGAAATTGTTCGTCGTTATATGGCAGCCATGATCAACGAAGCTGCAAGGGTGCTTGAGGAAGGTATTGCATTGCGCCCGTTGGATATTGATGTCGTTCTGCTGTATGGCTATGGCTTTCCGCGTTGGCGAGGCGGGCCTATGCACACCGCTGATCAAATAGGCCTTCCCAAAATATTAAGTGATATTCAAACTTTCGCTCTGGAGGATGACTTTTTCTGGCAAGCAGCACCCTTGCTGACTCAGTTGGTTGAGCAAGGTCGCAACTTTAATAGCCTTAACACGGCATGAGCCCAACAGCTAGGCGGGAATAATATGAATTTGAATTACACGGAAGAGCAGATTGCCTTTCGAGATGAAGTTCGGAATTTTCTTGACGACAAATTACCAGCAACGCTTAAGGAAAAAGTCAGGCTGCGCAAATCTTTAGTCAAGGCTGACTATGAGCTGTGGCACCACATACTCAATACGCAGGGTTGGTTAGCAGGTAGTTGGCCCAAAGAGTATGGCGGTGCAGCCTGGGATGCTGTCCAGCGACACATCTTTGAAGATGAAATGGCACGTGCGCATGCACCTCGCATAGTGCCGTTTGGTGTGGCCATGCTTGGGCCACTTTTGCAGGCATTCGGTTCGAAGGAACAAAAAGACTACTACCTGCCCAGAATTCTTAATGGCGAACACTGGTGGTGTCAGGGATATTCTGAACCTGGAGCAGGCTCTGATCTCGCATCATTGAAAATGCGAGCGGAACGTGATGGTGACCACTACATCGTGAATGGTCAGAAAACCTGGACAACCATGGGCCAACACGCAGATAGAATATTTTGTCTGGTTAGAACATCAACAGAGGGAAAGCCTCAGACAGGTATTTCGTTTCTGTTGATCGATATGAAAACTGAAGGGGTGAGTGTTCGTCCCATTGTTTTGATCGATGGCGAGCCTGAAGTGAATGAGGTGTTTTTTGAAAATGTTCGAGTGCCTATTGAGAATTTGGTAGGCGATGAGAACAAGGGTTGGACCTACGCAAAGTATCTACTGACACATGAGCGAACTAATATTGCGGGTGTCGGCTTCGCAGTATCCGGGCTTGAGAGTCTTAAGCGTATTGCTCGGGTAGAGCAATGCAAAGGAAAACCACTCATCGAGAATCCGCACTTTGCAGCACAGATTGCCCGCATCGAGATTGATCTTATGGCGATGTCTACCACCAATCTCCGCGTAGTCTCAGCGGCGAGTGCTGGCCAGGCGCCAGGCGCTGAGAGTTCCATGCTTAAAATTAAAGGTTCAATCATTCGTCAGGCGATAAACGCTCTGACTCGCTCGGCTGTCGGTGTTTACGCCATGCCCTTTATTTCGGAAGAGCTTGAACCCGGGAGTAACGAGTTACCTGTTGGTCCTGACTATTCGGCAAAAGTAACTGGGACCTATTTGAGTAACAGGAAGCTATCGATTTATGGTGGCTCGAATGAGATACAACGAAGCATCATCAGTAAATCTCTGTTGAAACTGTAGTGTTGGGCATTGCACCTGAACACATTGTTCAAATCACTTGTGAGGAAATGTTGTGAATTTTGATCTGACTGATGAACGAAAGATGCTGCAGGATTCCTTGAGACGATTTCTTCAGGCTCACTATTCAAGTTCTGTGATCACTGAATTGGGCGAGACAACGCAAGGTTACTCTAGTGAGATCTGGACAGGCTTGGCCGATCTGGGTGTTGTGGGTGCTTTGTTTTCAGAAGCGCACGGTGGCTATGGTGGAGGCGGTTTTGACATCGCACTGGTATTTGAAGAGTTGGGTAGAGTCGGTGCGCTGGACCCATTGCTCGATACCGCAATTCTGGGTGGTGGCCTTTTAGTCGCTCTGGGTGGTGATCAGCAGAGCGCCAAAATCAGTGCGATTATTGCGGGAACACTACAGATGGCATTGGCGCATAGTGAGCCTGCAGCTCGTTACGAATTATCACGAGTTCAGACCACCGCAAAACGCCAAGGCGATCAATACCTGATAAATGGGCAGAAGGCTGTTGTTGTCAATGCTGATGTGGCTGATTTTATTATTGTTAGTGCAAGAACATCTGGAGATGACGCAGACTTAGATGGTGTCAGCTTGTTTTTAGTACCGCAGGATATGCAAGGTTTGTCTCTACGCAATTACCCTTTAAGCTCTGGTGGACGTGCTGCGGAAATGATATTGGATAATCTGTGCGTTCCCGCGACGTCAATACTTGGCCGTGAAGGTTGCGCGTTCCAGGAGCTTGAGCGTGTCCAGGCGTCAGCCACTCTTGCTGTATGTGCAGAAGCTGTGGGATTGATGGATTGCATCAGTCAGTTGACCATTGATTATCTCAAAGTCAGAACACAGTTTGGTCAGCCCCTTGGCAAGTTTCAGGTCTTGCAGCATCGAATGGCAGATATGCTAATCGAGATTGAGCAGGCTAAATCTGCGCTGATAAATCTGGCGGGGCATCTTGATGCCAGCGATGTGCTGGTGCGTGAAAAACATGTCAGCGCAACCAAGAATCTGATTGGTAATGTTGCTAAGTTGGTGGCTGAAGAAAGTATTCAGATGCACGGCGGAATAGGCATGACTATGGAATATGAACTTGCACACCTGGTGCGTCGCTTAGTCATGATGGATCACCGATTTGGCGATTGCAATTATCATCTCGAACGCTTCATTGATCTGGCGGTGGCATAAAACATGACGATTCCTACTCAAGCTGATGGCATCATTGTCAATGAAACGGGTGCACAGACACTATTAGGTTATGTGCTTGATGTTAGTCAGAGTGATAAAAAAGCCCGCTGCTTTCTCACCGTGACTGACGATCACCTGAACCGACACGATTCCTTGCACGGTGGTATTGCCAGTGCCGTGCTGGACAATGCTATGGGTGCTACAGCAAGTCTCACTGTCGACGACACGGGTCGTGTGCCGTTCATGACCATATCGCTCAACACTCAGTTTCTCGCACCTGCGAAGAAAGGTGATGAGCTCACAGCTACCGGAAATATTGTTGGTGGTGGTCTGTCGATCAAGTTCGTTGAGGGGCAGCTGCTAACTGCACAAGGCAGAATCATTGCCACTGCCACCGGCGTTTTCAAGTGTGTGCCCAAGCATCGGCTTGCCGGTTAATGAATTGCGAGCTGAACCGCAAGCTCGCCTGAAAGGCTGGCATTGTTCGTGATCAGAGCCTGATTAGTTATCAGGCTTCTGCCATCACTTAATTCAACGATGCGCCCCAAAAGCCATGGAGTCACTTCTTTACCAGTGATGCCAGCTTGATATGATTCTTCGATAGCACGTTTTATTAGTGCATCCATTTCCTGGCGAGGAATTTCATGTTCTGCAGGAACTGGGTTTGCAATCAGGACGCCTCCTGTAATATTCAATGACTGGCGCGCCTGCATAAACGCCACGATGTCATTGACGGAATCAGCGCGTAAGGGGGATTTT
>JBLHWG010000048.1:0-20177 GCA_047629055.1 Halioglobus sp.
CAGCTATCGCCACTGGAAACGGGGTCGTTCTTAAGCCCAGTGAACTTACGCCGGTAACCAGCGTGGCGCTTGTACGAATTGCAGAAGAAGCAGGTTTGCCGAAAGGACTTGTTAATGTACTGGCCGGACTGGGCCCTACTGCTGGTGAGGCCGCAATTAGTAATGATGTTGTGCGTAAAGTTGTGTTCGTTGGTTCACCACAAACCGGAAGAATTGTAGCTACTTCCGCTGGTCGAGCTTTAAAACCAGTGGTTCTTGAGCTCGGCGGAAAATCTGCCAACATAGTCTTCCCGGATGCTAATCTAGAAGCAGCCTGCCGAGGGGCTCAAGCTGCTATTTTCTCAGCATCAGGCCAAAGCTGTGTCGCAGGCTCGCGCCTGTTAATTCAAAAGGACATACAGATAGAATTCCTGAGCATGCTCGAATCCGGCATGAAAAAATTGATATTAGGCGACCCTCTGGATGGAACAACTGAAGTAGGTCCGATCAGCAATGCTCGCCAGTTCCAGCATGTTAGCAATATGGTACGCCAAGCTGGAGAAAACGACGGTGGTCGTGTAATTGCCGCAGATCTTCCCGCCGGCGAGGGATTCTTTGTAGCACCGACGATACTGACTGATCTAGCACCCGATGCAGACGCCGCAACTCAGGAGATATTTGGTCCGGTTGTCACCTGCCTCACCTTCGATGACGAGCTCGATGCCATCCGTATTGCCAACAACACTGACTTCGGGTTGGCTGGTGCCATTTGGACTTCAGACGTCGGACGTGCCCATCGAGTAGCGGCAGCTGTACGCGCCGGTACATTCTGGATTAACAGCTACAAAACCATTCACGTATCATCTCCGTTTGGCGGATCGCGCTCGTCTGGCTTTGGTCGTTCTAGTGGCGTAGATGCGCTGATGGAATACACTAGCCCAAAGAGCGTCTGGATAGAAACCGCCAGTACACCTCGTACATCCTTTGGCTACGCGCCAGACGCATGATGAGCTTAATAACAATGACATTATTCAATGACAAAAATTAGCGACATATTTGAGGATTTTCAGGCTCGGCCAAAAACCCAGGACGGCGTGTTCTCTGAAGATGAAGTTAGACTAGCAAATCGCAATTCAGGGATTTTACTCGAGACATTGCGCCACGACGTAACACCGATCGGTTTGCATTACCTGCTAATTCATTTTGATGTTCCTTACATTGATACCGAGACACATCGACTTGAGTTCGCAGATGGGTTCGAAACACCGTTTTCACTGAGTCTTGATGATATTCGTGCCTTACCGCAAATAACATTACCGGTAACTTTAGAATGTGCCGGCAATGGGCGAACCGGTTTATCACCAAGAACCCATTCAATGCCTTGGTCATATGAGGCCGTCGGCACATCTGAGTGGACCGGCACCACACTGGCACCACTAATCAAGCGGGCTAGGCCTTCAGCCGGAACCGTTGAGATTTCATTTACGGGCGAAGATAAAGGGTTTGATAAGGGTGTCGAACATGCATTTGGCCGTAGTCTAACGCTAGATCAGATTGAATCCCTGGATGTCATGCTTGTTCATAGTATGAATGGTCAGCCACTGTTACCTCAACATGGCGCACCACTCCGAATCATAGTGCCAGGCTGGTACGGTATGGCATCGGTTAAATGGCTCAGTAAAATCGAAGCACTTGACGCACCCTACCAAGGCTATCAACAAGTCAACACGTATCGCTACCGTGAGCACAAGAACGATCTGGGACAACCGGTCACATCTATACGGATTAAAAGTCTGATGACGCCACCAGGCATTCCCGACTGGATAACACGCCTGCGTCATCTTCGTCCTGGCCCGATGGAAATTACTGGGCGAGCGTGGTCGGGTAATGGAGCAGCAGTAGTTAAAGTTGAATTTAACGATGGTGTTGACTGGCAGGAAGCGACGGTGTCCCCTCCTACGAGCCGATACGCTTGGGCCAAGTGGTCAATTAAATGGGATGCCAAGCCTGGCTCACATACTTTATGTTGTAGAGCAACTGACAGCAATGGCGACACACAACCATTAGAGCCTGTTTGGGATGCATCCGGCTTTGGCAATAACGCTGTCCAAAGCGTCAGCGTCTATGTGGGTGATGCGAACACCTGAAGGGACCGGCCTCGATTCTATTATTCACCACATTGTATAGCCTATCCCAGTGCATTTTTGGGGAAGTAAAAGGAGACAGTCCAGTTCGGCATGTCCACAATTTCGCTGATGCGAAGGTCAGCACAGACACTGCACAGCATGTACGCATCTACAGCTGACATGCCTGTGGTAGCACACAACCAATCGATCATACCGGATACGGCATCACGTGCTGCTTGCATGATATCCGGCCCAATGCCGGTGGTTACGCGGTAGCCTGCATTATCCAGATGTCGACTCACGGGGCCCTGCGTTTCAAAGCGCGGAAAGGCAAAATTAGCCTGTTTGATGAGGCCAATTTTTGCAGCAACTACCATCGGACTTTCAATGGCCGTACCACATATTTCCCCATCACCCTGGGCAGCATGAGTATCACCAAGTGACAGCAAGCCACCTGCGACTTCGACAGGTAGGTATAACGTTGTACCCACTGCGTTATCTCTTATATCGAGATTGCCTCCAACGCGTCGTGGAGGAATGATTGAATGTAAGCCGGCTTCAGCCAACGCCAGACCAACGGTTCCGCAAAAGGGTTTTAGTGGAACCTGCCCACCAGGACCGTAAAGTGCCGGGGCCATACTATGAGTATCATACTCCCAGATATGTAGCCGCGGTTCCTCAAACTGATCTGCGAGTAATCCGAATCCTGGAATGTTGGCGGTCCAGCCCCATCCTGAAGGTGCAAAATCAAGAAAACTGATGCTGACTGCATCTCCAGGTTCTGCACCTTCTATATAGATAGGGCCCGTTACGGGATTTACTTTATCAAAAGACAACTCCATGAGATCATCAATTGTCGAGCTGGCATTCAACTGCCCACCAGATGCATCGATAGTTTCAATTTCGATTGTTTCACCTGGGGCCACGCTTAACACAGGCTCTATGCTGTTATCCCAGCCAAAGTGATGTTGATGCTGATGGATGGTGTGTTGACAGTTCACGATTGCATTCTCCAATTGGAATTTCGCCATTCGCTATTGGCGTTTTTTAAAGACCTGCTCAATTTCGGTGTTGCCCATAATTCCGCCAGACCGCAACGCCATCGTAGCCACTATAATTACACCAAGCGCCACACCAGAGAGCCCTAACATTTCGGGAAATTTGATTCCAATCAGTTCGGGACCTGTTTCCATAAACCGAATGCCTTCAAGGCCAAATGTGATGATTATAGTCCCGAGCACCGCCCCGGTAACTGTGCGCATGCCGCCGAGAATCAGCATGGCGACGGTTAGAAATACATGGTTAAAATAGAAAGGTCGAGCACTGATAGTACCTAAAAAGTAGGCGTAACATATTCCCGCCGTTGCCAGAAATACAGAGCCAAGTACCCAGGCTATCAGCCGCACTCTGAATACATCGACACCCATCGCTCTCGCCCCAACTTCATCAGTTGAGCTGGATCTTAGCTGTATACCCCAACGCGATTCCCGAAACAACCTGGCAACAAACAATGCAACAACTGTAATTATCAAGATACTGTAAATGTTAAAAACCCTGGGGATACCAAAAAATGCCTGCTTGCCTTTAAAGATATCCGTATAGTGCAGAAAAATGGAGTGAACTATAACAAGTACCGCTAACGAGACAATAGTTGCGCCTATCCCCGTTAATCGGGTTATCACCAAACCGACAAGTAATGCAATAAATGCCGTAATAACTATTGCGATTACAGCAGAGGTGATGGGGTCAAGAGAAAATGTGTTTAGCCCCCAAGGTGCGTTTGGGAGTGAGATAGCTTTGATCTTGACCGGAGTAACGCAGATAGCTGCCACATACGCACCAATTCCCATAAAAGCGCTGTGCGACAGATTGGTAATATTCGCATTTCCCATGAAGACTTGCAGGCCGAGAACAACCAGCAAATTTACATACGCCGCATAGACCATTCTGACTTGATAGCGCTGACCGTAGTGAGCAACCACCAATCCGAGAGTGACCAAAATCACCGATAAAATAAAAGCTCCTGCCAACGCGCTTCGCGTCCCACTGTCAAACCAATTGCTAGTGAGCTTCATAGCTTGTCGCCTTTTTCAACCGGTGGTGAAAGAATGCCATCAGGCCGCCACACAAGTATGAGCGCAACGATACCGAACACAAATGCCTCCTTCAAGCCACCGTAGCTTTGTGGCAGCACAACCAGCATGCATACTTCAATTGCGCCAAGCAGAAAACCGCCCAACACGGCGCCGCCAAGGCTACCGAATCCGCCTAGCACACACGCAACAAACGCTTTCAACACTGGGTTAAATCCAAATGTCGGATCAACACTTCCCCGTCGCGCCATGATAAATACGCAGGCCAATCCAGCTAGTAATCCTGAAATTGCAAAGGCCACTGCTACCACTCGGTTCGCTTTTATCCCCATCAAACGAACCATTTCAAAATCGAGCGAAGCGGCACGCATTGCAATGCCGAAAGAACTTCGCCGTAAAAAAAGGGCCAGTACAGAAATGGCTACAAGAGTCGTGACAGTTTCAAATATTTGTAGCGTTGAGATTTGCACGCCACCGATGTCGATTGGCCAATTCAAAAAGTATAGGTTGGTAACCGCGATAGGACGAGGAGACACAAATAGCAAAAAAAGATTTTGCAGAATCATGCTAACGCCAAAAGCTGTTAGTAATCCGGTAGCAGGATCAGCATAGCGAACCGGTCTAAAAGCCAGGCGTTCCAATAATACGGAAGTTAAAACCGCCACTATCAACGCACCAATGATGACCACCCATGGGTTGCCGGTCAACAGAGCAGAAATGGCGAACATGCTGTATCCGCCAGCTGCAATGATTTCTCCGTGGGCAAAATTGACGAGTCCCATGATTGAAAATACAATCGCTAAGCCAAGCGCTAGAAGCGCATACTCGGCACCGAAACTTAAGGCGTTGAAAAATTGCTGTACAAAATAATCCATCTAATGAATGCCCGTTAGTTCAGCCATCAAATTGTGTTCCTTTCCGAAAAGACTACGATCGCCTTCTTTGGCAATAGTGCCAGTGTTTAAGACGTAAATATAATCCGCCAACTTAATCGCATCGCGTACATTTTGTTCTACGAGCAGTATTGTCATCCCATCGTCTTTTAATTCCTGGATGAGTCTGAACACTTGCTGGCAGATGAGAGGCGCAAGCCCCAGGCTAGGCTCATCAAGCAGCAGGATGCCCGGTTTGCTCATCAATGCACGTGCAATGGTCAACATTTGTTGCTCTCCACCAGAGAGCGTACCCGCCGTTTGATCTTTTCGCTCACCCAGCACAGGAAAAGAATCAAACCAGCCTTCAATATCCCGCTTCACTTGAGCTGAATCTTTACGGTTCGCCGCACCAATCAACAAATTCTCACGGACGCTGAGATTGCTAAAAATTCGTCGACCCTCAGGAGAAAGAGCAATGCCTAATTGCTGCCTGTCCTCTGCCGCAAGTACAGACAAATCCCGTCCCTGATAGGTTATCGAGCCGCTGTATCGTACAATTCCGGCAATGGCTGACAGCGTGGATGTCTTGCCTGCTCCATTGGGACCAAGCAGCACAACGCACTGCCCTTGCGAGATGGATGCAGAGATTCCGTGTACAGCTTCAATAGGTCCGTGGAAGACCCGAAGATCATTAATTTCAAGCATAGTCAGGCATAACTCATAGTGAAGCCAGATCAGAGCGAATCCGCCTACCCTGCCCGAGAATTGCGCACGTATTAGAATAGTCTATTCTCTCGGATAGGCTCCTAGCAGACTCGGCTTAGCAACCGGAGCCTGCGACAGCTCCAGCTCAGAGGAAGCTTGGATTAATTCCAATCGCTCGGTACGCCTTCAGGAATCTCGTTGGATACCAAAATTCGTTTTCCGTCCTTGAAACCAATCACGGGTATCGTTCGTTGCGCATAAGAACCATGCTCCTTGAACGACACGCTTTCTACAGTTCTCGCCTTGATACTGTCGGCGGCACGTATAGCTTCACGCACTGCAACTGGATCCGTACCGCCGGATTTTTCTACGCCATAAGCAATCGCCATGACAATATCTGACCCCAAGGCTGGAAAAAGTCCAGAGACTGGGATATCCAGAGCTGCGCACTCAGCTTGGAAGCTAGCCATGGCGCTGTCTGCATGTGACGGTGCAAGGGTAGCGAAAGCGACCTTATCAAGAATTGACGCATCCGCTTCACCAATAGCGTCAAGCGAGGGATCATCAAGACCGTCTGATCCGATCACCCATGCATCAAGCCCTGAGGTGCGCATTTGGCGAATCAGTACGCCTACATCAGGCATTACAGAAGATATGTAGATAGCATCTGGAACTGGATCCAGTTTCTTCATTTCTGCAATCTGTGGCGACCAGTCTGATGTACCAAAACTAAAGTTTAGTGATGCCTGCACCTTGCCACCACCTGCTTCAATAACATCGCCGAACCAGACCGGTGTACGGGCAGACCATGACCCCCCTTCATCTGAGGTAAACAGCACAACATTCTTGACACCTTGTGACAATGCAAACTTGGCACCAGCAGTTGCAGTGAACGGGTCCGGGGAGACGTTCGTGATGAAGTTATCCACGATACCCATATGCATTTCAACTTGCGTACTCTGAGCCTGAATAACGGTTGCACCATATTCAGCTGCTAGCTGCGCAACTGGAATCATGGTATCGGAAAATGGGATGGTCGAAATCGTGATCGCACCTGCTTCGAGAAATTTTTCTGACAAAGCAATTGCCGTTTGAGAGTCGGTACCAACATCCTGAACCATCAACTCGAACATTTTGCCATCAACCCCACCGGCATTGTTGATGATTTCTGCCATGCATTTTGCACCCTGAACCGAGGTATAGGGTGCATATTCCCCAGTTAACGGAACTGCGAAACCCAGTTTAATGGTATCTGCCGCGTTGACAGCAGTTGAAGCGCAAACGCTAGCGACCACACCTGTTGCTATGCCGGCAAGTTTTTTTCTATTGATCATAAAATTACTCCTGTTTTTTTACATTTATTAATCGGTTGAAGTTTCACCGAGGTAGGCTGCAACTACTCGTGGGTCAGCTGAAACCTCTGATGGCAAGCCTGTCATCAGAACTTTCCCCATACTCATTACGGTAATTTTTTCACACACCGACATAATGAATCGCAAATCATGATCGATCACCAAGATGGCGCAGCGACTGGTATTGCGGATCCAATCAAGACCATTTTTTAGGTCCTCGGTTTCCTGCTGATTCATGCCGGCCGCCGGTTCATCCAGCATCAATACGCTGGGTTTGAGTGCCAACGCGCGCACTATTTCAAGACGGCGCATATGTCCGTAGGATAAAACGGATGCCTGTAGATTTCGTTTATCGTGAAGATCAAATCGATTCATTGCTTCTTGCACGATATCGATAGTCGACGCGGACGCAGTCGCAGCAGCCGACCGTGCGTTAACTGCAGCACTTGCGGCAACAGCGATATTCTGTTCGACCGTCAGGTTCGGATAAATGCGTAGATTTTGAAATGTCCGCGCAAGTCCAATTCTCGCTCGTTCATGTGCTTCCAGATCATCAATGGGTTGGCCATCAAGTTTGAGGGTTCCACTGGAATGGACCAATAGACCGGAAATCAGGTTAATCAACGTGGTTTTGCCTGCACCATTAGGGCCTATGAGCCCATGCACGACTCCATCGTTGATGGTGAGTGAAACCGAATCAACAGCCTTCACACCGCCAAAATGTTTGGTCAATTGATGCAATTCAAGCATGCTCAGAAAACCCGCCCATAGGCTGCACATTTTTCTTCAAAGGTCAGATTCTCTAAAAATTCTTGCTCCGCCTTTTTATGATTCGTAAACACCTCACAGAAAACCTTTCCAAACCATTTTTCAGTCATCGAGCTAGCGTTGAATCTATCCAGAGCTTCGGCCAGGGAACTAGGTAGACGTTCAATTCCCATTCCTGCAAGAGTTGTTTCGTCAAGAACTGAAAGATCGTCGGTTGTCGCGGTGGGTGTGGGCAAGCCTTCCTCAATCCCCTGCACCCCAGCATGAACGAGCGCTGCGAGTGCGAGATGAGGAGATGCCGTTGCATCAGCCGCTCTGTATTCTAAATTGAATTGCCTGGCTGCCACTTCTTTACAGGTTGAGGTTAGAGGGCAAATTCTTAACGCCGCTTCTCGATCCTGTGCCCCGAGGTTATTAAAAGCTGAGCTCCATCGATGCGGTGTGAGGCGTTGGTATGAGATTTCAGTGGCTGCAGTTAGGCATAAAAATTCAGGTAAATACTTAAGCACACCGGCAGCAAACGAACCTGCTACGTCACTCAGAGAGTGTTGTCTATTGGGATCATAAGTGACAGGGTTTGCATCCACGTCTTGCAAACTAAAATGGATATGTACCCCGTTGCCAACGGCATCAATTTGTCGAATGGGGATAAAGCTGGCTCTTTGGCCAAAGCGACTCGAGCAAGCATGCACAAGTTGGCGAAACACAAGCGCCTGATCCGCTGCTTGAACCCCTTGTGTGGGACCTATGGGCACTTCATACTGATCCGTTCCAAATTCATTGATAAAGCCGTCCGGCTTTATACCTGCCTGACTGAGTGCCGCAAACAACACTTCGCCAAAATTGGCTTGCAGATCGAAACCCTGTATGGAAAACGCCGGATTTGCTGGAGCAGTTTCAGGTGGTTCATCAAATTGGAACTCATGCTCGAATGCCGAATATAATTGTAATCCGGCAACTGAGTTTAATCGGTTTAGTGCGTTCGCTAGATGAGTCCTTGTGCAACACTCCCAGGGTGTCCGATCGAGATTGACGATGTTGCTGATGACAAAATTTTCAGGCCGAGTTCCATCTTCGAAATCAACCCTTACCTCAGTATTAACATCGGGAATAAGCAGTAAGTCACCCAATGACCCATACGGACTTTCGCCGAGATTATCAAAACAGGTTATTAGTGCATTGGTTGGTACCCAGCCAATGCCACGATCAACTCTGCCCAGAAGTTCTGATCTGGCAATCGCCTTGCCACGTGTTAGACCGGCAAGGTCGGACGTTGCAACAAATATCAGTGGCTCGCTGATCACGATCTAATAATCTCTGGTCGTAGTGAATCCCATTCTTTTAGACGGCGATGGGTTTTACTCTGATTGCCATCGCCGACACGTTTGATGATAGCTTCGCAAAATGCGATCGCACATAGATAACTATCCCAAGCACTGCCGTTTTCAATAGGTAAAGGAAACACATCTTTAGCATATTCTGATACCGGAGACACCCACCTGTCCGTAAGTAAAACTACTCTGGCCTTGCGATCCGTTGCAACCAGCTTCGCCAACTCGTACAAAGATTGTTGATATCGCCGTACATCCATGGTGAGAAAAATATCCTTCCTTCCCATCCGTAACAGATCATCCGGCCAACTCTCAGGATCAGAACTCAAATGGAAAACATAACGACGTGACCGTCGAAGGTGTTTTGACAACATTTGCAACACTGGGTCGCTCATGTGTCCACCGAGAACAAAAACCGATCTATTTTCATCTGACAGTTGATTGCACAAATGCGCAAACCGGCTTTCAATAACCGCTGAAGGTAATTGCTTGAGCAATTGCGAGGCATCGTTAATGAACTGCGACAATGTCTGCGGCTGATCAGAGTGAATATTATCATCCGAAAGTTGCAGCTCTGCTGGGGAGCGTTGATCCTCCCTTAGTTCGCTGATCAGACATCGTTGGAAGTCTAAATAACCTTTACAGCCAATTTTGCGGACAAAGCGCGTGACTGATGGTGGTGAAACTTTACTTCTATTCGCTAGAGCCTGAATGGAATCAAGCCCAGCAAACGGATAATCAGAAAGCAACGTTGTTGCTAATTTGTGCTCAGCCACTGTCATGTCAGAGAGTTTCCCCTCGATACTGGAGCGAACATTCATGTTTGGCTTTCAGAGCAGTCGATTGAAAATAATCTATCAGAAATTCCATTGAATAACAATTTGATTGATTATTTTCTTATGTTACAGCAAACTTGAAAGATCGTCGGTTTCGAAAACAATAGCTGATCATGTTGATCGTTAGCTCCCATCAAAGGCATATCTGGCTCAATGCTGCTGAGTGAAAATGACCCCTATCCAGTTGAGGTGATAGGTGTTGCGTCTACTCAACACGGACTTCTATTGTGCGAGCACGCGGGTTGCCTAATACCGCAGAAACTAGACTCATTGGGTCTGCCTGAATCTTCGCTACTACAGCATATTGCTTACGATATTGGAGCTGAGGCCACTGCAAGGCTCGTTAGTGAAAAACTCAAAACACCACTCATCATTCAACGCTACAGCCGACTAGTCATTGACTGCAATCGACCGCCAGAGGCTGCCGACTCTATACCTGAAGTCAGCCACGGAACACGTGTTCCTGGTAATAATCATCTTGACGAACATCAGCGGCAAAGTCGTATCACCGAAATTTTTGCACCGTTCGATTCACAGGTAAGGAATCATCTCGACTTGGGTACTTGCCGCTGGGCGTTTTCCATTCACAGCTTTACACCTGAACTTAATGGAAAAAAACGACCGTGGGATATTGGCCTACTGCATCGCAAAGACACTGAGACCTCTCTCAAAGTTGCTAATGCTGCAAGCAAACTGTATCCGCAGTTAGAGATCGGATTAAATGAACCGTATCAGATTGACGATGAATCTGATTGGTTTGTGCCCAGACACGCTGAAAGACTCGGTCTTTCACACAGCCTTATTGAAATACGTAACGACCTTATCAGTACGCCCACCGGACAAGAAAAATGGTCGACGATAGTGGCAGATTTAATATCAGCGGCTGTCGGTCATGAACAGGAGAACACAGAATGACACTGACTCGGGAAGTTCCCTTAACTATAGAGCAATCTTCGCTACTCTTCATTGACGTCCAGAATTTCAGCGCCCATAGAATGGGGGCAGAATTTAAGGATCTCGATCCTGACGTATTCAATGAGAAATATGGCTGGTATTTCTCTGAACTTGAAAATCGGGTAATTCCGAATATGCAGGCGCTACTAACAGCAAGCAGAAACGTTGGTATGGAAGTCATTCACACAACCATCGAGAGTCTGACAAAGGATGGCAGAGACAGAAGCCTTGACTATAAAATTACGGGGTTTCATGTTCCAAAGGGGTCTTGGGATGGCAAGGTTATCGACGAGCTACAACCAGCCGACGATGAAATCTGGCTGCCCAAAACCTCTTCCTCTGTGTTTATATCAACTCATATTGATTATCTGCTCAGGAATTTGGGTGTCCGCCAAATTGTCATCAGCGGGTTGATTACCGACCAATGTGTTGAAGGCGCAATACGGGATGCGTGTGATTTGGGATATCTCGTCACTCAGGTGACCGATGCCTGTTTGACCTACTCCCAGGAACGTCATGATCACTCGTTACGGACGATAAAAGGTTACTGTCGACAGGTGACAACAGCTGAATTAGTGGCGGAGATGGGTGCGGGGCCAGCCTAAGCAAAAAGCCAGAACAAATAAGCGCTTATCAATGTTCAGATGTGGGACAGGGTCGTCAGTATTCGACGATTAAGGCATGTGGATCACAATAATTTATTGAGCTTGAGAATTCAGGCGACTAAACTGGGCCCTGAAATGCATGTTGCAACAAGAATTTGTTGCCGAATTTGTTTTGAATGATCCGCCTGGAGGGTCCCATGAAAAATACTATGACTGCAGTAACGAGCTCGTTGCTGCTCGCCGGCACCATAACATTGGCTGCCACGGCATCCGCTGACGGACATGAAACTGTCGAGTCACTCAAAGCTGAGCTGGCTGGAATGCAATCCAAACTGGACCAGGTTAGCGCAGGCAGGGATTACCTGACCGAACGATTGAAAGAACACCTAGCTGGGTCAAAAGAAATGCAAGCTGAATTGCAGTCGGAAATCGACAGTGCAAACCAAGGCCGGGAATACATGGCCGGGCGACTAGAAACGCTGCATGGTCAGAGCTACGCTAAGGCTGCTGCTCTTGCAGCAGACGTCGCCAAGGCCAGGGCCGATGGCGATTCCATTGCAGATGTAGCTTTCGTTCAGATCAATGGCGCGCTTGCTGAAAGAGATTCTGCCAGAGCGGAAATAGCCGCTGCGAAAGCTGCGAATGCAACACTAGCATCGGATATGGAAAGCGTAATTAACGGACGCACCTATATAGAAAAACTCGCTGCCAGTGCCAAGGCCGCGGCCTCTGGCCTAAAACAGGAGCTTGCCGCTGCGAAAGCTGCCAATGCAAAATTAGCATCGGATATGGAAAGCGTAATTAACGGACGCACTTATATAGAGAAACTCGCTGCCAGCGCCAAGACTGCAGCAGCAGCTGACATCGCCACAGCGGCTTCTGAGAAAGCGAAATTAGAATCGCAACTGGCAACAGCTGTTGAAGGAAGCTCTCTCTTAATGGGTAGATGGGAAAACACGCAAGCAGAACTTACCAGCATGAAGGGCAAAGCAGCGAAGGCTGAGCAAGCAGCAAATTGGGGTAATACCGTTTCTGCACAACTCACAAGTCAGCTGGACTACTTATCTGATGTGGACGTAGCTGCTACCAGCGATAACAAGGTAAACCTCAGGATCGGAAGTGCTGGTATGTTTAAGTCTGGCAGCAAAAATTTAAGCAACGAAGGAAAAAAACTGCTTGAGCAAGTTGGCCAGGCACTACTGGGTCAATCTGACGCAACCATTCTGATTACAGGCCATACGGACAACATACCGACTGGCGAGGGCAGTCGTTATAAAGACAATGTTGAGCTTTCAAATCATCGAGCGGAAGAAGCCATGAATCACTTGGGTGGCGCAGCTGGTATTGAGCTTGAAAGAATGTCTTCTTTCGGTGTCGGCGACGCTCAACCGTTAACGTCTAATGCCACTCCGGAAGGACGTGAATTGAATCGCCGTGTTGAAATAATTCTAAGCGCGAAGTAATTCAAGCAATACTGTATTGAAGGTTTTGAAGCCCGGTTTTTGCCGGGTTTTTTTGTTGTCTCTCTTTCTCTATCCCAAGAGATAAATCTCAAATGACATAACCATTCTCAAATAAATTGTCGTCCGCCATCAACTACTAAGGTTTGTCCCGTAACGAACCCAGCCAAACTGGATGCGAGGTACATGGCCGCACCCACCATATCTTGTGCAACGGCTGGGTGTTTAAGCGCTCCTCGTGTAACACCTTAGTGTTCAGCGTCTTCAATAAGGTCTTTGCTCGCCTCTGTCAGGGTAAATCCAGGTGCAAGTACATTGGCGTGAATGCCATCATCGCTGAGTTCTCTGGCCATTGATCGGGTCATAGCGATTACAGCACCTTTGGACGCCACGTAATGCATCCACTTTGGTGAGCCAGATAAAACCGTGGCCGACGCTACGTTAACTATGGCACCTCCACCGGCTTGACGCATCAATGGTGTTACCGCCCTGCTCATTTGCCACACGCCCTTCACGTTCACAGACATTACCTGATCCCAGACGTCTTCATCTATCTCTTCGAAATTGCGTCGTTCCAAGCCTGCGTAAATGGCCGCATTGTTCACCAGTATATCCACGCCTCCGAATTTATCTTTCGCAAATTCGGCAAACGCTTTATAGCTGTCTCGCTGGGTGACATCCACGCTCGTCCCAATGGCGCTTAAACCCTTTTCGGCAATCGATTGCGCGGACTCAACAGCGCCATCGGTATTGATATCAGCAACGATGACCTCAGCGCCAGCACTGATAAAACCTTCAGCGAACGCAAAATCCTACCCTCCCGCGGCACCCGGTACGATAACGCGTTTGTTGCATAGTTCCAGATCAGCCATTGTGTCATCCTTAAGGTAAGCGGTAGCCTGAGCTTCGGCACGCCCAGCGGCAAGTAGGCCTTGCGCCATGTTGCGACCCACACTCGTTAGCATGGTTGGCATAACAAAATCTTCAAGCATAGCCAGCACCGAATCGATTTCATTATCGAACCAGTTGCAGATCGTGGAAACACAGTGCGTAGTGAATCTCCATGCTTTATCGGCATCTTTCACCAGAGCATCATCAGTGCTGGTGGCATGTTTCCAAGTATCGTGACGATCAATTATGGACAGAACGGCATCTATATCTATGCCGACGGGCTCATGATGTCGCAAGATGTTTCCTGCGATGTCGACACCATGAAATTCATGTTCACGCACTAATTCTGGGCAAGACGCGTCAGGACCAATACCATCTAGCATATATGCAGTATTTATTCTTTTCCAACCGACATCATGAAGTAGGATTGCAGGCAGAACAATACTCTCTGCAACGCCTTCGTGTTCATCCAACAGTGCTCGTGCTATTCGATAGGAAATGAGTGTGTGTACATCGTTAGAACGGACATCAAGAAAGGCTCTGGCATCTTGCCACAATGGTAAATCACGAGGCAGTAAGGTATCTATCATGTTGGTTCGTCGTAGCTTAGATACATCGTTTTGTATTCCAAATAACTCTCGAGGCCATAATGCCCTTTCTCACGCCCTAGCCCGCTCTCTTTCATTCCTCCGAACGGTACATAGTGAGATGAACGATGGATTTCGTTGAGCCACACAGAGCCTACCTCCATGCCTTCGCATAACATTAAACCTTTGGCCGAGTCGCTCTTGAATACGAATCCTGCCAATCCATAACGATTGTCGTTTGCGTGGGAAAGGCCATCGCGTGCATTATCAACCGAGCACAGGCCAAGGATAGGGCCAAATGTCTCTTCAGTTAAAACAAGCATGTTATGCGTAGCATCGGCGATGAGTGTCGGTGGAAAGTAGAAGCCATCGTCAAACCCTTCGCCTTTTATTCGTTCTCCACCAAGAACGATTCGAGCGTGTTTTTGGTTTGCGTCATCCACTTGTAGTATGCAATTGCCGCAGCGGCTTTGTCGAGATTGGCATCTGCACACACAATGGCGGCACTTTGCCCACCGAGTTCCAATGTCACGCGTTTCATTGTGCCAAGTGCTGCCGCCGCAATGGCTTTGTCTGAAGCAGTGCCACCGGTAAATTCTATATTGCGAGGCATCGGATGTTCAACCATGGCCGCACCAATACCGCATCCACGACCTGTCACAACGTTGAATACACCAGCAGGCAATCTCGCTTTATGGAATAAATCAGCCAATAGAAGAGTTGCTGGGGGTGTATCCTCTGCAGGTTTGGCTACAACCGTGCACCCAGCGATGAGTGCAGCGCCGAGTTTGAACATCAATAGAGTGACTGGATAATTGAATGGCGTTATTGCGACCACCATCCCAACAGGGTCTCGAGTCACGATGGTTTTTCCGCCCGCACCAGATGCCAGGGATATGCTCGCTGAGAGGCGCAAACCTCCTTCTGCATACACGTCTAGAAGCTCTGCTGATCGGGTGATCTCGTTTAGGCACGCGCTCAGCTCAGTGGTCGACCCAGTTCGCTGGAGAGTAGATTGGCAGCGGAATGCGGACTGACAGGCTTCATGAACGGTGTTTCGATTGCGTTTGATATTATTTGCTAAGCTGGCTTATCGAGTGCGCCATACCTGCGTACGTTTAAGCAATCCTTTAGATAACAACATGTGTACAACTCTTGCCACAACGTTGGTATAAAATATCATCATACCCATCGCCGCAGCAGGTGCAACATCACCCGCATCATCCATATTCAATACTGCAACTGATGCAAGTGCAGTCCCGGTGGAATACAGAAATACGACCGCTGATACAGTTGTCATAGCGTTGACAAACAAGTAAATAGAAATGTCCAAAATCGATGGCAAACAGACGGGCACACTAACTCGAAAAAACAACTTATAAAAGGGTTTTTTCAACGAGGCTGAAACAGCTTCAAACTCGTTATCCATTTGCTTTAATGCCGTCACAGCGGTCAAATGAGACACCGTATAAAAGTGAGTTACGGTACACAGCACCAGAATCGTCATCGTTCCATAAATCGCATTCAGTGGATTTGAAGGATTATTGAAAAAGAAAATATAGGCAAGGCCCAACACCATGCCAGGCACTGCCATTGGTAGCATGGCTAAAAATTGGAACACAGAACGACCAGCGCCGAAGCCTTGAGTCTTTTCGACCATATAGGCGCCAATAAACACGACGATGGTGCCGAACAATGCGGTTAACGACGCCAATTGAATAGAATTCCGGTAAGCACCCCAACCGCCACCATCCATCAGATCGAACGAGTAATTTACGAGACTAAGACTTAAATCGTAGGGCCAAAATTTAATCAACGCGGCAAATTGGCAAACGGCCAATATGCCCACTATAAACAGCGCGATAACAGAACAATAAGCGAAACAAAGCCAGTTAAAACGAGAATCTGTTGTGGGTTGATATACGACTGATCGTGAAGACAGCATGGCTACTTGTTTACGCTGAACTACTCTGTCAATGCTAAAGGCGATAAGCGCTGGAAACAACAACACCACCGAAACCACAGCACCCATCTCGAAATTCTGTTGCCCAATAACTTGTTTATAAATATCGACGGCTAGCATATTAAACTGACCGCCAATAACTTTAGGCAGGCCAAAGTCGGTGATGACAAGATTGAACACGACGAATGCTGCAGAGATTAGCCCGTAGCGCGCTCCGGGTATCGTCACTGTCCAAAATGTTTTCCATGGACTTGCGCCTAATGACACTGATGCCTCGTAAAGCCTCGCATCAGAGATGGCCAGTGCTGTGGTGATAATTAACATTGCATGAGGGAACGTAAAAAATACTGACCCGGCGACAATGCCATAAGGACCGTAAATCGATTCTCCCATCATCAGAGCTTTCAACATGCCTTGATTACCGAACAGGTAAATCAGTGCAATGCCCGGAAGTAGCGACGGCACTAAAATGGGCGCCATTGCAATTAATTTGAAGACGCCTTTGAAGCGCATACTGCTGCGACTCAGCGCGTAGGCAAAGCCAAACGCTAGTGATACAGTAATAATCGTGCTGATCGTTGATATCAACAGTGAGTTCTTAATCGAACGGACCAAAGAAGGCGTTTTAAAATATCGCGTAAAATTCTCTAATCCAGTCGATGCAGTTGGTCTCAGCACTACGCGTCTGAATTGATTAGAATCCAGCTCCAGCCAGTCCGGTCCCGTATGGCGCTCAGAACCTACAAGAAAAATCATACTGTTGTCGGAACCGCGAATCTTATAGCGAACGGGACTTCGGAAAGAGAAATCCGGGAAGAAATTTGTGACAGCCATGCGTCCACCAGAACCAGTACTCAAATCGGCGTCGGCATACACTTGGGTTCTTTCGTTCAATACTTGAGCTGTAATCGTCTCAGCGCTAAAGCTTCCACTATCGTCGCTTACTTGAAATTCATAGCCAGCTAACTCAAATTGATACGTTGAAAACGATTTAGATAACATCGTGTACAACGGTAATGCCAAGGCGATAATCAGATAAATAGCAATTAACGCGATGAACCCGCGCATGGTCCAATCGTCACGGCCCAGCTTAAGTTCTACATTACTTCCCACCGGAAGTTGCACAAAAGGTGAGTCATTCATGCTAACGAATCACTTGGACTTTTGGGAACACTTTCAGCCGATCAGATGGTATTTCTAGTAGCAAACTCTTACCGATCTCCAAATTCATTCGACGCACAGCATTCATTGAAAAGTTTGCGGTCAATGTCGCCTCACTCATATCGGCAATGGTTAGTTCACCTCGCCAAAAGGATCCTAAAAATTCCATATCACGAATAACGGCTTCCAGAGTGTTACCAGATGCTGCGACGTTATCATCAACTTCCAGCCGACGTGCACCTTCACCTTCGCCATGTGGAATAATGTCTTCAGGGCGAATGGTCGCGATCACCTCAATCTCTGCTTCAAACAAGTGCGGAATGCATTCAAACGAATGCGCTCCGATACGAATCGAGTTTGCTGATGCAACAACGGCAGATATCTGATTCATTTCACCAATAAAGTCGGCGACAAACAGGGTATCTGGGTCGCGGTAGATCTCTAGTGGTGTGCCAATCTGTTCGATAACTCCTTGGTTCATAACCACAATCCGATCAGCCATTGATAGGCCCTCTTCCTGATCATGAGTCACCATAATGGTGGTTACACCCAATTTCTGTTGAAGCTGCTTAATTTGATGCCGGAGAGAGACTCGCACCTTCGCATCTAATGCTGATAGGGGCTCATCAAGTAGAAGTAAACCTGGTTCTGTTGCGATAGCTCGTGCAAGTGCGATGCGTTGCTGCTGGCCACCTGAAAGTTGTGCTGGATACTTGCTACCTTGGTCAGGTAAGCCTACCAGAGACAAAAGCTCTGCCACTCTGGCAGTAATAGTTGATTTGGGTTGTCCCGCGTTTTCAAGCCCGTAGGCGATATTTTTACTAACGGTTAGATTGGGGAAAAGTGCATAAGACTGAAAGACGATGCCGTAGTCGCGTTGTGCCGGAGGCAGACTTGATATATCCTGACTAGCCTGTTCTATGCTTCCTCGAGATTGTAAGTCCAAGCCTGCGATAGCACGAAGTAGAGTCGTTTTCCCGCAGCCTGATGGCCCTAAGAAACAGACAAATTCCCCTTCGTATACTTCCAGAGAAATATCCTTTAGCGCAATAAATTCACCAAATGCTTTCCACAATCCGTGAATCTTTAGAAATGTTTGGCCACGTGTTTTGGCTTCAAGCATTGCAAGTCCAGCCTCCTGTATCGGACGAAGTAATTATCGAGCAAAAACATTTCAATATTGCCGATAGTGATGGGTCAATGAACAGGCGTTGCCGGTTCGCAACGCCTTTTGTCATTGCTAATTACTTCGCTTCAGATTTTCCATCATAACGACTCTGCCATTCTTTTAGAATCGCTGCACGATTATTCGCAGCAAACTCAAAGTCATTATCAATCATCATTTCAGCTAGATTTTCTGGGAAATGTTCAACAGGTTTAGCCACGCCAGGATAGGCGACTACGGCATACCCTGTGTTGTACATTACGTTAGCTTCTTTTGTAACAGTCCAATCGACAAGCGTTTTTGCGGCATCTAAGTCATCAGTTCCTGCAACAATGGCCGTAGCTTCCATATCCCATCCAACGCCCTCCGTTGGTACGATAATTTCGAGTGGTGCACCAGCAGCCTTAGACTTTGCCCCTCTAAACGCAAATGAGACACCAATAGGAATTTCACCAGCCGCAGCTAACTTACATGGCTTGGATCCTGAATGCGTATAGCGAGCAATGTTAGTGTGCAGCGCATCCATATATGCCCAGCCGTCCGCCTCACCAAACATTTGAAGCCAGCCAGACACGTCCAGGAATCCCGTACCCGAGGAATTCGGATTCGGCATGATAATGTGGCCTTTGTATTCAGGTTTAGTTAGGTCTTTCCAACTGGTTGGCGGTGTGAGACCAGCCTTTCCAGCCTCAATGGTGTTGTAGCAAACTGACGCCACCCAAGCGTCCATTCCCGTCCAGGCAGGTGGTGAGCTTTTGTCGACAAATTTAGGATCCAGTTTTTCAACGCCTTTAGGTGCGTACGCCTCCAACATACCCTCAGACTTCATCAGCAACAGGGATGTCGCCGCCAGCCCCCAAATAACGTCTGCTTGCGGATTGTTTTTTTCAGCTAGCAACTTGGCGGTAATGATTCCGGTTGAATCTCGTACCCAGTTAATGTTGATATCCGGATGCGATTTGTTGAATTCCTCAGCATAGCGGGCCAAGTCCTCAGCTTCGACTGCGGTATATACCGTTAAGTCTGCTGCATTGGCCGTTGTAAATGTCGTGAGCCCCATAGCAATGCTAATGGGTAGGACACGTAATAGTTGTTTAATCATTAATGACTCCAGTTTCGTTGAACATCGAAATGTCAATTCCCAGATATGACTACGACAACGAATGAATTCTTATCGTTACCATCTCCTGGGACTTTATCTACCTGAACAAGCCGTTTTGCGGCATTGCTTAGGGCAATACAAAACTAATAACTATGATTGAAGTTATCATTCTATTGCTACACTGGACGTTAAGCTACACTAATTTCCTGACCTCGTGGGATATG
>JBLHWG010000049.1:0-20119 GCA_047629055.1 Halioglobus sp.
TCAGGTCCGTTGCCATGACAACGATGAGCAGCGAAAATTCGCTGATCTGACCTAATCGTGCGCCAGTTTCGCTGGCCATTTTGGTTTTCTCCTGCTCGCGTTGCAGCAAAAACCTGAAAATAATGGGTTTTATGGCAATTGCGAGAGCTGCCAGTATTAGCGCAGGCAATAAAACATCTGGCAACGCTCCGATATGGAATCCAGCGCCCAGCGCGAAAAAGAACAAAATCAGGAAAAAATCCCTCAGCGGCTTAAGGCTTTCAGCGATAAAGCGAGCAATGGGACTGGTGGCAAGAGTAACTCCTGCGATGAAAGCGCCGATCTCGTGAGACAGTCCAAGAACCGTCGCCAGCTGTGCGACTCCAAGGCACCATCCTATTGCCCAAAGAAAGAGATATTCCGGTATCTGGTCAAATCGTTTGAATAGAGCGGTAAGAACCCTCGTAGCGAACCACCAGGCTGCCAACACTAGCGCTGGCAAGCCGACTATGGCCATTAGCGACTCCCAGAGGTGCTTGTCCTGATTGCCCAGCCCTTCGAGTGCGAGCAGCACTGCTATGGCCATAATATCCTGAAGTAGCAGAATGCTGACAATGAGCTCGCCCATGCGCTGATGGTGTAATGCACTGGTTGGTAAGAGCTTGAGGGCGATGATGGTGCTGGAAAACATCATGCCAGCAGCAATCAGCAGGCTGTCGCTCAAGTTGAAGCCAAACACTTGTGCCACTGCCAAGCCTAAAATGGCAAATGCCATAGAGCTTGCTAATGTGACGACAATCGCTTCTCTGAACAGCTTTTTTAGATCATTCGGCTCCAGATTGAGACCCAGTAAAAACAGCAAAAATAGAATACCGACATTAGAAATTTCAGCGATCAGGTCTGGATTTGATACTAAGTCCAGTGCCCAAGGGCCTAGTAGTGCCCCCAGCAGTATGTAGGCAATCAGTAAGGCTTGTTTAGCGTACAAAGCTATGGTTGCCACCACAGCAGCACCTGAAAAGACAAGAAACAGTGAGAAAATGATTGAAGTGTCGTGCAAGGGGCGTGGCCATGACATTTAGTGGGTCGATCTCTACCGTATCACTCGTAATGAGCCTTGCCCAGCTATAGGTTTAATCAATGAATCAGAAAATTTAGACGGAATTCGTTTGCTTTTGCATCGCAGCGGGTTATTCTTGTGGGTTGATCCGCCTTGGTTGGTTTGCGCAGACTGCAATGTCACAGATAATTGAATTCGTTGGTAATCACACGCTACTGTTTGTAGCGTTCTTTATGACCTTGGGCATGCTCGTATACACGGAATATGTGCGTATGTCGGGCGCCAATACGGCGCTGTCGCCCTACGACGCTACACAAAAGATGAACGAGGGCAATGCGGTTTTCCTGGACGTCCGTGATGAGTCCGAGTACAAAACCGGGCATTTGCTCAACTCACTGAGCATGCCAGTCAGCAAACTAGCTGAGCGAATGCACGAAGTTGACAAATTCAAGGGTAAGGAAATTGTCGTGTATTGTGACAATGGGATGCGAGCAACTAAGGCCATTTCGAAACTCAAGAAAAACGGATGTACTCAGTTATTTTCATTAGCTGGGGGGCTGACAGCTTGGGAAAAGGCAAATCTGCCCACAGTGTCCAAGTAATCCCGATATTGAAGACGCTTATTCACTTGTAGTGAGATGAGCTGCTTTGAGTCGAAGATTCGACGTCTTTTGCAATTGAACAGGCAGACCCGGTGCTATGAGTGAATCCAGTGAGTCAGATAATGCGTCTGGCATAGTTATGTACGAGTCTGACTGGTGTGGATTTTGCCGGGCAGCACGCAGACTTCTTGATTCTAAAGGCTGGTCATACGAAAGCCGCAATGTCGACGGAAACGCATCGCTAAGAGCAGAAATGCAGAAAAAAACCGGTCGTACGTCAGTTCCGCAAATATTTTTTGGTGATCAACATATCGGTGGTTTTGACGATATATCTGCTCTAGAACAAGACGGTGAACTTGATAACGCCTTCGCGGCGATTCAACCAATTTAAACAAGGATCTTCAATGGCCAGCAAACAAAAAAATAATACTAAGAACTCGACACTAAAAGCAGATGAAGCCAATTCTGATGCTGAAACATCAACTGAGATAGCAGAGGCGTCTAAAGCTCCAGAAGCTACTGACGCGAATGGATCTCAACCGGTGTTCAAAATTCAGCGGGTATACATCAAGGATGTGTCCTACGAGTCCCCGCAGGCTCCGCATGTTTTTACTCAAAATACTCAGTGGCAGCCTAGCGTTGCCTTGCATCTAAACACCGAAAGTAAGTCGCTTGAAAACGATATATATGAGGTTGAGCTTACTGTCACAGCGACAGTTAAGCTAGGCGAAGAAGTGGCTTATCTGATTGAAATTAAACAGGCAGGTCTGTTTCTGCTTAAGGGATTTGAAGCTGACAGACTGGCCCCGATGCTAGGAAGTTTCTGCCCGAATATCTTATTTCCGTTTGCTCGTGAGGAGATTGCTACGTTGGTTCAAAAGGGCGGATTCCCACAATTGCTGTTGGATCCTGTCAATTTTGATGCTCTGTATGCGCAGCATGTCGCTGTAACAAAGCAAAATGCTCCAGCACCCGAAACTGCACAGTAAGATTAAATGGCAGAAGGCAACTGCAACCCAAGTTGCCTTCTGCGCTTAACTTAAATTGGGGAAATTCAGCTGGCGCAATGCCTCATAGCTAATTATGGCGGCAGCGTTGGAGAGATTCAGGCTGCGACTCTCCGGCATCATCGGTATTCGAATTTTCTGATAAATTCGGCTGTCTGCAAGCACGTTGTCTGGTAGTCCCCTGGTTTCTGGCCCAAATAGCAGGATATCTCCTGTCCTGTAGCTCGGTTGATTATGAATCACTGACCCTTTCGTCGTCACAGCGAAAACACGTCTGTTACTGTGGCCCTCCGAGACTCCCAAGGCATCGAAACAGGCGTCAAGGTTTGGATATACTTTGATTTGTGCAGTTTCGTGATAGTCCAGCCCCGCCCGTCGCAGGGCTTTGGTTTCCATAGAAAACCCCAGTGGCTCTACCAAGTGTAATGCTATGCCGGTATTGGCACAGAGCCTGATCAGGTTTCCGGTGTTGGGTGGGATTTCAGGTTCGAAAAGAACCAAATTAATGCTAGTTGAGTTTGTCAGCACGTTATGGGTGGCTAGTTTTTATTGGTAAGAATAGTGTACGTAAGAGTAAAGTGTGTGCAGGAAGAAAGGGAGAACCGTTTGTACATACAGCATATTTAACAGAGAAACTTGCCGCAGAGACACATCCGAACTATGGTACGTACAAGGCTAGTCAGGGAATGGCATCCTCGTTGCTGAATACAATGATAACGAGACGGCTTCCTCCGCTGAACGAAATGTGTCTGGTATGAATTATAACGATACAAGTGTTGAGACCAGTAAACGACTTTATTATTCGTCGTCTCAAGGTCCGTTCCACAATGCCAACAACATTATCATGTTCTATGGAGGTGGTGGTCGAGGCAAAATAGTTGAGTCCATCGTACGGGCTATACGCACTGATGAGCCGCTAATACACGTTCATGGTGAGCGCGGAAGTGGCAAGACTATGTTGTCTCTGGTGATCAGTGATAGATTGAAAAACCGTTACAACACCATCCGATACGACGTTCCCAGGGTCTCCGTATCTTTGCTTCTGCGCCACTTGCTGATAGAGCTATGTCCCCAGAAGGCTGATCTAATCTCAGCACGGCAGGCACTGGCAGGTGAAAACAGCGAATCGGAGGACGCCGCAGTTATCGCTCTCTGCAACCAATTGTGCAACTCAAGTGGCGATCGGGTTCGAAAACCTTATGTACTGTTACTTGACTCTAATGACCAGCTTGATGAGAAAACACTGCAAATCATTGAACAACTCACAGCAGTACGTGTGGCGGGACATGCCATATTTCATTGTGTGATTTTTCAGCGCACCGATGCCGATGATCCGAATTCAGCAAGATTCTCGCAAGCCACTTCCTGGCCCTCCAATCATTTCTGGTTGCAGCGATTGACGCTGGCTGAAATCAACGAGTATTTACGCCATCAGATGCTGCTTTTCGATTTTAATCGTAGGGATTTGTTTAGCCGCGAAATGGCTTATTTCATTGCCGGTCGATCGGAAGGTGTTTTCCGTGGAATCAATAAATTGGCTCAAGATGCGTTTACTATTGCAAAGCTTCAGTCTGCGGATAAAGTTGCCATGTCCCATTTGTTGGTGGCGGGTCTTTCGCAGCGATCAGAAGCATCAGGCAAATCCAGGTTTTTAATTCGACATAGAGCAGGGGTTTTTGCATTGTTGGGTTCATGCGTTGTAGCATCTGTAGCAGCTGCAGTATTTCTGATGCTGTAGTATCGTTAAGTCTTCGGACTTTTGACGTTGCCAGGATGGTGACGAACGGCTTTCGCCAATTGATGCGATAGTCGATAAAGACAAAAGGAGCTTGTCTGTGAAGTGTTTACTATCGCCCCCGTTGTTGGGTGGAATGTATCAGTGCCGATTCGTTTGCTCGAGTGCTGAGTCCGGGGCCAAAACTGCGGTCGCGTACAGGGCTTTAATCATTTTCTTAGCGTCCACTATCGCAAGCTGTGCTTTTGATATCGCTCGATTGCCTGTAGAAAAGCTAGATCGTTCAACCCCAGGCGTACCTGCTGAGCAGCCAGTATCGAAACTCCTTAGCCCTGCCGCGCAGAAAAGACCTCTCGTCAAAACCGGACATGCAAGCGAGGTATCTGAGCCGTCTTCAATGATCTCTCCTGAGCCTCCTTTGTCCCCAGCGTTGCTTGATATCAACGCCATTAGCGCCCCAATGGATGCCTTGATATATAGCTTGGCGGCCGAGAGTGATCACCAGCTGAAGATTGTCGGGCAGTTAACGGGTAGGGCGACAATTAAGCTTGTTCAGGCGACACTGCCTCAGATTCTTGAGCAGCTGTCCAGTCAGTCAGATTTCTCCTGGGAAATCAAAGCATCCAATTTACACATCTGGAGCGGTGTGGGTTATCGGGCGAGTTACTCGGTTGACTACCTTAATATTCATCGCACCACACACAGCAGCGTTGGCCTGGCAACTCAGGTTGGAACCGTCAACGCTGATGAATCCAGCGGATACTCAATTGCAAATAGTTCTCAAACGAATATACAGAATACGAGTGAGCACAGTTTTTGGGCATCATTGGAAACTGATCTTGAATTGTTGGTGAGTCCCATGCCCGCTTCAGCACTCACAAAAACGTTCAGGAAATATTCGATTAATCGGGAAGCTGGCTTGCTGAATGTGAATGCTAAGCCGGCAGTACACCGTGCCGTGCAACAGTACCTATCCAAGCTTCACGATAGTATCCATCGTCAGGTACTGATTGAAGCAACTGTTGTTGAAGTTGCCTTGTCTGATCGATTTGAAGCAGGAATCGACTGGCAACTGCTGGCAAATGGGTTGACGGGGCTAAATGCGGCGCAGGTTTTAGTTGGCGCTCCAGTAGTGAGTGCTGAAACCGTCAATCGCTTTGCATCACCTGCAGGATTAGTCAGTCTCGTTCAGCAGAGTGGTATTGGTGATATCACTGCCACACTTAGCTTGCTAGAAAGTTTTGGCAACGTGAAAATTCTTTCGCGACCACGCATCATAGCCTTGAACAATCAGTCTTCTGTATTGAAGGTTGTTGATAATCGAGTTTATTTCACCACAAAAGTAGAGCGCTCACAATCTGAATCTGTGAATGACATTATCACAGAGACAGAAATTCATACTGTCCCTGTTGGCTTGGTTATGAATGTTACACCGCAAATCAGCGCTGATGGCGCAGTGATGCTCAACGTTCGTCCAACACTCTCGCGAATTTTAGGCTTTGTCAATGATCCGAATCCGGAATTAGCATTGGCAAATGTACAGAATGGAGTGCCAGAGATTCAGGTTAGAGAGATGGAAACCATGCTTCGGGTACAAAGTGGGCAAGTAGCTGTCATCGGAGGTCTGATGCAGGAAACCTCTGAAAAGGACAATGTGCGATTACCGGGGCTAGGACGAATACCGTTTTTCAAACACTTGTTTTCGCACCAGGTCGCAACTAGTCGGCAAACTGAACTGCTTATAGTGCTACGTCCAACCCTAGTCCCTCTTAACGGGCCAGCAAAGCCGTGAGTGTTCTCGTCCATGAAGCCAG
This sequence comes from Halioglobus sp., assembly GCA_047629055.1. Taxonomy (GTDB): domain Bacteria; phylum Pseudomonadota; class Gammaproteobacteria; order Granulosicoccales; family Granulosicoccaceae; genus Granulosicoccus. The sequence goes on from JBLHWG010000049.1 coordinate 6,198, forward strand.
AGCAAAGAGAGTATGTCTCGATAATTTCATACCTAGTCCAGAAGCGGTGGCTTGTTTAGCTGAACCTGTTGCGCGACGATTGTTGTGTGTGCCCATGGCCCGATGGGCAAATGGCGTTGTGAAAAAGGACGAACTACTGATCGCAACAGCGCAGCCAGACGATGCGGTTTTGCATGAACGTGTGGCCCGTCAACTGCCACTTGGTATGAGTGTAAGGCTTGTGCTGGCTGATGAGTCTTCAATCAGGCATGCGCTGGAAAAGTGCTACACGGACCTACCTCAGGGACAAGATTTGTTGATTGCTTGTTCTACGTATACCCAGCATGACGCTAAGCAGGTGGCTGAGTTAAACGCAACAGTCCGCCTTGTTGAAGCCATCTTACTGTGTGCCAGTCGAGAACGAGCCTCAGATATTCATATTTCACCTTGTTCAGACGGAGTCAGAGTGAGGTTTCGCATAGATGGGGTTTTGTGCAAACGCTCAATGTTGCGTGAGAGTTTTTACTCAGAGCTCGTTGGACGAATAAAAATTATTGCGCAAATGGATATTGCCGTAGCACGCCAACCACAAGATGGTCAGTTCAGTCAGTTTATAGACAACGAACTGATTGACTTCAGAGCTTCAGTATTTCCGATAGTCAATGGCGAAAATATTGTTATTCGGGTGTTGCGGCCTAGTCAGTCTCAACGCGGCATAGAATCATTGGAGCTGCCTGAGAGTCTGCGCCAGCAGCTCTTGTCGTGTCTGCGTAAACCCAGTGGCTTAATTGTGTTCTGCGGTCCTACTGGATCCGGAAAGAGCACCAGTATTCATGCACTTCTGGCTGAATTAGACCAAGACGCATTGAACATTATGACGCTGGAAGATCCAGTCGAAAAACTGATACCTGGTGTCCAACAGACGAGCATAGATCCAGCTCGATCATTGGGGTACGCGGAAGGGCTACGTGCGCTAATGCGACAGGACCCAGATGTTCTGTTGATTGGTGAAGTTCGAGATGCCTCTAGTTGCAAGATGATGCTTCGAGCGGTCATGACCGGGCACACCGTTTTAACAACCGTTCATGCAAGAAACGTTGTTGGGGCAATTGATCGAATTGTTGAGCTAGGTGTAGATCGAAACATGCTGGCTTCCCATCTATTGTGTATAGCTGCACAGAGATTGATTAGAAAACGGTGTTACCGATGTTCAGGTTTAGAGTCGATTTGCGCATTGTGTCGTGGCGCCGGCTTCTACGGCAGGCAAGCACTGGTTGAGTTGCTGGTTATAACACCCAAAATTGCCGCGCTAATCTGTTCGGCTGCAGAGCATCGAGTCATCTTGGCAGAGGCTGAAGCCTCAGGATTCGTCCCTTTGCGCCAGCAAGGCGAATTATTGGTACAACAGGGTGTAAGTACAATTAGGGAAATAGAAAGGGTGTTGGGGGGTTAGCCTGGATTATTCATCAGAGTTGAACTGAGCAACAAAGGAAGGCTTAACAAGGGTGTCGCGCTTAAGCACCGTCAACAAGGACGTTGAAAATGGAAATTTTACACAAACAGGTTAGTCATAGAGTTTATGGTGGTGATATTCAGCCGTCACTCATTACGGCATTTTTTCAGCTTACACATTTGCTGGAGGCTGGAGTAGTAGTGGACCAAGCAATTGGAGAGCTTATTGCTATGGAGTCCCGTTGGGCTCTTCGACGTGTATGGCGAGATGTCGAACGCAGCGTTGTAGACGGTCAAGCATTATCCAGTTCGATTGAACGTTGGCCAAGTGTATTTGATTCAACGCTTGTCGCATTGCTCAGGTCTGGTGAGGCGTGTGGCCAGTTGTCCTCAGCTTGCCTAGATTGCCAAGAGTTTTTGGAGTGGCAGCAGAGCATAAAAGCACGCATTACGACGGTGTTGCTCTATCCTGTATTCGCGTTGGTAATAGTATTTGGTGTTCTTGGTTTTCTGATGGTCTATCTAGTGCCCTCATTAGAAGGCTTGCTTCTATCAAGTGGTCATGAATTCCCCTGGCACGCGCGAGTTCTATTGAGCCTATCGCAATGGATTAAACACTATATATTTTATGCGGTGATAGTTTTGTGCATCTGCCTCGTGGTTCTCTGTACTGCTAGGGTAGCGTTTTATAGGGTGAGGTTATTTACAGATGCCCTGTTACTCAGAATTCCACTGTACGGCACCTTGATTCTAAATCTTACATTAAGCAGATACTGTGGAATTTGCTCGAAGCTGTACGGAAGTGGCATAGGTTTGGCCGATGCCATGGAGAAAAGCGAAGCGTCCATAAAAAATCGTGCATTAAATAGCCAGCTACGGCAGACAAGAATGAATATACTGTCAGGCAAGTCGTTGTCCGTAGCGTTAACAACTATTCCGCTATTATCAAATATCCATATTCAAGTGCTTAGTGCTGGAGAGGCTTCTGGCAGGCTGGTTGAAGCCCTGGCGCGAACTGGCACCCAGCAGCGAAGGGTTTCCGAATTCAAGATTGAACGTATTGAAAAAATGATTGGACCCGCAGTTCTACTCGTGGCTGGTTTTGCACTTTTATGGGTGGTTCTGTCGTTGTTAGGACCCATCTATAAAAATGCTGTTGACTCAGTGATCCTGGCATGACGTGGTTACAGGGTTTCGAGAATAACGCAATCAAAATCAGAGTTGTCTTGGTTATTACGTCTCAGGGTATTTGCTGGTATCGGTACGACAATTCACGAATCACTGATCGGTTCAAGCATTCTCAAAACGACGAGCCGCTAACGGTCATCAGTTCTTGCCTATGGCTGAAATTTCACCTTAATAACTCGGATGCTAGCATTGAACTTATTGTGGACACTGAGCTTGATGATCTTGATCGAGTGAAGTTGCTCGATTCGACACATTGGATCAGTAGGTCATGGCATATACGAAAGGTGCTTTGGCAGTTGCGGCGCGAGTATCCCGATGCAACCGTTAACAAGCTGCCAAAATTTACATACCCAGAAATCGCTAGTGTTTTGTATTCACAATTGCCTGATAAAAGCTCAGAGTGGTTGAAAAAATTGGGTGACTGCGGGGTTGTAGTTTCGCACGTTGTTACCTCTACGCAGCTACTTTCTGACTTGTTTCGAGACTATCCCTACCCAGTGTTGTTGCACATGTTTGACGGAAACAGTAGGCACAGGTTGCTATTGACGGTTGATGGCATGCCACTTCACATGCGTCAAGCAGTTGATGTCAGTACTCGTGGTAGCCAAGTTGGCAGCAGTGCGAACGTTGATGTAGGTGACAATAGTTTTGCTCAAAATTACCTGTGTGAATCAATAGAATACCTGTCGGAATCTGTATTTTCGTCATTCAAGGACGTACTTGTTGTATTACCTCGCGGACTGACCGAAGCTGAGTCACCAGATTTTCCTGATGAGTATTTGGCGAAGCATCTATTAGGGTTGCAATGTAAGTTGTTCTACCAGCACATCTCATTTTTCAATGGTAGTGGGGATGAAATCAGTCCGTTAATTGGTGTCGATAGTTTGAACAAAGGATTTTTGTCTGAAATTATTATCAATAAAGCATTAACATCTAAGTACAAACACGCCATGCACATGTGCTTTCTGAAAAAATTAAAATCGTATGCGGTGACTTGTAACCCAGCGAAATTTAGTAATATTTTTGAGCGATCAATAGCAGCAGTGAATGATCGCAGATGCGCTTTAATGTTGCGAAGATGCGCCTTAATATTCTTCTTAGTATTTCTATTTGTGGTTCTGGCTTCTTCGAGGTCTGGAGTCCGCAGCATTCAAGAGCAGGCTAAGTTTAGTGATGAACACGCTATTCTAAAGATCAACCTTCGCAAACTGAAACAACATGCAACCACGCTTCATGCATCGCCTTTTTTTGCTATGAATTCTGTTAATAGAATTCAAGCTTTCGAAAAAGCAGCAATTCCCGCCCCCTTACAAATCATGAGCGCTGTTGCTGCTGCCGTCAAAGATTCCCCGTCAGTGTCGTTAACCGGGTTTGCATGGTCTGTCGTTGACGAGAGTAGTGATACAACTCATGTGACGATAAATAGTGTGTCAATACGTGATAGTTATTGGGATGAGTATTCTTCCCATTCTAAAACCATGATCGAGATGTCTGGTCAGCTCGTTAGCGAGAGTGGATTGCGGCAGAAGCAGATTCAGTTAAATAACTTTTTAAGCGTTTTGTCAGAATCAAAAAATATTAGTCCCCTGCGTGTTATCGATTCACCAGCGAATTCAGCTAGTTCAAGTCATTTAATGTCGGAGTCTAAGAGTGCTTTTAGAATACAGTTTTCGATTGAACCAATATGAACCTTAATATTATTGGTTTCAATATTGTGCTGTGCGCAGTGAGTATGCTGGTGGTTTACATTTCAATGAGTCTTGCCGACAGTGCAAGCGCTACTAACGTTCTGTTGAGAAATGCGCGTGTTGAATCGCAACGATTACAGCAAAGTATTAGTGTGTTGGAAAATGATGAGTATAAAGAGTTGATTGGAAAGCTTGATTCAGACGTGAACGAATTAAAGATCAATATTGCAGAATTTATGTCAGAGAATCATGTGCAAGCAGGTGCGTACGACGTTAGCTACCAGTTCGATAGTCGTACAATAGAGCTGCTTCCACACAGTAGATTTCCCATACGGCTATTTCGATTGGACTTGAAATATAAGGCGGATAACGCTATGGCGATAGCGGGTTTTCTACAGGCGATAAAAGATACTGTTAATCCTTGGCCAATGGAAGTAAGAGCATGTGATATACACCGTTTAGTTGTTGTCAAGTTGCTGGTGCATTGTGTTCTCGATATCTACTATTGGGGGTTACATGAGTAGAAATGTGATAATTAATTCGTTTAGATGTGTAACTCTAATTTCCTATAGAAATATCCGAACACTATTTTCAGCGCTAATCATTATCGCCAGTCAGCTCGGTCCAGCCAATATCTCTGCTGATGATCTTCGTTTGTTTTATTTGTCAGATGAGTACTATGACGAAGAGCGTGAAAAGTCGATATCGGAGCAGACATTCTCACAATCCAGCCAGAAGAATAGAGGCACCACTAACGATGATTCAATAAGTAAACCTCGTCTGTCGTCAGCGAATTTGGTAACAGCTAAACCCACCGTCAATCGGCTTAGGTTTAACGGGATTGTACGCAACGGAAACAGATTCCTTTTGCTAGTGAACGACCTACCCTGCGAAACAGTTTCTGAAGAACTTTCGAATCAGGCGGTAAGTTCCAAAGACGTTAGATGTAGGCATATAAACCAGAAATACTATTCGTTCAAACTATTGCCTGATGAGGATGCTTTACATGTTTACAAAGGTACTAAATACATTGCTACCTTACTTGTTGGTGAGGGATTATGATCAAAAAGCAACAAGGATTCAGCTTGGTAATATTGCTTACTTTGTTGGCGGCTATCGGGGGATATGCATTAACTGCGATGTCTGCTAGCCTACGGCCGAGCCTATCTCTTGCCAGTGCTGTTCATATAAACGCTGAGCTAGGGCAATCCCGGCAGGCGTTGATTAGTTATTCTGCACACTACCTCTACCTATATGGACCCAAAGGGGCAGGTATCGGTCACCTGCCATGTCCTGATACTAGCTCACTGAACAGCGATGCTACATCTTGGTCTGTCAATCAGGGACCGAACCCTCCCTGCGGAAATCATCCTGTTGCAGTTGGGCATTTGCCTAGTCATATCAGCTTTCCTAAGGGACGCTACATGCTTCATGCAGGGTTTGGCCCTCGTGTGGACTACACAGTGTCAGATCGTGTGATAAACAATCCTGGAAATCATCCGGTGAGCCCAGCGCTGATGTTAGCGGTATCTAGTAATCTGCAGCACGCGGCACTCATACGACAGCAGGCTCTCACGTTTAACTCAAATCGTACAATTTCCAGTGAAATCATAATTACCAAGAAAGCATTGATGCTCGCTATTCGTCCTGCTGTCGCGGCTTGGCTGGTTGAAAAACTCAACGATCAAGGAAGTTTATTATGTGTTCTTAATCAAAAAATCTTACTGCCGGATAATTTTTATGAACTTGGCGATCGATGTCATCAATTAGGGCAACTGGCCCAACGATGTAACTCTGAAGAGAATGCATCAAAAGTGTGGCAGACTACATCGGAAAAATTCCAGTCAAATCTACTATTGCTCTATTTGGCTGATGTAGTTACTGAGCAGTTTCAATGTGCAACCAGCACTCTTGAGCAAATACACATAGATTATGTCCCTGCCAAACAACATTGGTTGGTCCGAAATGGTTGGCTTAATTGGATAAGCGTAAAGCACGATGCCCAGTGTGTTCAGCTTCCACTCCAAATTTGTAGACTAATTTATTTCAATCAGAGGTCACCGGATGCGCAACCTGAACCTTTGGTACTTCGATGGATTTCAGAGTAGTGGGTCGGCGTTATAGTCAATGCGGTTTCACATTGGTCGAAATTGCTATCGTTTTGTTCATCGTAGGCTTGCTAACGCGTACATTGCTAGAGCCGATAGCTATCGCACAAAAATATAAGCAATTTGACCTGACCCGTTCCGAGTTGCAACAAGTGAAGGATAGTGTGCACGCACACCTGATTGCCCACGGTTATCTACCCTGTCCAATTGCGGATACTTCGGTGAATCTGGTATCGAACGGTGGTGCAACCGGTGTGGAGTGCGAGGTGCTGGAAGGTTCAGTACCGGCGGTATTATTAGGATTGTCTGGTGCTATCGACACTAACGGATCTCTGCTTGATGTCTGGAACAGGCCGTATAGATATGCAGTGAGTCTAAGTAATCATAAGTCAAAAGGTAATCAACGCTTCCCAGATTGGACGACACCGGGAGAAGCGAGCAATGTAGGGCTTAGGTATTTATCATCCAATCTTGTTTTATGCGTCGAGCCAAGTCGAGTGGCGTGCGCCAAAAGAAAGGTACGAGCCAATAATCTCGCCTTCGTGATTTTTTCACTTGGGCAGGATGTTTCAGAGTCCGGTGCTCAATCAGAAAATCAGGACGGCGATGGGACCTATATTATTAATCCATTGTCTACTCGCAGTGACTCACCCTTTGATGATCAAATAGTTTGGTCTAGCACCCAGGATGTTTTGTACTGGATGCTTCGGGCTGGATGGTTACCCTAGGCATGGGGGCTGCTATTTGTACCGAAGGATCTAACCCTGCTTATTTTCGCTTTACAACACTGCTAAACAGTTTGAAAAAGTTTGCCGTTGTGGCCTCGGCAACCTCTTCCAACGAAATACCCCTGATTGTCGCCACATGCTCTGCAGTATGTCTAACGAAGGCAGGCTCGTTGGACTTGCCACGATGAGGGACAGGAGCAAGGTACGGTGCATCGGTTTCAACGAGGATTCTGTCCAGTGGCGTTTTTTGAGCCACTTCGTGTACGGTTTTTGCGTTCTTGAATGTCACGATTCCTGAAAACGAGATATAGAATCCGATATCCAGCGCTTGTTTTGCAGTTTCCCAATCCTCAGCGAAACAATGCATTACCCCACCTGCATCACGGGCATTGTGGTCACGAAGTGTGTCCATCGTATCTGTCGCCGCGGCCCTGGTATGAATGACAAGAGGCTTTTGGCAGCGTTTGGCCACATCAATGTGCCGATGAAAGCGTTCGTGTTGCCAGGTGAGGTCACCTGTGCTTCGAAAGTAATCAAGGCCGGTTTCCCCTATGGCTACGATGTCTGGATCAACTGCGGCCTCAAATAATTCATCGGCACTGGGTTCGTATCCGCCTTCTGTTGTCGGGTGTACCCCTACCGATGCGCTAATGGGCGCGTAGTCTTGCGCTAACTTCAGAACTTCGAGGCGGTTTTCCCAGCTCGTGGCGATACACAATAAATGATCAACTTGATTGTCAGCCGCATTCTGCAGAATCGTGGATATTCGACCTTCGAAATCCGGGAAATTTATGTGGCAATGCGAGTCTACGAGTTGCATGTGATAGATTTAATTGGAAGAGGCACGCTGCCGAAGGTTAACTAATTGTACGGTGTATCGATCACCTTGTTAGGTGGGCTTGATACTTATCTACTGATTGTTCGACCCAGGCAAAGGAGGGAATTAGGTTAATAGTTTACTTTGATGAAACATAGTTACAGATTTTGATTCGCTGTTTGACTTCAAAATATATACAATAAGGAGCTATCGGCTAATTCCCAAGTCTGGAAAAATAATGCAATTTTCGAGCGTCATTTCAATTTTCTTTATCGGTACTTTCGTGAGCACAATGGCTCTTGCCACTCCAAAGCCGCGTTTACTCGTTGAGAACTTGGTGGCCCCTATTGATTTGGCAACAATTCCTGACGATAGCGGCAGGCGTTTGATACTGGATCAAGCAGGTTTGGTCCATCTGTTAAATGCTGACGATACAGTAAGCAAAACACCGTTTCTAGATATTACTGATCGCCTATTGCCTGTACGAGAAGACTTCGAAGAGCGAGGTCTGCTGGGCATGGCCATCCATCCAGAATATCGTATTAATGGACGTTTTTTCGTAACCTACACAGCGCCTCTTTCGATGGATGCGTCCATGAATTGGAGTCACACACGTATTGTTTCTGAGTTCACGATCAATAGTGAGATTCCTGATCAGATCAATAAGGAAAGCGAGCGAATTCTCATCAAACAAAACTGGCCCAGTCGCAAGCACAATGGTGGTGCGTTGGCGTTTGGTCCAGATGGTTATTTATATATTGGTTTTGGGGATGGCGGTGGCATCCATGGGGTTGGTCCGGAGACACTTAACGATGCCTATAATGTGCCAAAAAATAGATTGAGTTGGGATTCAACCGCTCAGGATCTACAGTCGTTGTTCGGTAAAATATTAAGAATTGATGTCGATCATGGGTATCCGGGATACGCCATTCCAGAAAAAAATCCGTTAGTGAACTCGTTGGGTAAAGATGAGATCTATGCGTGGGGGTTTCGAAATCCCTATCGATTGAGTTTTGATAGTAACGGATCCTCGACATTTTATATTACCGCTGTTGCCGAGACTCTTTGGGAGGCTGTGTACCAGGTAAGTGAGCCTGGAAATTACGGTTGGCCTGTAAGAGAGGGCACACATTGTTTTGATAGAACTCGACCGTTAGATCCACCTGACTTCTGTGAAATTGAAGTAGATTCTGTTACTGACAAACCAATATATGATCCTGTCGTAGAGTATCCGAATATGAGTGTTCAGCGCGAAGGTAGCACTGTCGATCTAGCCGGAGTTGGAACGGCAGTAGTAGGCGCAGTAATGTTGCGGGGAACCGGCTTTGGGGATCTAGTAGATCACTTGTTGATAGCGGATTGGAGTAGTGATTTTCGGAATCCGTCCGGCCAGTTATTTGTAGCTAAAGAAAACAGCGGGAAGTTATGGGCAATGGATAAAATCAGTCAACTCGATACCCGAATCGTGGCTCTGGTTCGTGATACAGACGAACGGGTATACGTAATGACTAATGAAAATTATGGACCCTATGGCAATACGGGAAAGATCTATTTACTCGAAATGTAATACGTACTGAAGCGATGATTTGAAATCTGTTGTCTGAGTTTTGGCTAAACGTGTAAGCGCAACTTGCGTAGTGGCCGTGGCAATTTTAAACCCAGTAGCGTGGAAAGTGGGTCTTATTGCCCAGAAAAGCGCTCTCGACCATCAGTTGTTTAAATCTTGCGACGCCCGCTAACCCAGGCAATCAACAATGCGATGGCGATAATCATCATGCCCATACCTTCACGGGCAGTTTCAGTTTCATACCACACCTCAGATGCCCACCATCGAGGCGTTGTAGGCCAGTAATACAACATTCCGCCCACAGCAAAGGCAATAGACACCATCAGTAATGTATTGGGCAATGATTTTCGCAATAATGGCTGTCTGAAAGCCGCAATTGCTGTCCAGATGGCCGGTACTGCATAAATTACCATCCAAATTGGACCATCAGGGTCATTGTATTGCACTCCAATAAATAGCAACATGAGTACAAAAAACAGCATATTTACGTATTTCATTGACTTATCAGTCTCTATAATTCCACCCTATAATGCATCCAACTAAGACATTTTTTGTCACATTTAAGGAAAACTTTGTATACCACCCGAAGCTTTGCCGCTTGGATGCATTGGCGTCTGCGGTTATGATCCTATCATGGCAACGCGCACCTTCCATCCATCTAGTGGCACGTCGGTGTGATTTTTTGTATTACTACAAGCACTCAAGTAATGACTGAAAACATCCACCAATTGCAAACAAATACGACAACAACCTGTTGGCAAGAGTTTAGTGTTGCCTACAAATTTCCAGTGTGTTTTACCCAAGGGTTGTTTGATGCAGAAAATACGCTACTGCTTGAGACAATGAGCGCTAAGGAGCCGGAGAAACGTCACCGATTCGTCGTGTTCATTGATGAAGGCCTATTGGAATCACAGCCAGATCTGGCGAAAAAAATTCAGCACTATGCAAAATCTCACTGCCAGCAACTGGAATTGGTAACTTCGCCTGTCCCCATGGTAGCTGGAGAGAAACTAAAATCTGAGTTGCATTTTGTCGAAAAAATGCAAAAGGTGATTTATGAACAGCATATTGATCGACACTCATATGTGATTGGGGTAGGTGGTGGTGCATTACTTGATGCAGTCGGCCTTGTCGCCGCAACTTCACATCGAGGCATACGCCATATACGGGTACCCACTACCGTGTTGTCACAAAATGACTCTGGAGTCGGCGTCAAGAATGGCGTGAATTTGTTTGGGCAAAAAAACTATATTGGTACTTTTTGCCCACCCTTCGCTGTACTCAACGACTACCAGTTTATAGAAAGTTTACCTTCGCGAGAGAAGATTGCCGGCATGGCTGAGGCTGTAAAAGTTGCCTTGATACGTGATGGTGATTTCTATAGCTGGCTTGAAAAGAATGCCGACAAGTTGGCTATTTTTGACAAAACTGTCATGCAATACATGATTAAACGCTGCGCTGAATTACATATGAATCAAATTGGGCTTGGTGGAGATCCGTTTGAATTTGGCAGTGCGCGGCCACTGGATTTTGGCCATTGGTCAGCTCACCGGCTTGAAACCCTGACCCGCTACCACCTTCGACATGGTGAAGCAGTCGCCATTGGCATTGCGTTGGATACACGCTATTCGGTAATTGCGGGATTACTTGATGCTGGATCTGAAGAACGAGTTTGCTTTCTACTTGAGCATCTCGGCTTCAAAATATGGCACCCCAGCCTTGAGATGAAAAATGTCTACGGCACTCTTGATGTTATTCAGGGATTAACAGAATTTCGCGAGCATCTTGGTGGCGAATTGACAATCACGCTGCTGTCAGAATTAGGCACAGGAATAGAAGTACACGAAATGAATAGTCAATGGGTGATCGAATCCATTGAATGGTTAAAAAACCGATACGCCGATAAATAACGGCTTCTTGATTCAACGACAACCTCGATTCATGAACACGACACACGCTACAGACTTGCTCGACACTTGGTTGTTGGATCGCCTGCCTGAAGAGCAGTATCATTGGTTAAAAGAACGCCTTGAATTAGTCAATAGCGAAAACAGTATTCGCAATTTACACATTTCATTTGGTTTGATCCCAAGGCGGTTGGGAAAAGGCGATTTATGTCTGAGTGTTTCTGAACTTTCAGCTGCCAATGCAGCATGTCCAGGCTGGATACCCAGCAGCTGGACAATAGATACAGCCGCTCGAGTTTTGCTCCTGTGCAAGATTGTTCAGTTAACAAATCTGACATTTGGCAATTTGTTTAAAACCTTATGCCAAACTGCAGATTTGGGTGAGTCAATCGCTTTATACCAAGGAATTGCTCTCTATCCCGCAAGTGATGAGCTCGATCAGCAAATCGGTGATGGCTTACGCACCAACATGCGCGCTGTATTTGAAGCAATTGCACACAACAATCCGTATCCGCAAACACACTTCGCGGAGTTGCGATGGAACCATATGGTGCTCAAAGCGCTGTTTATAGACAGCACATTGCACCCTATACAGGGTCTAGACGAGAGGGCCAATGCGGAGCTAGCTAGAATTCTTTGCGATTATGCTCACGAACGTTGGGCGGCAAATCGGACTGTGACACCTGAGCTTTGGCGCTGTGTTGGTCCCTTTGCATCTGATGATATGCTTGACGACCTGCGAAAGGTCATGGATTCGAAGAATGCAATTGAGCGCAAAGCTGGGGCGCTTGCTCTATCAAGTTGCCGTGATCCTATTGCTGCTGAGATCCTAGCGAAGCATCCATCGGAGGTGTTATCAATTGCTAGTGGGGCGTCGACCTGGGATTCTATATCTTGTGAACTAAATTGATTATCACCCAAGTCTAATTCATCTGTTCTCATGCTGGTCTTAAAGTAGTAAAGTTAATCACACACAGGAGCCGTTCAATGATGTTCATAGATCCGCACGCGCACATGATTTCGCGTATTACTGACGACTATGAAGCCATGGCTGCAGCTGGCGTCGTTGCGGTCATCGAACCGGCATTCTGGGTGGGGCAACCACGTACACACGTTGGCACCTATATCGATTATTTGTCGTCAATCATCGGGTTTGAACGGTTTCGTGCGGGTCAATTCGGTATCCGTCACTATTGTACCGTTGGCCTAAACTCAAAAGAAGCCAATAACGAAGAATTGGCTGAGGCGGTTATGGAGATATTGCCACAGTTCGCTCTGAAAGAAGGTGTAGTGGCCATCGGTGAAATCGGTTACGACGAACAAACAGATCTGGAGGACAAGTATTTCCGAGCACAACTCGAACTTGCTAAAGAACTCGATTTGCCGGTAATGATTCATACACCGCATCGCGACAAGAAAAGGGGAACAACTCGCTCAATGGATGTATGCATTGAGCACGGTATGGATCCTACGAAAATAATAGTTGATCACAACAACGAAGAAACTGTACGTGAAGTGCTTGATCGAGGATTCTGGGCCGCTTTTTCGATTTACCCATCTACAAAAATGGGCAATGCTCGTATGGTCGATATTCTCGCGGAATACGGCGCACAGCGCATCATGGTCGACTCAGCTTGTGATTGGGGTATATCCGAACCACTAGGAGTTGCTAAAACAGCCAAACTTGCTCTAGAGCGAGGCATTCCTGAAGAACATGTAAGACTAGTCTGTTATCAAAATGCACTCGATGCATACGGGCAAAGTGGGCAAATGCATGAGAGTGACTGGCTTGATCCACCACCGGTTGACCAAAGAGGCCTGTATGCGGGCAATTCGATACTGCGTGGTGGGCGCGAGCCTGTAGTTGAGGAATCCTCCGACAAAAGATCTCTTGATAATCTAATTATCGAATAGCGACCATGAGCCAGTTATCCAACAACACCGTCATCGACAACAATTTGCGCGAACTGATTACCGCAGTTGACGTCGAATCCGACTCTGGCAATTACCCTATAGAAAAATTGGACGCGCACCTGCGTGATATTCAACACATGGCGATTTCTATTTTCGTGTTTCGCGGATCCGAAATGTTATTGCAAAAACGCGCCGACACAAAATATCACTCTGGCGGGCTTTGGGCTAATACAGTCTGCTCTCATCCACGGTGGCAAGAAAGCGCCGCTTCCTGTGCTGGTAGACGATTAGACGAAGAACTTGGCTGGAGTATTCCAGTGAAAAAGTTTGGTGAAATTGTGTATCACGCTCAGGTAGGTGAGCTGTATGAAAATGAGCACGTACATTGCTTTTATGGGTGGTTTGATGAAAGCCATGATGTGTATGCATTTAATCGAGATGAAGTTTCCGACGTCAAATGGCTTTCTATCCCTGATATTTTGCAAGAAATAGAGCAGAGCCCGGAGGACTTTACTGAGTGGTTCAAAATATACATGGCTGAATATCGCGACATGATCAAGGCTATTATTTAGTC
>JBLHWG010000050.1:0-20016 GCA_047629055.1 Halioglobus sp.
CTAATTGCGAGTGCCTACGCTCAATCAATCAACCTTGACAACCATTTTGCCAAAACTCTTGCCCACCAGAAGCTCATTCATAGCCGAGGGAGCATTTTCCAAACCTTCTACAATCTGTTCCTTGTATTGAATTGAACCCTCTGCCAACCAGGCAGACATATCCTGCACAAATTCTTTGTAGATTGACTTGGGGAAACTGTCGAAGATGATGAACCCTTGCACTTTGACCTTCATGCGTAAAATTGTTCCCATGATCGCGGGCCCAAAATCGGGTCCGTCCGGTAATCCGGTCAAGTTATACCAAGAGACAACCCCACACACAGGCATGCGCGCAAACTCGTTCAATAGGGGTAACACCGCATAGAGTACCTTGCCACCCACGTTTTCAAAATACACATCAATCCCATCTGGGCAGGCGATTTTAAGCTGCTCAGAAAAATTCGGAGCTGTATGGTCAATACAAGCATCAAAGCCGAGCGTATCGACAACATGTTTGCACTTCTTCACACCACCTGCGATACCAACAACACGGCAACCCTTGATCTTAGCAATCTGCCCGACTGTAGCACCTACGGGCCCAGATGCCGCTGCCACGACAACAGTATCTGTAGCCTTCGGCTCGCCGATTTTGAGTAGTCCTGCATACGCTGTATAACCAGGCATTCCCATGATGCCTAATGCCCAAGACGGTTTTTCAGGGTTCGCACCCAGATTCATGGTGTCCGTACCGTCTGAGAGCGCGTAGTCCTGCCAACCACTGCCAGAGAGCACGTAGTCCCCTGCCTCATACCCAGGCACGCTTGAGGATACGACCTGCGCAACCACCTGCCCGGTCATCACCTCATCAAGCTTTACAGGCTCCGCATACGATTTTGCATCATTCATTCTGCCCCGCATATACGGATCTAGAGACAGATACGACGTGCGCAACAGCATTTCGCCATCGCCAGGCTGTGGAACTTCGGTCTCCTCAAGCCTGAGCGTATTTTCGTCTGGCAATCCTTGAGGTCTTTGGGCAAGAACGATTCGACGATTAGTATCTAACGATTGGGCCATTGTTTTCTCAAATTTTAATTGAACGCGAAGGACATCATAGTAGTTGCTTTATTCGTCTCAATGATGATTTCTAGATGCTACTCACCATTTTGTTCGCTCTCTTTGGTGCATGAAAGCTCAAGCTACTGCGGCAAGCGCCTGCACATACAATAAATGCTCTGGCGCGCATGCAGGTCGGGGCGGCCCAGTGGATGAGCTACTGAGTAATACCTGAATGCACCTGTGCGTGGGACAGAGCTCACAGTTCAATTTTCAATGCATCTAAAAATGGGTGCGACTTCTCGCTTTGAATATGCAGAGGTTTTTGGTTATGGCGACTGAAAATCGTCGTAATTACAGACACTTACAAAAGCCACTCCAAATTCGCCATTTTTTCGACGCTGCTAATAACATCCTATCTCTTTGTTTAATATAGTTATTCCATAAATAGTCATCCCATTTGCGCAACGTTTAAACCCTCAGTACAGTTCACGGCATGCAGTTGACGCACAGCGATCAACTCACCAAAAAACAGCCAGCAAAGACTGGCAATGAACATCGTGGGTTTAAATAATGAAAACGCAGATTTTAAAGTTAGTGGCTCTTACTCTTATCGTTCTTGGCCTCTCTATCAGCAGTGCAGCAGCCAACGCTCAAGACACACAAAATGACTTCCTCGTGGTTAGTGCCGGCGCCTACCACTTCGAAAACTTCGATGAGCGAAATGCTTTTACACCCGGCTTAGGTTGGGAATATTCGCCTTCTGGAAAAATCGGCTGGCATGTCGGCACGTTATCTGACAGCTTTGGTTACCAAGCTATGTACGGCGGTATCAACTACGCAACAAAACCAAAGTTCTTTGGTAAGGTTCGATTCCTGATTGGTGCATCGCTTGTGCACAAGCAATATAAGAAGAACGCAGAAGCCGAAACCAAAATCCTGCCGATTCCTGCCATGGAAATCAAACTCTCTAAGCGCTCTGTACTAAACGTATCTGGTTCACCGCAAGTGGACTACGGTGACCATCGCAACAACGCAGTTCTGTTTTTTCAATTCAAATTGAATATTCGGTAATTGGCAAAAATGTAGATCTAATTTCAAACGATTAACTGACACAGAATAACCACCAAAAGTTAGACCAAAAGTTCACTCCAGAGCTTGTATTACCCCTTAGGCTGGTGTTTATGACCAGCCTTTTTCTATTCTGTTTTGACAAATCACAACGCGCCTAGGCACTGCGCCAAGCAATTCGAACTAATTAATGCTAGATCTTTACTCGTTTACCACTTTTGCCAGATTTATAGATCGCATCTATCACCTTCTGATTTAGAACAGACTCTTCCAAAGTAAAATACGCCTGCCGCTTCTTACCTGCAACAGCTCGAGCGAATGCTTCAACCTCGAGACGGTATTGGTTCAAACCGGTGTAACGAAATACCTGTGTTTCAGCGTGTCCCGCGTTGTGTAGTCGCACTTCGTCACCTTCATACAAGTTGGAATTAAAAGGTGCCGTTAGTTCTATAAATCCCTTATCTCCATGAAAAACCATGGTCTGTCGGTTTGCCATCTGAGTGGATATATAAAAACTCATATCGACATCACCAAATTCCAGCTGCACATTCGCGTATCGATCCGTATTAAACTTTGGGTCGAATTCCACTTGCGCCACAGCACTAGTGGGTTCCAGCCCAGTGGCAAAGCGCGCGCATACAGTAGGATACACACCAATATCAGGTAATGCTCCACCGCCGAGCTCAGCTATGTTGCGCATGTTGTTCGCATCCACGTTGTAGTACGTGAATGAGGATTCTATTCGACGCAGCGTACCGATGGCTTTCTTCTTTAATAGCTCTTTTACTTTTGACCATTGCGGGTGATAGGTGACCATGAATGCTTCTGACACAATTACGCCCGCTTTATCACGGGCTTTGATTAATTTAGTAATGTCAGAGGCTTTTAGTGCCAATGGTTTTTCTACCAGAACATGCTTACCTGCCTGAATGGCTTTTAGACTCCATTCCACATGTTGAGCTGTGGGTAGAGGGATGTATACCGCCTCTATTTCAGGAGAATCGAGCATGGCCTCATAACTGCCAAAAGCATGCGGAACGTTAAAACGTTCGGCCATCTTGGTGGCCTTATTTAAATCCCTGGATGCAATGCCAACTAGCTGCGCATTATCTGCTTGCTGGATAGCAGGAATAAGGTGCTCGAGAGCTATTTTAGCCGTGGAGAGAATTCCGAATTTCAACATTTTTCATTTACCGCCTATTAAGAATCTAAACATTGGCCTTGTCTATCACCCGCAAGTACAATCAAGTCGGACATAGTCGATTAATTACGAGGAACGATGTGAGCACACTATCCAATTATACCAGTACCTCGATAACTGCACTGGCCCATGCCATCCTGACAGGCTTTGGCTGCAACGATAGCGAGGCAACCATAGTGGCGGAACATCTAACCGATGCAAATCTGACTGGGCATGACTCTCATGGCATTGGCATGCTGCCTTTATACGGTGGGCAGCTGCGCGACGGCAATTTAGTAGCCAACCAAACACCCCTCTTGCACCCGCCTATCGGCGCGATATCCATCGTCGATGCGCAACGTGGTTTTGGCCATCGCATGGCTCTGCTTGCCCTCGATCATGCAATGCAGACGATACCTGAGAGCAAAGTGGCCATACTGGGCATGCGCAATTCCGGTCATGTTTCAAGAGTAGGCACTTACTCTGAGTATTGCGCTGCCCGTGGATACGTTTCCATCCATATGGTTAACGTGGTGGGTCATCCTCCACTGGTCGCCCCCTTTGGTGCGCGAGAGGCAGGTTTCTCAACTAACCCCATTAGTATGGCCATGCCAGTGGAAGGTAAGGCAACTCCTTTACTCGACATTGCGACAAGTACTGTGGCTTTCGGCAAAGTCCGAATGGCCAGCAACAAAGGTGAAGCCATGGCAAGTGGCTGCCTTGTCGATATCAATGGGTTGGAGACAACCGATCCTGACCCAATGGCGCTTCGACGTGAGGGCGCGCTTTCAGCATTTGGTTCCTATAAGGGCTCCGGGCTCGGTATTTTTGTAGAAATGCTTGCAGGTGCGCTGGTAAGTAAAGACACCGTTGCGACCATGGAGCACCTGCCCCACGGTGTAATCAATAATATGTTCTCTATCATCATTGACCCTGCAGCTTTTGACAGCTCAGACGATGTGGCGCGCCGTACCATGGAATTTTACGATTTCATCAAAAGCAAACCAGCAGCTGTAGGAACTGATGAAGTCTTAATGCCAGGTGAACCCGAAATTAGTAGTCGACAGACGAGAACAAGCATGGGAGTTCCAGTTGATGACGAAACCATAAAACAGCTATTGGATATTGGCGAAAGCTTTTCTCTGAATAGAGAATCTCTCATTAACTTATTGGACAAGCCGAGTTAACAGCGCTACTTCAACATCAGGCAAATTTTCGTGCAGCATCAATCGTGAGTCCTAACCCGACACTACCGAAGGTATCTCCTTGAACCTGTGTAGCTGTTGGGAAAACCTGGCTAATGCTCTTTTGCAACAAAGGAACTGATGACGAACCGCCGGTATAAAACACGCTGGTAATGTCGCAGGCATTGATCCCTGCGCTAGCTAGACCATCGTTCACGCAAAAAAGCAGCTGGGCTACCGATTTTTCAATAGCCTCTTCAAAACTTGCGCGGGCTATCTGACCTGACAAACCGCTAGAGACGACTGGCAATTCGAACAAGGCTTGTTTTTGGTCAGACAACTCGATTTTCACTTGCTCTACAACGCCTGCCAATTCATGTCCGTGATGAGCGTTGACAACATCATATAGACGGCTGACTTTTTCTGGCTCCTTCGCATCAAGTTGCATTTGCCGTATTAGCGTCAGCCTACCAATGTTGTACAGCAAAGGGATACGATGCCAGGTAGCCAGATCAAAATACACAGAAGCCGGCAACAAACGATCAGAATTCTTGACGCCTGTGCCCATTCCTAATAGCGGCATGACTGATTGTAAACTTAACAGTCGGTCGAAATCGGTACCACCGATATGCACACCCACCGTGGACAAAATATCTGCACTGCGCTCGGTTAGCTGATGTCGATTTGGCGACAGTCTGATAATGGTGAAATCAGCGGTACCGCCGCCAATGTCGACAACCAAAGCAAGTTCTTCAGCCTGCAGCGTGCTCTCGTAATTCAGTGCCGCAGCGATCGGTTCAAACTGAAACTCAACGTGCGAAAACCCGGCTTGGAGTGCAATATTTCGAAGCTGATCTTCAGCCTGCGCGTCTCGCGCCTCGTCCTCATCCACAAAGTGAACTGGCCTACCGACTACGACACTGTCAACAACGCTTAGTGCATTGTTAGTCAGCGTGGTTTGCAAATACTGGAAGAAATCCTGAATGATGTCGGTAAACGGTACACGCTTATTTCTAATCGTGGTTTTTTCGGTCATTAAAGATGACCCCAGTACAGACTTTAAGGACCTAAGTAGGCGCCCCTCTACACCTAAGCGATATTGACTGACTGCCTGTTTTCCATAGGCGGTATTGTAGGTTTCTGTTGAATAGAAGATGGCACTAGGAACCGAAACGCCGTCATCACCAAAGCGGATGAGTTCGGGCAGCCCGTTCTTGTAGCATCCCACACTGGAATTTGAGGTACCGAAATCAATACCGCCGATATTCGCAGACATAAGTGGCCAGAACTATCAATTCAATGAGAAAGGGAAAAATGCCACAGATGCGGCACGGCCAACCATTATAGAAGGCTAGGGGCGAGACGCGATGCTGATTTCTTAAAAAACCGACGCTTAGAGATCATTATTCCCACGCAAGATGCAGCGCAGCGGGTACACCGGGTGGCGTTACTGCCGGACGTACTCCATGGCCCTACCATCACTACCCATGGTAACCATGCGGTTAGCGCTGAGCTCATAGATGTTTCCTTCGCCGGCGATGCCCTTCTTGCCATTAATCATTTTGCTGACCATGGAGCCCATGGTATCATCGCTGGAACTGCTCATCTCAATATCACCATGGCGTATCTGATCGGCTTCCAGCGACCAATTTCCTGTGAGTTCGAAGCGCATATTCAATGACACAAGCATTTCTTGATTCAACAATTCACGCTGCCTCGGGTAAGTTAAGACCAACGTCGTCAGCGGCCTAGCATAAAACAAGTTTCTGTAACTGCGTTGCCATTTGTGAAAGTTCGATAGCTGCCTCTCTGTTGAAAGCACACGTAAGGCATAGGATTATCACGTTAGCTAACGCTTTATCGGCTAATGACTTGCACTCTTTATTACCGTGCCCCAGCAATACGAAATTTTACTGATTTTGAAAAATCAATAAATGCATTAGGAGATGGCAACTGTATACTCCGATAATACAAGACCTATCTTTTTGTCACTCATAGATTTCCACAACACACCGATAGATAGCAAAAGCTTAAACGGTGGGCGTGATTCCCTAAACCCACTTTTACCTTGCAAAATTCAAGGCATGCTCAAACGATCTGTTAAACCTCAGTCATCCTCTTTTGTGCCAGCTTGTAACTTATCTTGTCGTGCATTTCTTCCGTTAAGATGCTGATGGTGAGAGGACTGTTTCCTTCTTTGATAATAATGTTGGCATTTAAGCCTGCTTGTTTGGCGATAATGGTGCCTGCTGCGACATCCCACATGTTTGTATTTTCCTCATAATACCCATGTGTAAAACCCAAAGCCGCAAAGGCGACACTCACAACAGTGCATCTGTAATTCATGCACTCCAACCCCGCATCGCGAAAGATATTTTCTACTTGTCTGAAAGATTGGGTGTCCCAATAGGGGCTTTGACCAATTGAAAACGTGGGTATTGCGCTCGATACTCTCTCGGTTCGTACTTCACGATTGAATCTAATACCCTTAGCTGCAGCGCTTGCTGATACTAGAATGTCCAACATGGGTATTGCGATTGCGCCCACTATAGGGACATTGTTTTCACAGTAAGCAATTGAAACACCCCACAAAGGAATTCCAGCCAAGAAATTGGAAGTCCCATCAATTGGGTCTAACGACCAATAGGCATCTGTTTCAACGCCGCCACCTTCCTCCCCAACAATATCATCGTCAGGATAGGTGACCACTATCTGCTCACGTATCATTTTTTCCACAAGCCGATCAGCTTCTGACACAAAATCTCTGGGGTTTTTCGACTCAATCGTGAGATCTTGGGGGTGGCGGAAATAACTTTCGGCAAACGCACCAGCCTCAGAGGCTATATTTTCAGCGAATAATTGTCTAGATAAAATCGGGTTTTCGGTATCCATTATTTTTGTTCTACCGCTGTTGCTTCATAAGTTTTTTATGGGGAGATTGGCCGTTAAATATGCAGCGCCCCATGGTTCGTATCGTCGAGTTGAAAAGGAGTGGAGCACGATCAAGCCGCGCCACCATTCTCAGCAGCATGTCAGCTGAAAGCAGGAGCCAGTTTAAGAAACCGTGTCCCCACTACATGATCACCAGCCTCATCAATCGAATGCACATAGTATGTGAAAGGTTCGTCAACTGGGATTAGCGGCTCATCTCCAAAGAAAAACCCTGAGCCCATTTGGAATGACGGCCCACCTGATATGTAGCAATTTGCACCCTTCCATTGAGCTTGGTAAGGCCTATGAACATGACCGCATAAAATTGTGACTTTGGATTTGGCCTGCGCCACGATCGTGCCCATTTCTTCAGAGCCAACCAATGTTGACATCGGATCAAATTCCGAGTGACCTATTGTGAAAGGAGGATGATGCAACGAAACTACGCTATGAGAATATTCTGTAGAAAAAAGAAATTCTTTAAGCGACGATAACTGGGCTTCGTCGAGAGCCCCTGTAGTTTCACCCTCAACTAACGTGTCAAGCCCGATAACCTGAACGGTGCCAAATGCTGCATGGTAGTCAAGTTTCTCGTTTGTGAGATTCTTAGAAGAGCTGCCAAAGATCTGAGAAAAGGGCTGACGCAGATCGTGATTTCCAGGTACAAAAAATACCGGCACGCATAGTTCAGCAAACAATTCTTTGAGTTTCAGATAAGAAGCGATATCACCGTTCTCAGTCAAGTCCCCAGTAATTGAGATAAAATCCAATTGGTTCTCGATACTTTTTAGGTCACTAACCACAGTGGTAATTGCGCCGATTAGATCATCGCGCAGCGGGCTATTTTTTTGATCTGACAACGTGAGATGAAAATCAGATAGATGTGCGAATTTCATGCTGTTTCCTTCCTAAAGCGGTTATTGCATTCATCGATGTTTTGGCCGAACGAATGACGTCGGCTAAGGCCCCTGCTATTTGATGCCTGCTCGCATAAAGTTTGCGACAAACTGCCTTTGAAAAATTAGGAATGCTAATACCAGCGGCGCGGTTGTCATGACGGTCGCCGCGTTAACTAGAGACCATTCGACGCCGCTTTCAACGGTTGCGAATATGCTCAGACCAACGGTGACAGGCCTCGCCTCCGGTGAGTTAGTCACAATCAGTGGCCAGAGAAAATTATTCCAATGAAAGCTGATTGAAACCAGTGCATACGCCAGATAAGTGGGCTTTGCTAAGGGTACATAGACATCCCACAGCACACGCCACGCTGATGCGCCTTCGACTTGCGCTGCTTCATCCAGGGATTTGGGCACCGTCTTGAACGTCTGCCGTAGAAGGAAAATTCCAAAGGCTGACGTCAGATATGGGAGTGCAATCCCAAAAATGGTGTCTATGAATCCAAGCTTAGCGAGAGTGGTGTAGTTCTCAACGATCAGGATCTCGGGTGTGATTAAAAGCTGCACCATGATCAACGCGAATAATAGACCAGCGCCGGGAAACCGGTATCTTACAAAGGCGTATGCGACGAGTGTGCAAAGGACTAAGTTTGCGATCAAAATAATAATCGTCAGAATAACCGTGTTTGCAAAATATAGGGCAAATGGCGCTGCATGCCATGCTTCGACATAGTTACTAAAAGTGATAGGCGCAGTTAACTTAAAATTAGCCGCATATTTTTCGGGATGGATTGACGTCCACAGTGAGTAAATGAAAGGTATTCCCCAAATGAAAGCGAAGACCACAGCAAGTACATTTAGCGCTAGTTTGTTGATTCCTTCTTTCATTGGTAATGCGTCTTTCTGTCTAGAATTTTGAATTGGACGAGAGCCATAAACCCCAAGAGAAATAGCATGAAGACTGTGAGTGTCGCGCCATAGGGAAAGTCGCGATATCCAAATGTCACTTCGTAAATGTAATAAAGGAGCAATGCACTTGAATTATTTGGCCCACCTTTCGTCATCACCACCACATGATCTATCAAGCGAAACGAATTGATGAGCGCATTAACCGCCACGAATACCGTTGTCGGCTTAAGCAATGGCATAACGATATCGAAGAATATACGTATAGACCCTGCACCTTCCAATCTGGCTGCTTCTTTCAGATTCACAGGCACCGCTTGGAGGGCTGCAAGGTAGAAGATCATAAATAAGCCGGCTTCTTTCCAAACAGCAACAACCATCATGGACCAAAGAGAAGTACTCGCATTACCCAAAAAATTTATGGGTTGAAAACCAAAATAGACGAGAATCTGAGAGAACAGACCAATACCTGGGGCGTAAAAAAATAACCAAATGTTTGCGACAGCAATCATCGGAAGCATCGTTGGCAGAAAAAACGACAGTCGCATGAGAGCTGTGCCGCGTAGTTTGGAATTCACCAGAAGCGCCATTGCAATCGACAGAGCAATTGCGACTGGAATCGTTATGACAGCGTAAAGAGTACTGTTCCACAGCACCTGATGTAATGTCTCGTCCGCGAGGAGAGTTTCATAATTTTCAAGACCTACGAACTTTGAAGGCCTCCGGCTTGTGCCGCCACTCCAGAATGAGTTGAGTAGCGATTTGATTGCCGGATAATGCGTAAACGCAGCTAAAAGTGTGCATGGCAAAACCAATAAAATCAAAGCCATTGATAGGTTGAGACGTTTCATGTATGTCCAATCAAGCTCCCCATGCCGCGGAAATGGCGGCATGGGTCGTCAGTTAGCAGATTTGGTTTAACGGTAATCTTGCAATACCTTGTCAGCACTTGCTTGCGCCTTTGCTAAGGCCGCACCTGCTTCAGCTTCACCACCAATTGTGGATTCGATAGCTTCCACCAGGAACTGCGTCACGCGCGCTCGTTGGAAAGTCGCAAATTCACGGTTTGCATATTGAATCTGCTCTCGAGCAACCAAAGCTTGTGGCAATTTCTCCGCGTATTCCTTCATGACGGGGGTTTCCCAAGTGTCAGCACGAGGTGCAATGTAGCCTGTTGCAATAGACCATTTGGCTGCGTTCTCAGGAGACGTCATGTGTTTGATGAAGTCAAGCGCGGCGGCTTTTTCTTCCACGGTTCCATCCTTGAAGATGTAGAAATTACCACCTCCGACGGGAGCACCTGGCCCTTTACCACCTGGCAGGAAACCAACACCCCAATCGAACTCGGCATTATCGTTAACAAATGCCAGATTACCGGTGGAAGTCCAGATTGTCGCAGCATTGCCTTCGATAAAAGCTTTGGGTGTATCACCCCATGATTGTCCACCGGGGGACATGACACCTTCCGCAGACAAACTCGTTAAGAAGTTTAGAGCGCTCAACGTTTCAGGAGTATCAAGATTGACATCAATGCCGTTGTCTTCAGACAACTGGCTACCGTTTGAAATCACGAGACCGCCAAATAACCAAGCACCACCAAGGCCAAGTGTTGGAATGCGTGTTCCCCAACGAGTGACGTTGCCGCTGTCGTCTTTCTTGACCAGTTTTTTACCCATTTCAATCATTTCGTCCCATGTCGTAGGCGGTGTATTTGGGTCAAGTCCAGCTTCTTTAAAGGCATCTTTATTAAAATAAAGAACTGGCGTTGAACGCTGGAAAGGGACACCGTAGATCTTGCCGTCTAAAGTCGCATCCTTCATGAATCCAGGGTAAAAGCCGTCCAACCACACTTGGTCTTCATCAGTGGTTGCAACGTCTGTTATAGGAACGACCACGTCTTCTTCAACGAGTGTGAAGATGTCTGTTGCTAGTAAGACGGCAACATGTGGAGCCTTGCCAGCCTGTGCAGCGGTTAGTGCCTTTGTGGTTGTTTCAACATAGTTGCCCGCATACACAGCCTTAACATTATGCTGAGGGTTTGCCACTGCCCATGCATCAGTTAGTTCTTGAATTGTCTGAACCGCAGGCGCGTTAACGCCCACTGGAAAATAAAATTCAAGATCTGCAGCAAAGGCACCTGCAGTGTTCATAAGTAGTGCTGTGGCACTGCTCAAGATTGTTAATTTAAACTTCATTAATTACTCCTCAGTTTAGTTTGTCGTAAGTGGCAGGCAGCGACTTTGGGGATCACGCCCTAATCTGAAATAAAGGACAATTTCTGCCCATCAGATTTATTAAACAAATGCATTGCATTTGGTTCTATGCCCAAGTGCACCTCTCCTCCCAAATCGTATTTACTGGCTTTGGAGACCGTAGCTATGACGCTTTGATTTTCTCCAAGATCTATAGTTATGAGAGTTTGAACGCCTTCATATTCAGCATTGACAATCTGCCCTTTCAATCCTGATGCAATGGGATCTGAACTCAGCACAAAGTCCTCTGCCCGTATTCCGATCTGGAGATCACTTGAACTTGTAGCATGAGCCCCCAATAGCTCCGTACTGACAAGGCTGGCGGGAATCAAGTTCATCGGTGGCGTTCCGATAAAGCTTGCTGCAAAGGTATTTTGGGGGTCGGTGTATATTTCTGACGGCTCACCAAATTGGGAAGTTTCACCACCGTTCATGAGCAGTACTTTGTCGGACATTGAAAGTGCTTCACTCTGATCATGCGTCACGTAAACAATCGTGATGCCGAGTTTTTTGTTGAGTTCACGAATTTCGCTTCGAATTTCCACACGCAGCTTTGCATCGAGGTTTGATAGCGGCTCATCCATTAAGACAAGAGGCCGATTGGCGACTAAAACGCGCGCCAAAGCTACGCGCTGTTGTTGCCCACCTGAGAGTTGGCTCGGTACCCGACCCAGCAACGGCCCGAGGCCCATGAGATCGGCAACACGCTCCAGGCTTTCTTTTTGAACGTTTGCAGGTTCTTTACGAACCTTCATCCCATACAGAATATTCTGCTGAACAGTCATATGGGGAAATAGCGCGTAGTTTTGAAACACCATGCCGATGTTTCGTTCGGCGGGGGGCAAATTTGTGACGTCTTTACCATCGATAAAGATTGCGCCACTAGATACTTCATCCAGGCCTGCAATTAACCTGAGCGCAGTACTCTTGCCACAGCCAGAAGGCCCAAGAAGAGTTAAAAAAGTGCCCGCTTCGATATCAACGTTAATATCGTGCAGGACCTCAAGGGATCCCCAGCTCTTACCCAATCCCTTTATTTCAAGTTTTGCGCCACGGCTTATTGGTTCTTGAGCGTGGCGATTTTGATTTGTCATTCAGCTTCTCAATTTCTGCTGGCATCCGTTGATTAAATCAAATCTTTCGATATGTACTAGCTATGTCGCGTTGAAACCACTCGTAGGATCGGACGCATCACCGTGCGATTCGAAAAGGCAGAGCGGCCTTATAAATCTTCTATTCACAAAGTCAAATGTCTGCGATTTATTCGTGCCATTTTTGAACACAGGTCTTTCCAACCCAGAATAAACAGTAGCTCGAGGCCATTTCAATGTCAATCATTTTCGCTCTTTACATATCATTAACGCTCATGAGCGTTTATCAAATTTATACCCACTATCTCTATATTCAAAGCATAGTGACATTGTCCCGAGCGCAGAGTTGGCTAAGAGGGATAACGCAGACTCGCGCAAATTAAAAGCGCTCTTTGTCCATCGACCTTCGGAAACAATATTGACTATCCAAGAATAACGTCCAGGCCACTGTTTTTGAGTTGCTCTAGGGTGTTCGACTTCAAACCCCTGGTTGTCACAATGCCATTCAGCTGTCCAAAACTTGCGGTACTTATAAAAGCACTTGAGTGAAATTTTGAATGATCGGCCACAATATAGATCAACCTTGAAACACTGATTATCTCTTTTTGAACTTGGCTATATGCTTCGTTGCCAATACTGATCTGCTGACGTTCAATGTCGACAGCACTTACGCATATTACTGCCAGATCGAACGACATCGATCGAATTGAAGCGATTGCGATAGAACCTCCGAAAGAGTCGTTGACTTCCCCATAAGCCCCTCCGATGAGATAAAACTCTGCAGCATTACGTCTTTCGAGGATCGTCGCAATGCTCAACGAGTTTGTTACAAATTTGCAGGAACATTCTGCTGGAATACACTTCGCAACCTCTACCGCCGTTGTCCCTGAATCAAGGAAGACAGTTTTGTCGTCGGTAAACAGGCTAACAACCGCCCTACCTATTCGAGCCTTGTCATCAACATTGCTGATAGATCGATATTCGTTCGTGTAATCTTTGGAAACTGGCAGATTGGTCATTGCGCCACCATGAGTCCGTGATAGCTGGCCACGTTCCTCCAGTGAGGCTAAATCACGGCGAATAGTCGCAACCGACACTCCAAAGGTGTCGCAAAGCTCACCGAGCTTAGCCGAGTGTTTTTGATTAATGAGCTCAAGAATACTTAGCTGCCGAACGGCAGCTAACTGGTTATCGTCTGTTGCCATTGTGCGTTTCTACATTACCAGCTTTCAAATCAAGCTTGAGTGGTTACTATCCTTCGCACGCATGATATCACTTATAATCACTCAATAACGATCACAGTCGATCAGTTCGTTTGATAGCAGACCGAGTACACGATAATTCGTTTAATTCCCACCAAACACGTTCAAGCTACTGGCGATACTGGCCAACAACGTTTCGCCCAAAGCTCTAACAAGCTGGAGTCACCATGCTCCTCTGACCATTTTTTAACCATACCGGCTCTGTGTGCAGCATCCTGAAATTTAGAGTGTTCCTGCAATACGAATTGCCGTGGCGTGCCGGTTGATACGACCAGTTTTCGAATTCGACTACACGAATCATCTAGCTCACTCATAAAAAGGTCGTGAAGTCTCTCCTCCGAATAGAGTCAGGTATTCAGGCACTGCGTCTCGCGCATCACTATCGAACACCCGGTAGTGCGCAGCCCAATCGTAACCCGGCTTGCAAGCTTCTCAGGGATATGCACGTCATGAAACCACTCAAGATATTCATCCTCCGCAGTTTTATCGAGGCCGTACAAAATTAACCAGATACCCATATTCATCGTCCTTTTGCTAAGCCGTTCTTTTCGACCACGAAGAAATAGCAACCGCTGTAATAACAATCAAACCAACCAGAATCTCTCGAATGTAGCTATCGACTTGAAGTTGGGTAAGACCATTATCGAGAATACCCAGCATCAATACGCCTATTAAAGTGTAGAGCACATGAGGTTCACCGTGACGACTCATCGTCATGCCCAGGAATACCGCAGCAATAGCGTCTAGCATGAGGCCACTGCCCTGTGTTGGATTTGCAGAGGCCACGCGCGCGGCGTACATCAAACCCGCTGCTGCGGCTCCAAGACCTGTAAGGCCGAAAGCAATCAGTCGTAGCCGTTTAACTCTAATACCTGCCAAGTGGGCAGCTTCCTTATTGCCACCGATAGCATACAGGCGACGACCAAACGTCGTGTGCTCAAGCACAAACCAGCAGATAATGATTACAAGCACAGCGGTGATTGTTAGAAAGGGTAGTTTTATGCCTTCTAACCCTAGGGGTTCCAGTGGTATACCGCCTCGTGCAAAACCAGAAAAGCCCGTTGGAATGTCTCGACCAAAAATAGTTTTGCCGCCGCTTATTAGAAACGCGATACCGCTGTAGACAGTCAAGGTGCCCAATGTGGCAACGAAAGGGAGGATGCCCACCACAGAGACTAAAAAGCCATTAAACAGCCCACCCAAAAGCCCGACAAACAAAGCAGCCAGTAAACCTACCCAAACTGGAAAGCCCATGGCAAAAAGCACGGCGGCAACAACCCCAGAAAGGCTAGCCATGGACCCCACTGACAAATCGAAGTCGTTCATAACCATAACGAAGGTCATGGCCGCTGCAACCACTGCCAACATGGATAGCTGCTGGCTAATATTGATCAAATTGCGCGCGGTAAAAAAAGTATCAGGCAATTGAATAGTAAAGAATATAAGGATCGCGGCAAAACCAAACAAGGTTCCAAATTGTCGAATTGATTTAGTCATACTTGCAGTCATATTTATACGTAAAAATGAGCTAAAAGTTCAGCACTGCTAAGCTCACCCCGATCAAGAGAATGTGTTTGCCGTCCCTGATTTAGAACAAGAATACGATCGCACATGCCCAACATCTCTGTCAGATCACTGGACGTTAGTATGACAATACAACCTTGTGCACTCAACGCTCGAACGATTGTGTAAATATCAAACTTCGAGCCGACATCAACACCACGAGTGGGTTCGTCTAATAACAACACAGCAGGATTAGCTTGAAGAGCTCGAGCAAACACCACTTTTTGCTGATTCCCTCCAGAGAGCTGCCCTACGGGTTGTTCTAGTGAATCGTACTTAAGACCGACTTTCTCAGCACCAGTCAATGCTTCACGCCGCTCAAGAGGTAAGTTTGCTACGGCTCCATAGCGACGCAAATGAGGTAGTACAATGTTGGAACGTATTGACACATTGAGCATCAATGATTGAGTACGTCTTTCACGGGGGATATAAGCAATTTTACGCAGCCAAGCTTGCGATGGGTCTTTGGGAAATGTTTTGCCATCCAACTGTGCACTACCACTTTCAACTTTCTCCAACCCCATAAAAAGATTCAGCAGCTCGCTTTGTCCTGCCTCAGCCAAGCCTGCCACACCCAAGATTTCTCCTTTTTTCAAGGAAAATTGAATGTCCGACAATGTTCGGGTTTTAACATTATCAACAATAAGCAGCGGTGATCCAGTCACTGGCGTGATACGTGACGGATACGCATCTTTTACATCGCGCCCTGTCATGGCGTGAATGATCTCACCCTTGGAGGTATCGGCAATTGGCTTGGTGGAAATCCAATGCCCGTCCCTCAGGACTGTTACATCGTCGCAGATACGTAACACTTCATCCATGCGATGCGAGACATAGAGCACTGCAGCGCCATTGGCTTTGAGCGTGTTGATAACTTCAAACAACATCTCAGATTCTTTATCAGTTAAGGCAGCCGTTGGTTCATCGAGTACATACAGGTCAGCTTGAACGTTGTCATCAGCCACCAGTGCCGCTGCGATTCTTATCAGCATTTTATCGCCAGCCGATAAATCTGCAGCGATGGCTGTCACATCTATATGGGTAGCACCCAATAAGCTAAGAGCCGCACTGGCTTTTGCCCTTAATTTTCGCCAATCAATGGCAAGGCCAAAACGGCGTGGAAATTTGCTGCCAAGCAGGATATTTTCTGCAACGGATACTTGCGGAATGATGTTGAGTTCTTGATGAATAAATCTGAATCCTGCATCGTGGGCATCTTGAGCGACGTCAAGGGGAAAGGTTTTACCATCTTTCGCAAAGACAATATTGTCGGCCTTTACAACACCAGCAATCAGTTTTATTAAGGTGCTTTTACCAGCGCCATTCTCGCCCATCAGCGCATGCACACGGCCTTGATGCAGCGACAAACTGACATCAGACAATGCAGCTACGTCTCCATATGTTTTTGACATATGAGTAAACGTCAGACTTTGCACTTGTGGCCTGCCTAGGGTTTTAGTAAGCACTGTGATACCGCATTTACGCAGCATCACAGTGCATTGTTCTATTTACCGGCGTTTGCAGATGTGACTAACTTTGTAGGCACATAAATAACGTTTTCTCGAATTTTTTCACCCGCAATCAAACGCTCTACAACGTTTGCAGCTGTTGAGCCAATACCGTTGAAATCTTGAGCCATTGATGCCTCAAAATTGCCTCCTGTTGCAATTGCATCGCGTGCTTGAGGATTTGCATCCATGCCGACAATAACTATACCTTCGTCACCGCGTCCTGCATCTTCAATAGCCTGCAACGCGCCCAAAGCCGGCTGGTCCCAAGCAGCCCAAACTGCTGCAATGCTTCCGGATTCTGGATTAGCAGCAAGGATAGCTTCCATTTTTGCTCGACTATCTGCAATACCGCCATCCGACACGTCAGGTGTTACACGATCTAGTATTTCTATATCCGGGTAATTTCCAAAGATTGCATCCGCCACGACACCGCGCGCCTGCACAGGAGGAAACGCGTCAAATACAAACATGACAACCTTACCGACACCATTGATTCGATTAGCAACATAGACGGAAGTTTCAGCGGCCATGGCGTAGCCATTGGACGTGATATTCGCAGCTATTAAAGGGTCGCTACCGGCATCCATACCGACTACGGGTATACCTGCTTCCTGAGCGGCGAACAATCCAGCGCTTACTTGTGCGGGGTCTACATTGATGACAATGGCATCGACTTTTTGATTAACTGCATCCTCTATCCTGCTGATTGCGGCGGCAACATCACCAGCGGTATCAATCACATTTACATCCCAGCCTTTATCTTTAGCTGCGGCTTCAAAACCTTCGACATACGCCTGTGTGCCAGGTTGAGCAAGATAGGGCGTGATAACTGCGACAGACTGAGCTGTTGCTGTCGATGCAAATAGCGTTAGAGCCATTGCCACAAGCTTTAGTTGATGTTTCATAGATTCCTCTGGGTTTATTATTAATGTAAAGCTAAAACCGATCACTAAGTATTCATTGACGTGATCACTAAATAATCTAGGCAATTGATTGTATCGACAATCCCATTAAGCCTCTATGTTTGTCAATCGCTTGCCCAATTCAGCGTTCATTGTCATAGCTTCTTTGTATATTGAAAACAGTGTGTTGTAACGCGTGTGCTGCGCCTCATCTGGCGTATAAACGTGATCGAACACGGCAAGCGAATCATAAGCTTCATCGAACCCAGCATAGTCACCAGCGCCAATGGCGGCAATAGTGGCTGCTCCTAGAATGCCAGGTTCTCTGGCCGCTATTGTTCGCAATTCAACACCCAATACGTCAGCCCTGATCTGATTCCATGCTGCCGAGCGAAATCCGCCTCCACCACACGAGATACTGCTGCTATCAACTGCGGACGATTCCTTAAGCGTATCCAGTGCGAATCGCGCCGACATGGCAACGCCTTCGTAGTTGTTTGACGACCAACACCCAAAAATGCTGCACGAAGATCAGCATCCCACACCGGTGCGCGCTCTCCCTCTAATTGAGGTAAGAAAAGAGGCGTGGTATTTGTGCGCTGATTGGTTGCCACCATAGCCGACATGGCATCAAGAGATATATTGGCTGTTTGAGCAAACCAGCATTTCGCGTCACCACCCGATTGCGTGGGGGCCGCATGCAGTCGCACACCATCGTTTTCCGGAAACACAATTACCCCCGGTGTGGGGACAACTATGTTTGATGAAATTCCCATAATTTCGCTAGTGCCACTGAGGTACACCGTCGATTGATTTTTAGCTCCCCCTGCCCCCACAAGCCCAGCCCATGCGTCCATGGTTCCGGACACCAAGGGCTTCCCTGATAGAGGCCCACGATTAATGTGGCCAGCAACTTGGGTAACAGAAATCAAGGGCGCCATACGCTCAGCTGCGCCTGGCACCAACGCTAAAACCTCAGAAATGTAGCAAAGGTTATGATCAACTAATCCTATATTCGATAGATGATCTGTCGTTGCCTCACCCGTTAACTTAAAAAGGCAATAATCTTTGGGCAGCATCACCCAGCGAGTCTTTTCCCAAATTGCGGGCTGGTGCTTTGCTACCCATGCCATTCTTGAAATTGAATGGCTAGCATCTATTGGCATTGGAGCGCCCCACCACTGGATTTTTTGCTGCTCAGTTACACGCGCATCAAGCGCAGCTGCTTCAATGCTTGCTCGGCCGTCTTGCCACATAATAGCCGGCATAAGAGGTGTACCAGTGGCATCAAGAAAAACATGCGTATTGACTTGGCTGCATAAACCCACGGAAGAGATGTTAGAGACATCGAAACTTGCTATAGCCTCATCAATCAGACGTACCCAATCGTTGGGGTTCTGCTCCACAAAAGTAGGCTGAGGACGCTGTGTAGGGTAGCTCTTTGTAAATTGCGCTACGATGGCTCCGTGGCTGTCGATGACGCCAGCTTTTACGGATGTTGTGCCAACATCGATGCCTAAGGTTAACTTGGGAGCCATTCAAATTATCAATAACGAAATTACTACTCAGTCTACCGTATGAATGCGTACGATGACGCGGTAGCTTGTATCCGCCGTTTTATAAAAATCGCCGCTCTATCATATTCAATGCGGATTTGCGCAACGCCGAAAGTTCTCAGCTGTGATTCTGAGGCCAGCTTCGCCCCCCTCCGACCATCTTTTGATCCGTACAATTGCCCCAAACACGCAGGCAATAACGCCAGTTAGCGAATTCAAAGACCGTGAAAAAGAATAGTCCCAGCGATTAACAGTTTGAATAACATGGTTCTTCTCTGAATCCAATCGCTGAAGCCATTGCAGCAGAGTTGTATCTAACCTCTGCAGCATTCTTAAGTAACCTGTTTCCTCGATATTTGTGCGTATCCTGATGAGGTAACATTCAATCTGGTTGGTGCCGCTAGTGAAGTGTTAGGCGTCCCTGCAAAGACCATTCTGGAGGCCTTTGGCGAACACTGGATTCAATATACGGTGGACCAAGGCTACGGTCCGATGATGGCCATGTATGGCAGCTCTGTATTTGAGTTCTTACAAAACATGAACAGCCTTCACTCACGAATTCGACTCTCCTTTCCTGAGCTCAAGCCGCCTATCATCACCTGCGAGCAGCGGCCCGATGGACAGTTGCTGGTCAACTATGAATCAGAACGTGTTGTAAAAGGATTTGCTTGAGAAC
>JBLHWG010000051.1:0-19934 GCA_047629055.1 Halioglobus sp.
CAGTGCCGCACATAACGGCACTTTTCATCGAATACTTGATTCTAGGGCTTGCAATTAGTTGTACATAGTCCTAGTATCCGGTTCCAATTTTTATAACCGGGAGGTTGCTATGAAACCGGAAATTCATCCCGAATACAAACAAATCACGGTCACTTGCAGTTGCGGCAACACGTTCGAAACGGGTTCTACAGCTGGTCGCGATCTGAGTATTGAAGTTTGTTCGGCTTGCCATCCTTTTTACACAGGCAAGCAAAAAGTTATGGATACCGCTGGACAGGTGGATAAGTTCCGTCGTCGTTTCGGCGGGAAATAAGTCTATTTGTAGGCCGTTTTTTCGGCCGAGCGTGTAATCTTGGTGTCGGTAAAATCCGACCACCGCTCAGGAAAAAGGCACCCATTGTGGTGCCTTTTTTTCGTAGCGATCAGTTTTAGTCAAAACTCGGTACTCGCTAGTATCGACTCACTGACCGGGAATTCAAATCCTCATTGCCTGCATACTGCGGAAGCTTTGCCTGCCTCCGTTGCGAGAGTTACCGATGGCGACACCGTCGTGCTCACTGATGGTCGCCGTGTACGCTTGATCGGCATCAATACTCTAGAGCTGAACTCGTCGCAGGCTCAAGACAAAGCATGGGCACTCGCTGCCAAGAGCGAACTCGAAAAACAGATTAAGTCAAAGCGCGTGTCGTTGGTGCTTGGAATTGACGAGTTCGATCGCCACGGCCGCACACTGGCACA
The DNA here is from genome assembly GCA_047629055.1 of Halioglobus sp. Lineage (GTDB taxonomy): Bacteria > Pseudomonadota > Gammaproteobacteria > Granulosicoccales > Granulosicoccaceae > Granulosicoccus. The sequence goes on from JBLHWG010000051.1 coordinate 739, forward strand.
TCTTCAGCTCGCTGATGGGTCTAGCGCCGCAGAAACACTCATTAGTAAAGGATTTGGCCTGTCTATCTCTGTCGGCTCGAACCATCGCTGTGCCCACCAATATGAGCAATCTGAGCAACTTGCCCGACACTCAAGTGTAGGCATATGGCAGAACCCAGGAAACTGGCTAAGCAGCGACCAAAAAATGACGGGCCGTGAAAGAGGCTTCCGACTGGTAACCTCCACGGTACTAAAAATCCACGAATCAAATAACCGGACCACCCTTGAACTCAGAAACGGTCTGCGTGTAACGCTGAATAAACAGTTTCTTGCAGCCCCTGACTATACGAGCACCCTAGCGCAGAATCTGCGGGGAAAACGCATTGAAGTTCGAGGTTGGCTTGGTGGGGAATCTGGCAAACAAAATCTCACCCTCAGCCATCCAACCAACCTACGTGTGCTGCCGTACTAACTATGATCTTCCTGATCGACTCAAGTATTTATATCTTCAGAGCATGGCAAACGCTCAACACAGATTCTCGCAATCGTTTCGACGAGCCCGATAATGCTGTACAAGGTTTCACGGAGACCCTTTGCCATATTATTGAAACTCACCGCCCTATACATACCGTTTGCGCATTTGATGAGTGCTATCGACAAGGTATCCGCAACAAACTCTATCCACAGTACAAGGCTGACCGACCACCTGCCCCAGTCGACTTGACTCCCCAATTCGCCAAATGCAAGCAAGTGGCGCAAATTCTGGGACTTACAACTATTGGCAGCAGTAAAGTGGAGGCTGACGATGTTATTGGCCACTTCGCTGGAAAGGCCCAGGCTAAAAACCTGCCTATAACGATTGTTAGTGGCGACAAAGATCTTGCACAATTCATCTCTGCAGATGATCTTTACTGGGATCTTGGCAGGCGCCCCATCGCTAGCTATTCAGACCTCCACAAACGTTTCAAAGTACGGCCCGAGCAAATAGCAGACTGGCTCGCACTAGCCGGCGACAAAAGCGACAACATCCCCGGTGTACCCGGAGTCGGCCCGACAACCGCAGCCCGGCTGCTAAACAAATGGGAAAACCTGGACACTTTGCTCGCCAATCTCGGGGAAGTCGCTATGATGAAATTCCGCGGTGCGCCAAGGGTCAGCCGGCTGCTTTACGAAAACAAAGCCAATATTGCCCTGGCTCGCTCACTAACGGGCCTAATTCACGACGACGCACTGCCGGACGACATTGATTCTTGCTTAAGGAAAAGCCCCAGCAAAGACGATGTGACTAACGCATTAATCGCAATGGGTTTTGAAGAACCTCTGGCACAACGAGTTGCAAAACGCACATGTATGGCCAATGAGCAAACCCGCAACTAATTCGGCTATTAGCCTGCTGCTGTTCAACAAACCCTTTGGCGTGCTGTGCCAATTTACAGATGCCGATGGTCGCGACACGCTAGCAAACTATATCCAGGAACCTGGCTACTATGCAGCTGGCAGATTGGACAAAGACAGTGAAGGATTACTCCTCCTTACCAATGATGGCGCATTACAACAACGTATAAGTCATCCTCGCTTCAAACTGCCTAAAACCTATCTTGTTCAAGTGGATGGCTATATAACAGATGATGCATTGCGGCAACTGCAACGAGGCGTCAAACTTAAAGACGGCCAGGCTCGGGCCATAAGTGTAGAGCGAACTGCAGAGCCTGCAACTTTGTGGCCGCGAAACCCACCTATCAGAGTTAGACAGGCCATTCCTACGACTTGGATGAACATCACGCTCAAGGAAGGTAGAAATCGTCAGGTGCGGCGCATGACAGCCGCCGTTAATTTCCCAACGCTCAGGCTCATCAGAACATCAATCGGAGGCTGCAGTGTTTGGCCACTCACCCCAGGGCAATCTGTTTTCAAAACGTTGGATGAGTTGAATATTTGATCAAATACCACACAGACTAACTTTCCTGGCAGTAGCCTGGATGCCATGAGGCAATCTCTATCGTCATCATGCGTGCATGAAAACATTGATATGACACTAACAGTAACAACCACAACCGCTTCGTTTTTGCTGGAACAACCGGTAGAGATCTCTGCTATTTACCTTAGAAGCTGCGCTCAACAGAGTAGTGCGCAATACTGGCCAACGCATTGCGGTGCTCAGATGGCGGCAACACCGACAAGGCTGACACCGCAGCATCTGCACTTTCTGAAGCCCTTCTCATTGAATTTGCCAAAGCATCTGTTTGCTCGATAACGTCTAGCACGGCCGACAATTTCTCCAAGCCTCCAGTGCGTATGGCATTGGCGATCATTGCCGCTTGTTCGACAGAGCCGTCACGCATTGCGTAAATAAGCGGCAAGGTTGTTTTGCCTTCGCCAAGATCATCACCTGTATTTTTGCCCATCGTTTCAGTATCGCTCTGATAATCAAGCACGTCGTCCGCGATCTGAAAAGCTGTGCCTAAATGCATACCGTAACTGGCCATGGCCTGTCGTATTTCTGAAGACTGTCCCGCCAGCACTGCTCCTAACTCAGTGGCCGCTTGAAACAGGCGTGCAGTTTTAGCCTCAATGACATCAATATACTGAGCCTCTGTAATATCCGGCTCATGCACATTCAGCAGCTGCATGACTTCGCCTTCGGCTATTCGATTAGTTGTGGAGGCGAGAATACTCATCACGTCTAAACTTTGCACATCAACCATCATCTCGAAGGCCCGGGAATACAAGAAATCGCCAACCAGAACGGCTGCTTCATTACCCCAAACCGAATTGGCCGTATCCTGACCACGCCTAAGCTCTGACGCATCGACCACGTCGTCGTGCAGCAGGGTGGCTGTGTGAATAAACTCAATAATGGCCGCCACCGTGACTGGATGCTCAATATCAGAGGATTCACAGTCCTGTCCACAGGCAGCAGCACTAAGCAACGCTAATTGTGGTCGAAGGCGCTTGCCGCCGTTACCAATAATGTACGCCGACAATTGATTGATCAGCACTACGTCTGACATTAAGCGACGCCTGATCAAATTATCTACGCGTTCCATGCCTCCAGCAACAAGCAAACGGCACTCTTCAATAGACAGCGGCATTATGTGAGAAGCAGGGGAATTCATTGGACTAGGAGGTGATACGGCATCTTGAGCTATCGAGTTCACGTCTAGGGATTAACTCGGCCGGTGAAAATTAATCGCATACAAAGCTGCTCTAGGATACCGCATTCCCCGACCATATCGGCCGTAGATGTTAAGACTATTGCTTAGGTTCATAGTTCCACGGCCAAGCTGAGAAAGCAAACATCTGCACAGGGCGTATTATAATCTCTCGCATGGAAGTTCGATTCTTCGTTTAGTCGCTATCGTTGACCGTAAATTCGTGCAATCTAATCCAAATGCTAACGTAATAGCATCTCAAAAAAGGATTTATTCATAATTGCACAATTAATGCACAGCATCCGGTTGACGACTCCAGTCATTCACTGATAAGCTTGTGGGCTGTCCGCGGTTATGAAACCGCACATCATGCTCAAGCGCTTAACCAACAATTAGGCCAACGTTTTAGGACCACAAATCATGTACGCGGTAGTCAAAACCGGTGGCAAGCAGTACCGAGTCAGTCAAGGTGACCGTCTCAAAGTAGAAACAATAGTGGCTGACGCAGGTGCCGAGGTCAGTCTAGACCAGGTGCTTATGCTCGGAAGCGGTGAGTCCGTTACCGTTGGCGCTCCTATGATCGAAAACGCGTCCGTTAGCGCAAAGGTCGTTTCACACGGCCGTGGCGTTAAGATAAAAATCATCAAATTCCGTCGCCGCAAGCACCATCGCAAGCAGGCTGGACATCGTCAAAATTACACGGAACTAGAAATCACTAGCATCAACGCTGGGTAGTTAACCTCTAGCGAAAGATTGCAAGCTCGATTTTTTATTTATTTCCGAACAAAAACAGCTGAAGAAAGGTAATCAGTCATGGCTCATAAGAAAGCAGGTGGTAGTACTCGCAACGGTCGCGATTCAGAATCCAAGCGACTTGGCGTAAAACGATTTGGTGGCGAGGCCGTATTGGCTGGCAACATCATCGTGCGTCAGCGCGGTACTCGTTTTCATTCCGGTGTAAACACTGGCATTGGCAAAGATCACACTATCTTTGCTAAGACCGATGGAGTTGTCTCATTTGCTGTTAGAGGCGCCAACAATCGGAAATTTATTGATATCGTACCGGCATCCGCTGAAGGCTAACCCCTTTTCGTTTATTCCGGAACGACAAAAAAACCCGCCTAGTGCGGGTTTTTATTTGCCTAGAGAGAACAGTGTGAAATTTGTAGATGAAGCTCGAATCAACGTCATTGCTGGAGATGGCGGCAACGGGGCATTGGGGTTTCGGCGGGAAAAATATATCCCACGCGGCGGCCCTGATGGTGGTGACGGCGGAGACGGCGGCAGTGTTTATTTGCGAGCCACTGAAGGCATGAACACCTTGGCCGAATTTCGCCACCAGCGCACGTACTTGGCTCAACGCGGAGAAAATGGTCGAGGGTCTGATTGCTCCGGAGCAGGCGGCAAAGACTGTGTTGTAGAAGTACCGGTGGGCACTGTCGCATCTGATCTCGCAACGGGACAAATCGTTGCCGACCTCAAAATTGCAGGCCAAAGCGTGGAAGTGGCCAAAGGTGGCTGGCACGGATTGGGCAACGCTCGCTTCAAAAGCTCAACGAATCAGGCTCCCCGCAAAACGACTGATGGCACGCCCGGCGAGAGACGGGAATTACAACTCGAACTTCGAGTTCTAGCAGATGTAGGCCTACTGGGATTGCCCAATGCTGGAAAATCAACGTTAATCAGACAGTTGTCATCCGCAAGGCCTAAGGTTGCAGATTACCCGTTCACTACGCTTCATCCAAATTTGGGTGTTGTCAGCATTGAACCACACCGTAGCTTTGTCATGGCCGACATCCCTGGCCTCATTGAAGGCGCGGCAGATGGTCACGGACTAGGCGTACGCTTTTTGAAACACTTAAGTCGCACTCGATTGCTACTGCACCTCATCGATGTCTTGCCTATCGATCAAACTGATCCGGCCAAGGGCGGCATTGCAATTGTCAACGAGCTTAAGAAACATAGCGAGACGCTCTATGACAAAGAACGCTGGTTGGTACTTAACAAATCAGACCTTCTACCAGCAGCAGACATCGAAGAACATTGCCAGGAAATCATCAAAGGACTGAACTGGACAGGCCCCATCTACACGATCTCGGCGGCAACAGGCGCAGGTGCAAAGGAATTGGCATCTGACATTATGATTCGACTGGAACATTTGCGAAAAGAAGATGATGAAGCTGATGAAATTGCTGCAAGCAAAGCCAGACTAGCGGCCGAGCAGCGCAAAAAATCAAAAGTGGATGTAAACTCGCAACGTTCCAAAGGCGAAACCCTTCCTCCTCCTCCTCAACAGGCAGACGATGCGTGAAAGACTCCGGGCAGCCAATCGATGGGTTGTCAAAGTAGGTAGCTCGCTTCTGACGGCTGACGGCCAAGGACTTGATTACGCCATTATTGACCAATGGACTGCTCAAATCGCAGCATTGATGTCAGACGATAAAGAAGTGGTTCTTGTCTCAAGCGGATCCATAGCCGAAGGTATGGCTCGCCTAAAATGGACAAAAAGACCGTCTCGCGTCAACGAGCTGCAGGCAGCTGCAGCCGTTGGCCAGATGGGCCTTATTCGAGCTTATGAAACCGGATTTCAACGATTTGACAAACTGACCGCCCAGATTTTATTAACACACGATGACCTTTCCGATAGACGTCGCTACTTAAATGCACGCGGAACACTGACCACGCTGCTACGACATGGCGTTCTCCCCATAGTTAATGAGAACGACACTGTAACCACCGATGAAATCAAGCTTGGTGACAACGACACTCTCGCAGCTCAAGTGGCTAACTTAATTGACGCCGAAGTACTAATACTCCTAACCGATCAAGCAGGCCTTTTCGACAAAGATCCTCGACACAACAATGACGCTGTCTTACTTGAACGGGCTAATGCAAGTGACCCTGGAATTTTGTCACTAGCAGGACCAGCCGGCTCCTCTCTGGGCAGTGGCGGCATGCGAACAAAAGTATTAGCGGCGGAGCGAGCAGCACAAAATGGCACAACGACGGTCATTGCCGACGGCCGAGAACCGGATGTATTGCTTCGCTTGCAAGCCGGGGAACCCATTGGGACCATGATCACAAGCAACCAAAAATTACTGGATGCACGTAAACGGTGGCTTGCAGATCATCTTCGCGCTAAAGGCACGCTTACGATCGACGCAGGGGCGCGGAAAGTATTACTCACCAATGGTTCGAGCCTATTGGCCGCCGGGGTGAAATCTGTATCTGGGACTTTTTCGAGAGGAGAACTGGTATCTTGCACTGACGATACAGGACGAGAAGTAGCCCGCGGACTGATCAACTACAACGCGACTGATACGCGCAAGATCATTGGCAAATCCAGTGATAAGTTTGAGGAAATTTTAGAGTACTCGGGCGAACCCGAACTTATCCATAGAGATAACATGATTATTGTGCAGTGATGGATTACCACTCACTACTTGCAAACCCTACAAAGTTACACCTTGAAGTGAATCAGGGAACTGATTTGCGAACTCAACAACATCACAATACAAAAGCCTTAGTTATTCGCGCTTTCGTATTGAATTTCCAGAAATACATACCCCTCGCCATAGCATCGCCCAAATGGGCAACTACTACGACGGGGGCCAGGCACTACAACACTAGGGGTTTAGGCCAGTGCACGGACCTGGGAACTGAAACGGCTTTTGTAACGAGCTGCCTTGTTCTTATGGATCAAGCCCTTCCGAGCCATATGATCCAGAACGGGAGTAGCTTCTTTCAACGCTGTTTCTGCAGCGCCTTTATCACCCGCTGCAACAGCAGCGAAAACACGCTTAACCATTGTGCGCATCATAGAGCGCTGGCTGGCGTTACGTTGACGAGATTTTTCGGCTTGGCGAACGCGTTTGCGTGCCTGGGCAGTATTGGCCACGGACTATCCTCTAACATGTGTGTACTGAAATTAGCCGCTTATTATCTACTGCGTGCAGCCTCACGTCAACGTCTGAGTCAATGAACCCCAATAATCTTGCACGTTCTGGAACAATAGTCGGGTTAATGACGCTGATTTCACGCGTTTTGGGCTTTGTCCGTGACCAAGTACTAGCCATTGTGTTTGGCGCAGGAGCAATGACCGACGTATTCCTGGTTGCATTCAAAATACCTAATTTTCTACGTCGGTTGTTTGCCGAGGGTGCCTTTGCCCAGGCGTTTGTGCCCGTATTCACGGAATACAAAGAAACCCGCAGCCGTGAAGCCCTTCTCGACTTGGCAGCCCATGTGTCAGGAACGTTGGCGGCTATTTTATTAGTGATTAGCACTTTGGGCGTGATGCTGAGCCCACTGCTCATCATGCTTTTTGCTCCCGGCTTTATCGACGATCCAACTCGCTACAACCTAGCGGTTCATATGCTTCGCATCACATTTCCCTATTTGTTTTTTGTCAGTCTAGTGGCCTATGCCGGCAGCATGCTGAACACCTTCGGGAAATTTGCTATACCCTCGTTCACGCCGGTTCTCCTCAACATCTGCATGATTGGCGCAGCATTGGCATTGAGTCCAAAATTCGACATCCCTATTGTTGCGCTGGCCTGGGGAGTTTTCTTGGCGGGTATCGCCCAACTATTTCTCCAGCTGCCCTTCCTACGACAAATTGGTTTGTTGCCACGACCTAGATGGGGTTGGAATCACGACGGGGTAAGGCGAATACTAAAATTAATGGCGCCCGCGATATTGGGCTCTTCGGTTGCCCAGATCAATCTGCTGCTGGACACCATCATTGCCTCGTTTCTCACAGTTGGTAGTTTAAGCTGGCTCTATTACAGCGACCGCCTCATGGAATTTCCTCTGGGACTGCTTGGCGTCACCCTGGGCACCATCATACTGCCTCGACTTTCCAGGCAACACGTATCGAATTCACCATCACAATTTACAGCCACGATAGATTGGGCCATCCGACTCATACTGATATTGGGAATTCCAGCCGCTATCGGGCTGATGGTTCTGGCCAAACCCATGCTGATGACTCTCTTTGGCTACGGCCAATTTCAAGAACATGATGCCACAATGGCCAGTTACAGCCTGATCGCCTACGGCATTGGTCTTCCAGCATTTCTTTTGATCAAGATTTTTGCACCAGCATTTTTTGCCCGGCAGAATACAAAAACCCCCGTTCGGATAGGCATTATCGCACTGATCTCCAATATGGTTTACAACCTGATCTTCGTACTACCGATGATCTGGCTAGATTTTATTGCTCCACACACCGGGTTGGCTTTGGCCAGCTCACTCTCAGCCTGGCAGCAAGCCTTGATGCTATATCGGCAATTGGGTCGTGATGAAATTTACCGAGCATCCAAACAGCTTGTGCAATTCTCCATTCGCTTACTGCCCTCATTAGCTATCTTGTGCATTACTTTGTGGTGGCTAACGGGCTCTGATTGGGAAGCACAAACTGCATGGCAGAGAGTCACTCGTTTATTGGGTATTACCGGAGTAGGTGCTTTGGTCTATTTCGCTGGACTAGTGGCTACCGGTTTTCGTCCAAAACACCTCTCGAATCCGTAAAAGGTTGTAAAAAAAACACGTGAGCGTCCCCGCATTCACTCCAGTAACGCATACTTCACCTGTGACTAGTAACGATCCCACAGACGTGCCAATTCTCTTAATCAGCCAATGTATCTGATTCGCAGTTTGAACCGATGGCCAGACGAACATGAAACCGTCGTAACGATGGGTAACTTCGATGGTGCGCATTTAGGCCATCAGGCGATGTTTTCAACTCTCAAAGCTGCTGCATTGAAGCACCAATTGCCAGCGACTGTTGTCAGCTTCGATCCACTACCCCATGAATATTTTTCACAAAACAGGCCCCCCCATCAGGCTCTCGACGATTCACCAAAGCGACTACAAGGTTTTCGGGATCGATTTCTCAGCATTCAACATGCTGGTATGGACAGGATGCTTCTGCTGCGCTTCGACAACGAATTTGCAGAACAAAGTGCCGAAGACTTCATTACACACACACTAGTTGACCGTTTGCACGCTCGCCACCTAGTAATTGGCGACGACTTTCGATTTGGACATCAAAGACAAGGGACCTTTGAGTTACTGGAAAAGGCCTCTAAAAAGTATGGATTCACGCTGGAGCAGTGCTCAACCTGTGAGCATGATGGGGAACGTATTTCCAGTACTTGTATCCGCCAACATCTCAGCGACGGACAGCTTGACGCGGCTGCAAGCTTATTAGGCAGACCCTATCGTATTAGCGGCAGAGTCATTCACGGTGAGAAAGTGGGCCGCCAACTGGGTTTCCCGACAGCCAATGTCGCTCTGGGGGATCACCGCCCCCCTCTTCTTGGCGTATTTGCAGTTATGGCGAACAATGTGGAAACTGGACAGAGTGTCCCAGCCGTTGCAAATCTTGGCGAACGCCCCACCATAGGCGGCCGCAAACTGCTACTGGAAGTGCACGCACTGGATCGATCTGTGCACTGGTATGGTCATCATTTGTCCGTAGATTTCGTTGCACAATTGCGTAAAGAAATTCGATTTGCATCATTGGATGAACTCAAGGCTCAAATTGCTAAAGATGCTGATGCTGCGCGACAGCTGATGAACGGTTGTAGATGACTTACACTTACGCTAGCCGCGAAGCTCGGACGCACTCGCATTAGCCCTTTTTCGTACCCCTGACGAAGTAATTCTAGTGACAGACTACAAACAAACACTAAATTTGCCCAAGACTGATTTCCCAATGCGCGGGAATCTGGCGAAACGTGAGCCGGAAATGCTGGCCCGCTGGAATGAAGAAGGGCTGCACGAGCATATTAGACAGCATTCTGCCGGACGGCCAAAATTCATTCTGCACGATGGGCCTCCGTACGCTAATGGAGACATTCATATTGGCCATGTTGTTAATAAAGTGATTAAAGACATGATTGTTAAATCCAAACAGCTCTCTGGATTTGACTCTCCTTATGTTCCTGGCTGGGACTGCCACGGCCTTCCCATCGAGAACAAAGTTGAAGGGCTCATCGGCAAACCTGGTGACAAAGTCACTGAAGCAGAATTCAGAGCTAAATGCCGAGAATATGCCACTGAGCAAATTGCGAACCAGAGTACTGAATTTCAACGTCTGGGCATCCTCGGGGACTGGAAGGCGCCTTACCTGACGATGAACTTTGCCAACGAAGCAAATATTGTTCGCGCACTTGGCAAGATTTTCGAAGCCGGCCACATTTATAAAGGTACAAAACCCGTTTACTGGAGCTGGGGTGCTCATTCGGCTGTGGCAGAAGCTGAAATTGAATACGAAGATAAGACCTCCACATCCATTGATGTCCGGTTCGAACCACGTGACAAGGGCGTAATGCTCGAGGCCTTTGGTGCCGATGATGATGGCAGCGAGGTCAATATCGTTATCTGGACAACAACACCGTGGACTATTCCTGGAAACCTTGCTATCACCTTGCACCCAGAGTTGCAATACGCACTAGTGAGCGTGAACGGCGAACGTCTGATCATGGCTGAGGCTATGGTGGAAGATGTCATGAGCCGCTATGAATATTCCGGACATCAGATTGTCGCAAGCACAACAGGAGCAACACTCGCAGGATTGAAGCTTAAACATCCGCTTTATGATCGCGATTCATTGCTCATCCTAGGAGATTACGTAACAACCGAGGCTGGCACCGGAGCGGTACACACGGCTCCAGATCATGGTGTCGACGATTTTTATGCGGCCCAGAAACACGACCTGGGGCTTCTTGACTCTGTCGATGATCATGGCGTATTTAGAGAGCATGTAGAGCTGTTTGCTGGCGAACATGTCATGAAAGTTGATGCTCATATGCTCGAAGAACTTGAGCAGCGTGGGCGACTGGTAAAAAGCGAAAAATACAAGCACAGCTATCCGTTTTGCTGGCGAACCAAAACACCCATCATCTATCGTGCAACGCCGCAGTGGTTCGTTGGCATGGACACGCAGGGTTTACGCAAAGACACATTGGCAGAAATCGAAAAAGTTCAGTGGATTCCAGACTGGGGTCAGTCACGCATTCACGGCATGATCGCGGGCCGGCCAGACTGGTGTATTTCTCGCCAACGCTACTGGGGTGTGCCACTAACTTTATTTCTGAACAAACAATCTGGAGAGCTGCATCCGGACACCTCCAATCTGATTGAAAAAGCTGCGAAAAAAATTGAAACCCAAGGTATTCAGGCATGGTTCGATTTAGACTCTTCTGAACTTCTCGGTGACGATTGTGATGCATATGAAAAAGTCACTGACGTACTAGATGTCTGGTTCGATTCAGGTACATCCTGGATGCACGTGCTACAACAGAACGAGAATCTGACTTACCCGGCGGATATCTACTTGGAAGGATCAGATCAACACCGCGGCTGGTTTCATTCATCGATTCTGACTAGTGTTGCGATCAACAAACAGGCGCCCTATCGACAAGTGCTTACGCATGGATTCACTGTCGACCAAAAAGGCCGAAAGATGTCCAAGTCGCTAGGTAACATCATTGCACCACAGAAACTGCTTAAAACCCTGGGTGCTGACATCATTCGCCTGTGGGTTTGCTCCGTGGATTATCGCGGTGAAATGACGGTCTCCAACGAAATCATGGATCGCATGTCTGATGCTTATCGTCGCATTAGAAATACGGCACGCTACTTACTCAGTGCCATCAATGATTTTGACCCAGCGTTGCATACTGTGGCACCTGAAGATATGTTGGAACTGGATCGTTGGGCAATTGACTGTGCACTTCGAACACAGGCAACCATTGATGAAGCCTACGATTCCTATCAATTTCATACTGTCTACCAGACTATCAACCATTTTTGCTCTGTAGATATGTCGAGCTTCTACTTGGATATCATCAAAGATCGGCAGTACACAATGGCAAGCGATAGCCACGGCAGACGCTCAGCTCAAACAGCGATGTACATGATTACTGACGCATTGGTTCGCTGGATAGCCCCGGTACTGAGCTTTACTGCTGATGAAATCTGGCAGCACTTACGAGAACATTCTGCACAAGACAAAGCAAATCGTGCTCAAAGCGTATTTACTCAAACGTACTCGGATTCGCTCTTGGCACTGGGCGAAGACGCGGCGATCTCAGGTGATGATTGGCACGCTATTACGCAGATTCGAGATGCTGTATCAAAGTCACTAGAAACACTTCGTTCAGCGGGTGATATCGGTGGAGCTCTGGAGGCTTCAGTGACTATCTACGCTTCAAGCGAGGTTGCTAGCATTTTGGGGAAATTAGGTGACGAGCTGCGATTCGTACTCATCACATCCACGGCAACCGTAAGCACACTGGATTCAAAACCTGCAGACGCGGCCACCCTCTCTGTCAACGGCCACGATTTTGCCATTCAGAGCTCTAAAGCATCGGGCGAAAAATGTGTCCGTTGTTGGCATTTGCGTGACGATGTAGCCAGTGATGAACAATATCCTGAGGTGTGTAGCCGTTGCGTAAGCAATGTACATGGCCAAGGTGAACACCGAGCCATCGCCTAAGCCATGCCACACCTACTGCGCTACGGAATTGCTCTTGTCATTGTTGTTCTGGATCAGATTACCAAAATCTGGGCAGACACCTCCTTGGCTATGTATGAGCAAATTCCAATAACCGGTTTTTTCAATATTACCAAAGCTTATAACTATGGTGCTGCGTTCAGCTTCCTTGACAACGCTGGTGGCTGGCAACGTTGGTTTTTCATCGCTATCAGCCTTGTTGTTAGTATTGTGCTGTGCGTTTGGCTTTATCGTATGCGTCGCTCTGAACGATGGCTGAGCCTATCCATCTCATTGATACTGGGCGGCGCCATAGGCAACCTGATTGATAGGGTTTGGTACGGCTACGTCGTAGACTTCATTCAAGTTTACTGGAGAACCAGTTATTTCCCTTCGTTCAATATTGCTGATGCTGCGATCTCCTGCGGCACAATCATCCTGTTGGCACTAACTCTGTTCGAAAAGAACGGTGTTGATGCAAACGCGACTATAAAATAGGAAAACGGAATGCAAATCCTACTCGCCAATCCTCGAGGCTTCTGTGCAGGCGTGGATCGAGCAATTGAAATCGTTGAGCGCGCAATTGAAATTCATGGCGCACCCATCTATGTCAGACATGAAGTTGTACACAATAAATTCGTCGTAGACGGTTTACGGGAAAAAGGTGCGGTATTTGTAGAAGAACTGGACGAAATACCCGATGATGCTACTGTCATTTTCAGCGCTCACGGGGTTTCACGTGCTGTAGAAAACGCTGCCAGCGTACGTGGTTTGCAAGTGTTCGACGCCACCTGCCCCCTCGTTACCAAGGTTCATCTGGAAGTCGTTAAATACGCAAAACTTGGCAAAGAAGTGATTTTAATCGGCCACGCCGGACACCCAGAAGTTGAAGGTACGATGGGCCGGTATGACACAAGCAACGGCGGACGTATTATTCTGGTCGAAAAAACGGCGGATGTGGAGACGCTCGAGATCAGTAATCCAGAAGAACTTGCCTTCGTTTCACAAACAACACTCTCCGTTGATGACACTCAGGACATCATTGATGCCCTGAGGACACGTTTTCCAGAGATTGTTGCACCTAAACGTGATGACATTTGCTACGCAACACAAAACCGTCAAGATGCAGTTAAACAACTGTGTAAAGAAGTCGATCTTCTTCTTGTAGTGGGTGCAAGCAACAGCTCCAATTCGAATCGCCTTGCTGAGTTAGGTGAACGAGCTGGCGTAGAATCAAGGTTAATTACACGTGCGGTTGATATCAAAAGTGATTGGTTAATTGGCAAGCAGAAAGTGGGCGTTACCGCTGGTGCGTCAGCTCCAGAGATACTGGTTAGTGAAGTCATCGCGCGGCTAAAAGCAGAAGGTGGCCAAACGACCACAGAAACTGAAGGCATTGAAGAAACGATCACATTCTCGATTCCTAAAGCTCTTAAGCGTATGAATTTACCCAAGTCTGTGTAAGGGCAAGCGTTAGAAATCACGCTTTAAACACTTATAGACCTAAAGGAATACAACCTATGCCGATGCTATCCCTAACAGACTTGGTGGCAGAAATTCGCTTCCTAGGAATCAATACTGATGGCGATGGTCTAAGCACGAGCTCGGTAGATCAGATAGATGTTGATTACACGGGTTTTGTTGGTGACAGTCACAGTGGTCTTACACGGCCATCGTGCGTTAGGGTCAAGAGTCAATATCCCAAAGGCACAGAGATTCGCAATACCCGCCAAATATCGGCGCTCTCTGCCGAAGAGCTAAGCCTGATTGCCAAGAGCATGAAGATTGATAGCCTAAACCCGGCATGGGTTGGCGCAAATCTTGTGCTGGAAGGGTTCCCAGATTTCAGCAAACTCCCTCCCTCCTCCCGACTGATCGCGCCCAATGGTACGTCGTTGGTTGTGGACATGGAAAACGCCCCGTGTCGCTTTCCTGGCGAGATCATTGAACAACATGCACCGGGATTCGGAAAATCATTTCCAAAAGCTGCAGTGAATAAGCGTGGCGTCACGCTATGGGTAGAACGCACCGGCTCGCTTAGTATCGGAGATAAGTTGACATTGCATATACCGCCAACTTGTCACTGGCAGCCAACAAATTGATATGAGGAGCTGCATTAACCACACACTGGCTTCCCTTGAATTTAACCTGTTTTTAACAAAGCCTGCACTGTAACGATTCGACTGGTAGCCGCTCTGATGATGGTGCCAGGTGATGTCAAATCTATCCCAGCCTGTTGCAAACGTCTAGCTAGCAACAGATTGTTCGCACTGGGAATGGAGGTTGGTTGCGACTCTGGCATTTCAGCATTTATGATTAGCAATGCTGCAGTTACTAAGTCTGTGTAGGTAATTTCACCGTCGTGGGTTCGGTACCAATCACGGGCCTTCAATGACGCGTCTTGAAACTCAGGTGGAAAATCCCAGGCAGACATTAACCATGTACTGACAATGACCCTCAGGTTGTTCACAACTGTTGCCAATTCCTGATCGCTAGTGAATTTGTCTGCATGCGCATTGGCCTGCTTAAGAATCAGAAGTTCCCCAATATCAGCAGACAATGCCACTAGCATTGCAACTTCAGGTTTCAAATGCGGCAACTCTCTGGACAATACTTGAGCTATAGCGGCCGAAAGCGTTGCCCGCTGAACATACCGTTTCAATCGTCCATCCACCACCTTGCTAGATGGAATCATCGTATTGATTTTAAGAAGCTCTGCGATGGCACGCTGGGTTTCTTCAACCCCCAGGCGAGTGATAGCACCGCGGATACTATGAGTAGATTCAGTGGCGCCTACATCGACCCGATTTGCTGTTCTTACGATATGCACGGCAAGTCCGGGGTCACATTGAATCACTTCAGCAAGTTCTGGAATTCCAGCAACTCGTGCAAAGGAGCTTAAAATCTTTATAGCACCCTCTGGAGAACTCGGCAACGTTACTGTATTGCTGGCCATCGAAGTCAATATGCCATCGAATATCAGATTGTCCAGCTCGCCCACATGAACATCCGTTACGCAAACTGCATTCTTTTGTTGCTCTTTTAGCAAGATATCCAGCTGTTCACGACCAAACTTTACAATTTTGGCCACAGAGGTTGTTCGAGCGCTTTGATAAGCGCCTTTGTCCTGAAACAGAGGCTGTAAAGCTTCCTTGGTGTTTGCATTGATGACCCTGACCTCTTCCTTTCCGGAGTGCAGGCTGAGCGATCCTTCAACCAAATACATCATCCAACGATGTGAATTTTCTGGTTTAATCTCATCGTTTCGTTGAACGTGCTGAATCACTGCCGACTTGCAAAGAGATTTGCAGTTGATTGCGTTTAGCTCAAAGATAGGTGAAACCGAGCGCGCAGCTGTTTGTATAAGCTTGCCGTTTTCATCAGCACTAGCCACTAATGGGTTCGAATCACTCTTGAAAGCCATAATACGTGTATTTTCCGATTATGCTGTCACAGACCATTTCTGTAACTGCAAATTATTTCGAGCTAGCCGATCTCCTGGCTTATTCGACTCCTGCCTACCGGGTGACCGAACGTGTTTCCCGTGATAACCACCTGGGAAGAAAACTCGTTTGATTTGGGTACCGTCGAAACTAACTAAATCCATCCAGTAAAAATGTCGGCCAGCAAACGAAATTCCTTTAGGTTTTGTTACCTATTATTCATTGTCTGATCGGTTACACGCGGGGTGCCACGAGTAGGTATCATTGTCTCTATCAACGATTCCGAAATTAATTGTGATACACCGCTTCCTTAACCTAGTTCTGTCACTGCCAACGTTAGTTCCGCGACATTCTGGCCCTGTCAGGCTTCATACAGTGCTCGCTGCCGTAATAGTGTCTGTTGTTATGGTTTCATGCAGCAACCGTACCGAGCTTGACCCTTCTGTCAACGAACTCACCCTCAAAACACTGAGCGGCACAGACGTTACCATTGGCGACTCTCGGGGGCCCACACTGGTCAACTTCTGGTCTACTAG
Organism: Halioglobus sp.; assembly: GCA_047629055.1. Classification (GTDB taxonomy): domain Bacteria; phylum Pseudomonadota; class Gammaproteobacteria; order Granulosicoccales; family Granulosicoccaceae; genus Granulosicoccus. The sequence goes on from JBLHWG010000051.1 coordinate 17,354, forward strand.
CTGTGTCATCTGCGTAAAAGAAATGCCACATTTAGCGGACTTCTATGAAACTCACAATCCTGATGGATTCCAGATCATTGCGGTAGCTATGCCCTACGATCCTCCCAATGAAGTACTGGAATTGGCCAAGCTACTGCAGCTCCCTTTTCCTGTTGCTCTGGATATCAAGGGTGAGGCTTCCGCGGCCTTTGGCTCCATAAAAGGCACACCCACAAGCTTTCTACTGGATGCAGACGGCAAGTTGGTGAGCCGCTACATCGGCGCCTTAGATTTGGACAAACTCGAAAAACAAGTCGCTCAACTGCTGGGAACTGGCTGACATGCTGTGGATTAAGTCACTTCACGTTATTTTCATGGTTACCTGGTTTGCCGGTCTTTTCTACTTGCCTCGAGTCTTTGTGTATCACTCGATGACCGATATCAGCAACAAAGAGCAGAATGAGACCTTCAAGGTAATGGAGCGCAAACTCCTCGCAATCACGACAATGGGCGCTGTATTAACTCTCGTCTTCGGCACCCTACTTCTGGTGATTTGGTTACCGGGTCTGTTAACGCTTGCCTGGATGAAGCTAAAATTAATACTGGTGTTGGGGCTATTCGTTTATCACCTGTATTGCGCTAAGTTAGTCAGAATTTTTAGAGCAGATCAGAACACCCGCTCACATGTGTGGTTTCGGTGGTTTAATGAGCTGCCTGTTGCGTTCCTAGCTGGAATCGTAATTTTAGTCATCGTCCGCCCCTTCAACTAAGGCTTTTCAGGCATTAATCAGAAGCGGTTCCAGTTCTGCCAACGCTTTTTTATAGACCTTTCTCTTAAAGAATATGACTTTTCGAGAAGGCTCCCAATAATCCACCCAGCGCCAGTGGTCGAATTCTGGCTTGGAGCTGTTGGCAAGATCAACGGCAGACTCGTTGCCAAGCATGCGCAACATGTACCAGATCTGTTTCTGGCCAATACATACCGGAATTTGATTGCGGCGCACGTATCTCTTGGGCAGCCGATATCTCAGCCACTCACTCGTACAACCCAATACATCAACATCACCTGGAGACAGCCCTGTCTCTTCACTAAGCTCACGGTACATCGCCTCTTTGGGAGATTCGCTGCTGTCAATTCCGCCCTGAGGAAATTGCCAGGCATCCTGGCCGATTCTGCGAGCCCAAAAGACCTTACCATCATTATTGCTCAGAATGATGCCGACATTCGCTCGAAAGCCATCGCTGTCAATCATGTCGGTGCTCATAAATTCGTCTGTAACGATTCTTCCAAAAAACGGGTTGGAAGCAAATGGATTAGGTACGGGGCAATGTTACGCCACGTTGCCCCTGATACTTACCGCCGCGATCTGCGTAAGAGGTTTCGCAAACTTCATCGCTTTCAAAAAACAGCATTTGTGCAATACCTTCGTTGGCATATATTTTAGCGGGTAGTGGTGTAGTGTTTGAAAATTCCAATGTCACGTGTCCCTCCCATTCAGGTTCCAGCGGCGTTACATTGACGATAATCCCACAACGCGCGTACGTGCTCTTACCTAAACAGACGGTAAGAACATTTCTGGGGATGCGGAAATACTCGATGGTTCGGGCCAGTGCAAATGAATTTGGGGGAATGATGCACACGTCCGCCTGAATATCCACGAAGCTATCAGGGTCGAATGCCTTTGGATCGACGATCGCGTGGTTGATATTAGTAAATATTTTGAATTCGTCAGCGCAGCGCACATCGTAGCCATAACTGGACGTACCGTACGAGACGATGCGTTCGTTATCACTATCTACACGTACCTGACCGGCCTCGAAAGGCTCGATCATGTTGTGTGATTCTGCCATTCGGCGAATCCATTTGTCTGCTTTGATGCTCACGTGTTTTGAATAACGATATTGGGGAATTTTGCAGAATAGTCTTTGGCTTGACGGGATAATCGGGCGGCGGCCTTGCGTGCTATTTCACGATAGGCTTCAGCTGTTCGACCCTCCGGCTCAGAAACCACCGTGGGTTTGCCACTATCTGCCTGCAGACGGATTCCAATCTCGAGCGGCAGGGAGCCCAGCAAATCTATGCCAGCCTCTGAAGCCATGGTCTGACCACCACCCTGTCCGAAGATGTGCTCCTCATGACCGCAGTTGGTACACACGTGTGTAGACATGTTCTCGACTATGCCAAGAATGGGCACTTCCACTTTTTCAAACATTTTCAGCCCCTTTCTGGCGTCAAGCAAAGCGATATCTTGAGGGGTAGTCACTATTATCGCGCCGCTAACCGGTACTTTCTGAGCCAGAGTCAACTGAGTATCACCTGTGCCCGGCGGTAAATCGATAACCAGGTAATCTAGATCTCGCCAATTCGTATCGTTGAGCAACTGCTCGAGAGCCTGGGTAACCATTGGCCCTCGCCAAATCATTGGAGTCTCTTCGTCTATGAGAAAACCAATGGACATGGTTTGCACGCCATAATTTTCCATAGGTTCCAGACTTTTGCCATCTGTTGACTCTGGCTGGCCAGAGAGCCCCATCATGCGTGGTTGACTTGGGCCGTAGATATCAGCATCCAGTAAACCGACGGTTGCACCTTCAGACGTCA
>JBLHWG010000052.1:0-19929 GCA_047629055.1 Halioglobus sp.
GCGCTAGGATATCTGTATAGCAGCCAGAGCGGTCTTGCATTCTTTGATTCGGATGTCGATGGCTTGTTTCGCCGTGAAGGCTTGTCATTGTACGGGCGTTTAGGCCTTGGGCACATGCGCAATTCATCTGAAGGTATTGAATATTTTCAGGATCATTCTAACCACGCCGTGTTCGGTCTCGGGCTGGAATATGGTTTCGCAAACGGGATTGCCTTACGTACCGAAGTTATGGCGATGGATACTGACGCTACTTATCTGAATGTAGGTATTCTCAAGCGATTCGGAAAGTCCCACGTACCCGATACTTTGAGTGTACCTGCTCTTTTTGTATCAGATCCGGTACCAGCTCCCAAAGCAATCGAGATAGATGCTCCGCTGCCGTTACCGCGCATTCCAGAGCCGATGACTACACCAGAAGGCAGATTTGCTTTTGATCGAACTGAAATTACGCCTCAATTTGCAAGAGATCTTGATGCTCTTGCAGTTGTTCTGAAAAAGAACAATGTGGGTATTTATATCAATGGTCATGCAGATTGGAGCGGCACTGACCGATACAATATGGGCCTTTCAGAGCGTCGAGCAACCGGTGTGAAAATATATTTGCAGAATCAGGGTGTGGAAGCAAAATGGCTCGAAACACGTGGTTTCGGCGAAACACGCCCTATTGCTGATAACACGACTGAGCAGGGCCGAGCAATGAACCGTCGGGTTGAAATCGAACTTCAGTAACGGATGAGTTGACCGTAGGATGAGTTACGATTTAATGGCGTGGAGCAGCAAGTGATTAGCCTATCGCGGCTCACATGGCTAGTTGCTGTTGTGCTGCTCTCTGCTTGCAGTTCCTCAAATGCCCCGCATGCAGACGCTGATGGCCAGGCAGTAGCTACGAACGGAGGTGAAATCGAGACACCGACGGATCCCGGACCCGGTGTCGGGGCAACGCCCGATCCTTTAGCGGTCCCACGCCTTGATATTCGGGAAACGAGCCAACTTTATCCCTACCGCTCAGACAGCCCCTACGCAAATGTGCTTAACGAATGTGCGGTAGTAGAGGACCATAATCTGGCTTGCACATTAAATTCCCTACCGTTCATCGCGCAGGCTACGCCAGACTTTACGCGTGATGACATACTTAACCGCTTACTGGTCACGCATGCCTGGATGGGGGATCGGTTTGCCGCACTCCTGAACGACGCCCCGGATATAATGATTCCGCTGTTTGGTTCCGTTACCTCAATTAGTATAGGCAGTACCGTCCGTCCCTCTAACTACTGGATTGGTACCGGAGCAATTCAGTTGGATCCAGAAGGACTTTGGCTTTCTGTTCTTGAAAAGGCAAACGTTTCGACTGAAGAAGATTACCGTAGCGGCTTTGGTGACGAATTGCAGTTCTGGTTTTTTGAGAGCATGCGATCGGGAAGAGACGCTGCAGTCAGGTATTACAGTTTGACGGATCGGCAGGAGAGGCCCTATGAAGATATCAAAATCCCGATGTACCGGCTGCTGTACCACGAATTGGCCCATGCTGTGGACTACCTGCCTTCTCAGAGCGTTGCAACACTTGACCCATCGCTTACACCATTGTTCGCGCTTTTGGCCAACGAGAATCTATTCCTCTCTCCACGCCTTAACAATGATCTGCCGCTGTACTCTCAAACCCTAAATGATCTAGGGCAGGTGCGATACAGGGGGGAGGCCGCAACAGAGCTACAAAAGTCTTTTAACCCAGGTTTCGTCGGCACCGAGATGGTAAATGACGGAGCTGCCCGTTTTTATTCCTACAGCACTGAGCGAGAAGATTTTGCAACGCTGTTTACTCAAGTCATGATGAAGTTCAGTTTTGATATTGATGTTTATATTGCGTTTGTAAACAAGCCAGTAGATGAGGATGATTATGTCTGCGGCGAATTACTAGTAGGATGGGGCCAGAAAAACCGTCTTGCTGATTCTCTATTAGTGCCGCGTGCCCGATGGGTTGTTGATACTATCTATGGGTCGGAAGGGGACTTTGATTCCTTCTTCGCCACAGAAATAGGTCAAACTGCGTCTATGGTGTCTGGTGTGGATTGGTGTACCAACCGCGACGGCCCAGTGATAGCCGATTTCCCAGGTCTATCGAAAACTCTGACTGCAGACACCTCTGAGAAGAAAAAATCACAGATGCAGCAGCTCTTTTTCGAGCGACGAGTCCGTGTTCATTAAGTGCAGAATAACGTTGAGGTGATTGATCGATGCAATATTCTTGTGAGCTTTGCTGATGACCACACTCTGGGAGCATGAAGAAGGTGGCACGCATTATAGCGTGCGACAATCTGGCGCATCTATTCGTCTATACAGTAATAAAGTTTTTCATACCCAGTGGAATCCCAATAAACCTATTGCAGGAGGGGTCTGGGATTGTTTGAGTTTGCCGGTGCTCTATAAGCCAGTAGATTCCTCCCCTCGTATTCTGTTGTTAGGTGTTGGTGGCGGTGCAGTAATTCGACAGCTTCAATTACTGACAAATTTTTCAGAAATGGTTGCTGTGGAAATCGATGCCCAACATCTTGCTATTGCAACGCGTTGGTTCGGTGTAAATGATCCGCGCGTATCTCTGGTTCATGCGGACGCAATTCAATGGCTTGCCAACTATGACGGCCCGCCATTTGATATCATCATTGACGATCTTTTTGGTCATGACGAGGGGGAGCCTTTACGAGCGTGTGAGCTCACCACCTTGTGGACTGATCTGCTGAGAAGTCATCTGGTTTCAGAAGGGCTGCTAGTCGTGAATTGCGTTACTTCCAAGGAGCTCAAGCAGGCGTTACTTGCGTTGGTAGATTCCGGATTCAGGTACGGCTATCGCTGGAGTTTACAGGCCTACGAGAATGCTATCGGAGTACTCAGTAATATTCCTGTGCACGCGCGTGACTGGTCTCGTAACCTCGAAACAGTGGGTCTTGACTCCACCTCGCAACGTCAAGCGAGAGCTATTATGCGCAGGCCTTTGAAGGGCCTATAACTCAATTTAGAAGCTGTAAGACATTTGCAAACTACCTTCGATAGCTGTGAGCTCGGATAACCGGGCGCCTACTTGTAATGGACCCAGACCGAAGCCTAATGTGAATGCTGTCGTCTCGTCCTCTCGTGCAGCATCGTGACTAATACCGCCTCGAAACGCGAGTTTTTTGAACCCTAGTTCTACACCTAAGGAAAATTTCCGGGATTCAAAGTTGTCCTGCTTAGCTTTATTAAGGGCCAAGTCACCCGTAATGCTCAGGAGATTGGTTTTGAAAGCAACACCGACAATGATCTGAGGCGTTGTTTCAAACTCGAACCCGTTCAGGGTCTGAATAGATTCTGGAATCACGTTTCTAATGACAGCTGCGACGCGAACCGGAAAACTAGACAAGGCCATGGAGGCTCCTACGTCGAAAGTAAATGTGCTTTCTGAGACCTCACTGTCCTCGAATCGGTCTTGAATTGGACCCGTCGTGTCATCGAGTTCGTCGACCAAGCTAGCGTTTAGGGAGTATGCATCTAGTTTTGAAAATTTTGGTGTGATCCCAGTATCAATGATGAAACCACCCATCGTTAGCGTTTTAGCAAAACCAATCCCTAGCTGTGTACGAACCAATGAGCTTCCGTATCCTTCAGACTGCAGAACGTCCTCGGGCAACTGAACACTTAGCGGAATGCCAAATTCATCAGCTTCGATATACGTGGAATTGCGTATCTCATCCAAGGTTAGTGAATCGTCATCCAGCAGATTAGCTAGTTCTAGAATATAGTCTTTATCGGTCTCTACAATATCTGGAGTTCCATTGCCAGTAGCAATAATTCTCAGATTCACTGCGACGGGATAACCGACCATTGTAAATGCCATGCCCAAGTCTGCTGATACTTGGGCATCAACTGATTCGTCATCTATGCTGTTGACGACGGTGAGTAGCTGTGTGGCTAGATCGGATACTGCCTGTGTATTGTCCACACACACATCCTCTGCATTCCCAAAAATTGGATCACACTGTATTACTCGAGTGCTTAGTTCCTCGACCTGAGCCTCTATATCGCTAATAAGGTCAGTGTTGGCATCGTCTGTTAGCGTATCTACTAAATCCCCGGTGTCACGAATGTCTGCCGAAAAGCCGATGCGAAAGTGGATGCGTTGTCCGGCTCTTTTCATCGTCATCATGGAGGCTGGGTTCTCAAGCGCACCATGAGCGCCTTGGCCGTTAGCGATGGCAGAGCCACCCAGGGCTATGGACCTAGCATCACCAGCCCAGACTGGGTTGCTAAGCGCGATTGTGACTGCGAAAGCGGGCAGTATTTTAAGAGCTGTGTACATCATTACCTCAACTGTACAGGGGCAAGCAAGCGGCCATAAAAATGCTTATATGGCCGCGTTGCTCGAATCTAGTACTTGGGTAACCAGCATTTACCATACCCGTGACGACATCGGGTGGTTATTTGAAAGTCAGATTTTGGTTACTTGCTTGCCTGCGTCCTTTTATGTGTAGCCATGGCTGTATTGATGATGGCGTGACGTACTTGCACGCCCAGCAAGGCACAGGCTTCAGCTTCCATGTCCATGAGAGCTGGTGTTGCGCTAATGCTATCTTCACTGGAAGTAATGTAACCGTGCTCAATCAAGTTCCTAACGAGATTTTTGTGTAAATGTCGATCAAATAGATCGCTAACCGGGCGCCCATGGGTTCTGGATAGCCGTTCGGCGCTTGCCGAACATTGTTCGGTCAGTTCAAGCTGATTTACAGAACCTGTATTTGAGGTAACCAAGATACAGGCACACAGGTAGTGGCGCTCAAGAGCGGGCATAACAACTTCTGCCAGCCGAGTCAGTGTTACATCCTCAGAAGAGCCAGCAGTAGCTCGAGACCAACCATCGCCTTCACGAGTCAGTAGATTGGCTTTACGCAATGCTTCGAGAGTTTTGTCGATGGCACTTGATTCCAAGTCGGTAGCAAGAAACAGTTCTCCTTGTAAAAATGGGAAAGTCAGTATTACAGATCGATGAATTTCTGTATTCGTGCGAAATCGGTTGTTAGCCAATGAGGCTGCCACCAATGCAGGCAACGTTAGCAAATGCAGGATATTGTTGCGAAAATATGTCAGCGGAGCTGCTTGCCCGGACTTCAGCTGAACAATTGAGCCGATCGCGTCAGCATGAGTTTCAATAAAACCCAGCCGGGAACCGTGATCGATCAGTTCGCTGGCATTGACATTAGGTACGACCACATAAGTGCCTTCGTATGCTGACTGGAGTAAAATTTGGTAAAAGTCAATTTGTTGCTCAAGCTCTGTGCGGCTAATACAACCTCTGGGCGTGGCTAAGAGGGTAGTGGCCAACAAGCTTACGGGAGTGACGCTTGCCGCTTCATTAATGGAGCGCATTATCTGATCACCGAGATCGTACACTATAGGTTTTAACCACTCAGGACGAGATGTTGTGACCTCCAATTCCCGCCAGTCAGCTTGCTTCTCATCTAAGAATGTATTTAAAGCGATGGGTTGTCCAATGTTTACATAGACTTGGCCATAGTCTTCACGCAGGGTTCGAAGCGATTTGATCAAGGCAAATATACTTTCATTTTGCTTTTTCCCACCCGCCAGCTCGCTGGTGAATGCTCGCCCCTCGAGCAGACGCTCGTAGCCGAAGTAAATAGGCACAAAAACAACAGGTGTTTGTGTGTCGCGTAGAAATGCATGGATGGTCATAGCGAGCATGCCACCTTTGGCGGGCAGTAATCTGCCAGTACGACTTCGTCCACCCTCTACGAAGTATTCGAGTGCATGGCCTCTTTGTAAAATCTCTGCAATGTAGGCGTTGAACACGGCGGCATATAGTGGGTTGCCCGCAAAGCTTCGTCGCAGGAAAAATGCTCCACCGCGGCGAAGTAGTCCGCCCACCACGGGTAGATTCAGATTTACACCCGCGGCGATATGAGGCAGCGAAAAACCCTGCGCGTAAAGTATGTAAGATAAGAGAAGATAATCAATATGGCTGCGATGGCAGGGGACGTACACAATCTCGTTCCCATCGGCTACCGCTTTTAATCGCTCTACACCTGATAGTTCTACACCGTCGTATAGCTCGGTCCACAGCCGGGTAAGTAGTCGATGTAGAATGCGCACCGTCGGATAAGACACATCCGCGGCAATTTCAAGTGCGTATTTTTCAGCCTTTTTTTGAGCTTGTTCTACTGATACTTTGCCGTCTGCCTCGTTTTGTATCGCCGTTCGGACGGAAGCATCGGACAGGACATGATCGACCAGCATTCGCCGATGCGATTGATCGGGGCCGAGGCTGGCAATGCGTCGTTGTCTGAAGTGGACCCGCAAGATGCGAGATAATTTCCTCTGCAGAATATCCGCAGGCTCGTCAGAGCTTTTAAGTGTGACAAATGACAAGGGTTCGCTGAAGCTGACTAAGGTGTGCCGCCCGTGCAGAAGGGTTGTAATCAGTTTTCGTGTACGACTGCCAAACTGCCAGTTCTCAGTAAACAGTAGTCGCAAAAACGATGATTCTTTATCTGGTGCCCGGCCCCAATAGATGGACACAGGCACAATTTGTAGTTCTCCACAATCTGCTTCTACACCGGCTTGAACAAAATTTGAGAGCCGATGGGAGCGAACCATCCGGTGTTTGCGAAATATCACGCCCTGGCGTTTCTTCAATACGTCTACAGAGCTCCGTGTAGAAGCAGTACCGTAGTTGAGTGGATTTCCAGGGGGAGGAAGCTTGAGTTTTTTGCAGGCAATTTGCAGAGCCGTCCTGTCTGCAATACCACCAATTTCCAGAATATATAGAACGGGTTTCCCAGAATCGATCAAGCTGCCGGGGTCGACTGGCAGTACGTCAGGTCTTACCCATAGTGAGACGATACGCGATAGAAGCGCCTGTATCGGTCGGTAAAAATTTTCAGGCATAATAAAGTCCAATCCGCATCCTGTGATTATACCGTGTCCCGATTAACAACTCGAAAAGAGGCAGATCTTTTACCCGAAACACTGGATGCGCTGGCACCGGTTCGAATGAGTAATAAATTGGCTGAAGTCTATTTGCAGTTCGCCAATAGTGAGGCTGCTCTAAGGGCCTACTTACACATGGAAGCGAGCATTCGGGAAGGATCGCTGGAACTGCGGGAAGTGGAAGCAGTGAAGTTGTGGGTGAGTCAGCAGACAGGTTGTGATTACTGCTTGTCTGTCCATTCTTTCAAGGCCAAACAAGCAGGATTGGATCCTGACGCGCAAATAGCTATTAGAAAGGAGCAGCAAATTGGAGAGGCGCGTCTGGATTGCTTGCTAAAAGTCGCATCACATTTATTTCGTCAACCGGGGATGTTGCCCAAGGAGCTACTTGAAGAGGCTTATGCTGAGGGGTTTACTGAGGAAAATCTAGTGGATTTGACCATGGTCATGAGCACTATTTTCTTTACGAATATCACCAATCATATCAACGACTCTCAGTCTCCGTTGCCGCCTGCCAAAGCGCTTATTTGATTGCCGCGCGGCCGATTACTTGACCTAAACCTTTTATCTGGGACCAGCGTTCGTCCCATGAGACACCTTGATCACCCTGTTCGATTCGACGGCGATTCCATTGTGCAAGCGTTGCAGTATCCTGCAGCAGCATGAGCTGAGTGCTGACCGCCTCGACGTTGTAATAGCCTTTAATTTCCGACAAGCAGACAGGCACAGCTGGCGTTTCCGCCGGCAATCCGATCTGTGCAAGGCAACTTTTCAATGCCATGATGATGGTCTTAGCCTTGGGATTGTCGCTGCCCAAGTCATAAGGTGGTGACCAGTTGTTGCGCGGCTTTAGCTGATCCACATGGGTTAGCACCAATAGAATGGGAGGAGGTCTTCGTGTAGGTTTCATCTCGAAGGCGTTTGACACGGTTTGGTACAGTTGACTGTCCGCATTCCTGGCTGGCTGTGTGGAGCGGGCAACAAACACAATGAGATCAGATTGAACGGCTAATTTCACTAACGTGTCTTGCTGGTCGGATAGAGGGCCAAGTCCGATGGTATCAATGAGGTGAACCTTTACAGCGGGACCTAGATCAAGTGCATGGGTTTGAATATTGGACGTCGTGGGTAGGATATCTACCTCGGCTTGTAGTGAATCAGACAGAGCGTTGATCAGTGATGATTTCCCGGCGCTGGATTGTCCCATCAGAACGATACGCAGTGGTTCAACAGCATCTGGTGTGCGTTGTTCGTCCTGCTTCAATGTGTCGCTTCGGTAACCAATCAATTCGCTTGGCGTTGATTTAAGTTTTCCGCTATACAGATCGATACCTACCTGCACGACCTCCTGGAGAAGGAGCCGTTTAAGATCATTTTGAATGTTATTGCTTAAATGGCTGAATACGCGATCAGTGAATTGATCCTTCAGCTCGCCGACGGCAGCAGCTAGTGGGTTGCTTACTCGCAAGATACGGCGAGCCCGATTTAACCAGGTATACCCGGTTTTAATATGCGTTTGGCGCCCGTAAAGTGACAGCATTGATGAAACTGTGATGCTCTCTGAGAAGGGTATATGAGCGAGTATCAATTCTCGGTAGCGATGAGCACCTACGGATAGAACCAGCAGTGCTTCTGGTATCGTGAAGCGGTATTTAATGGTGGGATCTGCTGAAATGTTACTCGACACACTGCCGTTGTATTGTGAAGAGACGTCCGAGAGCAATAGTAACGATAAATCCGGCAGTGATTCCCATGCCGGTTTTTCATCAAGAAGATTCTCGATGGTTTGGCAAAGCGTCGTCCAGATGTCAATATCTTGTGTGGTCCAGTTGCTTTGCGGCGTCAACTGTTGAGGAAGAGACACATTTTTATCTGTTGCTTGTTCCTCGTCTTGCGGGTGGCTTTTTGCAAGCTTGGCAAATTGTTTTGAAGGCCAAACAACAAAGGCCAGATAGCCCACAGTAGTTATGACTAACCAGGCAAACAAAATGGTTAGAAGTAAATTGTTTGCAGAGAGATAAATAAGGCCCATTACCGATAACGTGGCGACAGGAATAATGATTACCAGAACCAGATAGGCGATAGCGCTGAGGGTGGAGAGTTTAAAAAGCAGTTTAAGATTCATGATTTTTTCTGATCATTAAACGCGCGTTTAAAAGCTTCCTGCAAGGCTTCTGAGCTCACTGGTTTGTGAATTTTTTGATGATAAAGGTACATGCAAGCCGCTCGAGCGATGGCATAGGTACTGGCAAAACTCAAAGCCGATGCAGCTGCTGCACCTGCTGTTTGGCCATAAACAGGAATGAACTTGGCCAGTTGGCGTCCTCCGAGGGATAGGGCATATCGATATAAAAAACTGCTGCCCATGGCTGCAACGAATTCCATCGCAATGCGCTTATCCCATGTGATGTTATAACGGCCGGCCAGGGTGTGAAGCAGCTTTCCTTGAATCGTTGGTACCGCAAATAGCCCGATGGCCGGAAAAACATCAGCGGCAGCAGCAGCAGCTGCATAGCCAAGAATTTCACGGTTATGTGTCAGAAACAGCGATTCCTCCTTATCTTTTGCCTCAAATTGGGTGAGAATTCGATTCAACTCTGGTACTAACTCAATAATGGCCGTGCGCAGTTCGGTTAATCCACGATCAGAATCTTCGAACCCGTCGTCCGGATCTGTAAAGTCGATATGGACATTGGGCGGAATGCGGTCTAGTGCATCGGCAATCAAATTTTTGTTGTATTCGATGGCTCTTGGTAACTCATCAGCTGGAACTGTGTGTAAGGCTGTATGGACGTGCAGTAGGGCCATATTGCTCAGTTTGCCGCTTACTGATTTGAGTGCACGCAGTAGCTCGGCCTGCGATGTATCGTCGACGCGAGTCAGGAGTAGAAGGGCATGGCTGCCGCTGCTAGCCTCCGCAAGGTCATCGGCTGGATTATAATTCGCCTCTCCGAGTCCTCGGGTATCCAGGAAGCGCATCACCGGACCGACGGGGTCGCCAGTCGGCAAGCCAGTCGGCAAGCCAGTCGGCAAGCCAGTCGGCGAGCTAGTCAGCGAGCTAGACGCAGGATGGTCGTAGTACATGGCCGTTTTTGTACAGGGCGCGAACCCGTTACCGATTGTCGCTCGGGTATCCCCTGTCAAACGTTGAACAATGGATGATTTCCCAGCACCCGCTTTACCTAGTAACCATAAAGCTGGAAGGGCTTTTCGATGTTGTAGGAGGAGCTCCTCCAGTGCGGGACTACTGACAGGTGTTATTAGCTCCTGTAACCAGCGGCGCCATCCAGGTTGCAGTTTCATTGCTGCGAGCTTGCGTATACTACCGATTCTTGAAACATCTCAGTACTCTGGTTTTACGTAGATACTCTAGTTCATCCGGAACAATATCAATGCCTTGAGCAAATTGCTGGGAAATTTGTAATAAAATAATGCCAATCATCGACCAGATTCTCGATTACTTCGAGAGTCGCATAACTCCATTTCCCAATGAATTACCAAAACGCCCTCCATCGCGTTTAATGCCATTTCTGTGGTACTTCGTTCGTGATTCATGGCCGTGGCTGTTGCTCATGGCTGTGTTGTCCGGAGTCATTTCTTTACTGGAGGTGAGTCTTTTCAGTTTCATGGGGAATCTGATTGATTGGCTGGGAGAAGGAAGCCGTGCTAAAGCAATTGATGGGGTATCTGGTTCTTTGCTAGAGCGGGAGTCAGGGCAACTCATCTGGATGGCTTTGGTTGTGCTGGTGCTGCTTCCTTTGGCCGGATTGTTTCAATCTTTGGTCCTTCATCAAGCCGTCTTTGGCAACTTTGTGATGACCATTCGCTGGAAAGCTCATCGCTGGATGCTTGGTCAGAGTTATTCCTTCTATCAGGATGAGTTCGCAGGTCGCGTTGCCACAAAAGTCATGCAGACATCGTTAGCTATACGCGACGCTGTTTTAAAAGTTCTGGATGTGATGGTGTACGTTGCAGTCTACTTTTTTGGTGCGATGTTATTGGTTGCAACCTTTAGTACCTGGATGATGTTGCCGTTTGCACTCTGGCTGTTTGCGTACATCTGCATGCTCAATTATTTCTTGCCAAAGCTTAAGAAAATCTCCAGGCAGCAAGCGGACGCTCGTTCCGAAATGACAGGCAGGGTGGTAGACAGTTACACCAATATCATGACGGTCAAGCTATTTGCTCATGCGGGCCATGAAGCCGAATATGCGCGCGGCAGCATGTATCGTTTTCTAGCAACAGTTTATCCGCAATTCCGCTGGGTAACTGGACTCAATGTCTCGCTAGACATCATTAATGCGCTTCTTTTGTTTTCTGTAGCGGCTACTGGAATATGGCTTTGGGATGCGGGCCACACAGGTGCCGGAGCGTTGGCCGTAAGTATCGGTCTGGTACTTCGCATGCATGGAATGTCTCATTGGATAATGTGGGAGCTTTCCGGTCTTTTTGAGAGTATCGGCATTATTTATGATGGTATGGCGATGCTATCCACGCGTCAGGATATCATTGATAAACCCGATGCAATCGATCTTGTTGTGCCAAAAGGTGCGATTATTTTTGATCAAGTCCGCTTTCACTACGGGCGAGATACGGGTGCTATTGACGCATTAAACCTGAATATCAAGGGTGGTGAGAAAATCGGACTGGTGGGACGCTCAGGTGCTGGAAAAACAACGCTGACCAATCTGCTGCTCAGACTTTATGATGTTGAGGCAGGCGACATTAAGATTGATGGCATTAATGTCAGAGACGCCAAGCAGGAAAGCTTACGTGCGCATATTGGTGTAGTTACTCAGGATACTTCTTTGTTGCATAGAACTGTCTACGAAAATATCGCCTATGGACTTAGAGACGCCACGATGGAAACCGTCATAACAGCTGCCAAGCGAGCCAATGCACACGAGTTCATTCAATCGTTGTCGGATAGCTCTGGCCGATCAGGCTACGATGCTCGTGTTGGAGAACGAGGCGTCAAGCTATCCGGCGGACAACGTCAACGGCTGGCCATTGCTCGAATGTTTTTGAAGGATGCGCCGATACTGGTTCTCGATGAAGCCACATCAGCGCTGGACAGTGAAGTTGAGGCAGCAATTCAGGAAAATCTGAGTGCATTAATGGAAGGTAAAACAGTTATTGCCATCGCACATCGTCTGTCCACCATTGCTGCTATGGATCGACTGATTGTGATGGACAAAGGATCTGTCATAGAAGAGGGAACACATAGCCAGCTTGCAGCTGGCCGGGGTTTGTATTCTCAGCTGTGGGCCAGACAATCTGGTGGCTTTTTGGTTGATGAACAGGACTAGTGCTCGCCTGTTTTCATATTTTTTGTTTGGCAACCCACGCTACGTGCTTTGCAACAGAAGGATCAATTTTGAGCGCCAATATTGAGTTTAACCGGGTACCCAATTCCATCTCACCGTACAGCTTGTGGAGTCCTTTGTGACAGCCAGGGCAGAGCATAATGCCCTCGTTCAATTGATCCATGGTATAGCTTTTCGCAAACCGACGTCGCTTGTGTAACTTTCGCGGAATCAGATGATGGAAGCTCAAGTGCGAATCTCTTTCGCAAAGAACACATGTTCCATATTTTAGGCGTCGACTCATGCGGTTTAGACGTTAACCCTTGAGTTTACAAATGCTGCAACTCTGGCTGTAATAACATGGCTATGAGACCTGTCCAACCCGTTTGGTGGCTGGCGCCTAACCCTTCTCCTGTATCTCCGTTGAAATACTCAAAAAATTGATGCATACCTTCACTGCTCGACGTCAATAGATCGGAATTATCCCCACACCATGCTCGCTCGTTTTCACCGTTTAATTCAAACAGCTTAACCAAACGTGACGTCAGCTCATTGGCTACTTGTTCGAGTGTCATCCATTGTCCCGAAGCTGTCGGGCACTCGATAATGAAATTCGATCCATAGTAGCTGTGGTAACGCCTAAGAGACTCGATCAGCAAATAATTTATGGGGAACCAAATAGGTCCTCGCCAATTAGAATTACCGCCAAACATATCTGTTTCGCCCTCGCCAGGCTCATACCCGACGCTTAGTGTTTTTCCGCTATCAGTGGTGTAAGTGAACGGATGTTTCTCATGGAATTTGGAAAGTGAGCGTATACCGTAGGGAGATAGAAATTCGTCCTCATCGAGTAAATAGGCTAGAACACGTTTAAGTCGTGGTTCTCTCATGAAGGACAACAGATGTCGATTGTCTGCACCTTTTGTTTGAATGTTCGCCATTCGATCAGCAACATCAGGAGTTCGACGCATGGACCAACTCATACGTCGTGCGAAATCAGGAAATTCCTGGTAGACAGCATCTTCGATGGTAGTTGCTGCGATGAGTGGCATGAGCCCTACAAGAGAACGAACTCTTATGGGAGAGCTTCGTCCGTCGGGCAAGTCCAGCCGATCGTAGAAAAAGCCATCTTGCTCGTTCCATAAGCCAGCATTTACATCATCACCATTGATTGCATGGGCTATTTGCAAAAAGTGTTCAAAAAACTTACTGGCGATGTTTTCATAGGACGGATTGCTTCTCGCAAGTTCTAGGGCTATGCGCAGCATACAGGCCGAGAAAAATCCCATCCAGGCAGTGCCATCAGATTGGTGAAGTATGCCGCCTGTGGGTGGTTCTTCTGAACGATCAAACAGACTGATATTGTCCAGACCAAGAAATCCACCTTCAAAAATCGAGTTGCCGTTTGTATCTTTTTGGTTAACCCACCAGGTAAAGTTGAGTAGTAATTTATGGAATACACTTTCCAGAAACGTTGTGTCCCCCTTGCCGGTGCGGGTTTTTTCCATGGCATAAACATTCCACGTTGCCCATGCGTGCACAGGAGGGTTTACATCTCCGTACGACCACTCGTAGGCGGGCAATTGCCCGTTTGGATGCATGTACCATTCTCTGGTAATTAGTAACAGTTGCCTTTTTGCGTAGTCTGAGTCGACGGTCGCCAGTGGCAAGCAGTGAAAGGCGGTATCCCATACGGCATACCACGGGTATTCCCATTTATCTGGCATGGACATGACATCAAAATTGTTCATGTGCTGCCAAAGCGCATTTCGTGGCTCATCACGTTGAGGTATATGTTGCGGATCACCTCTCAGCCACTGTTCGACATTGTAGTAATAGAGTTGTTTTGACCACAGCATGCCTGCTAATGCTTGCCTCTGAATTGCACGAAGTTCGTCATTGAGTGACGCTGATTGCAATTGTTTGTAGAACGTGTCAGCTTCGGTTCTACGCCGATCCATTATTGGTTTGAAGCCGACAAATGGTTTGTCGATCGAGGCCTTGCTTAACCGCACTTGAATACTTTTAGTTGAGTTACCTTTAAGGCGTAAGGAATAGTGCAATGCAGCTTTGGTTCCGACACGCTCAGGGTTCACTGCATTTTTTTCACCATCAACGACATAGCGATGAAATGCATCCTTCACCCATGGCGATTTATTTTCAGTGCCGAACAGTAGCTCTTCGTTGGATTCGTTGTTGGTCATTAGCACCTCTGGCATTCCTTGCCAGTAATAATGGTATTGCCCAAGCTGCTCATGTTCTGCTGCAATGCAAGTAGTAGAATCAAGCCGAAAATTGGGAGCTGATGCTGTCTCTCCTTGCGGGCCAGAATCGTAGCCCCAACTCCACGTGTTTCTGAACCAAAGCTGGGGAAGTACAGATAGTTTGGCTGAATGCTCTGATCGATTGTGTACATCGATCCTCATGAGCAAATCGTCCTCGGAAGCCTTTGCATAGGTGATGGTGACGTCGAAAAAATGCTGTTCGTCAAAGACGCCTGTGTCGCTGATCTCATATTCGCGATCTGCAAAGCCGCGTGCGGCATTTTCCTCTACCAAGTCTTTATATGGATAAGCCTGATGAGGATAACGATAGCGCATCTGTGCATAACTATGGGTCGGCGTACTGTCTAGATACCAGTAGAGTTCTTTTACATCTTCGCCGTGATTGCCTTCAGGCCCGGAAAGCCCAAAAAGCCGTTCTTTCAAATATGGGTCCTCACCATTCCACAGGGCAAGTCCGACACACAGGAATTGGTTTTGATCTGAAAATCCAGCTAAACCGTCTTCGTTCCATCGGTACACCCGGCTTCTGGCTTGTTCGTGGGTAAAGTAGTCCCACGCCTCACCATCACTACTGTAGTCTTCTCGAACGGTACCCCAAGCTCTTTCGGCCAGATAAGGACCCCAGTGTTTCCAGTTCGCATCACGGTGGGAATGAGCATTAAGGCGGCGTTGCTCAGCTCCTGATACAGGTTTGGGATTTGACATGCTAATTAGGTCTTTGGAGTATCTGTAGTGTATCAATCACTGAGTCGTGAGACATTGCCCGAAGCGGTGACTAGGCTAAGCGCACTAGATTCGTTAATGCACACCTTAGTCCAAACCTATGGTTCACCGCCTCTTTGGCAGCGAAACCAGTCATTTGAAACATTAGTCCATATCATCCTGGAGCAGAAAGTGTCATTGGCAAGTGCCATGGCCGTCATGCTAAGAGTGAAGAAACTCTGCCCCAGTATGGCAGCGGAAGCATTTTTAAGGTTAGCAGAGAGTGAGCTTCGGGCGGCAGGAGTGAGCAGCCGTAAAGTATCTTATTGCCAGTCAATCGCAATAGCGCTAACGTCTGGAGAGCTTGATCTGCGCAGTCTGCGACTCTGCAGTAACGAAGACATTCTGGAAAAACTGATTGCAATTCGCGGTGTCGGCCCATGGACGGCTGGAGTGTACTTACTAATGTCGATAAGGCGCGAGGACGCCTGGGCAAGTGGCGATCGGGCGTTGGTAGTGAGTTATGCGGAGAGCTGTGATTTATCGAAGGTACCGTCGTATCAAGAATTTGATGAAATAGCTAAGCAATGGCAACCATTGCGAGGTGTTGCGGCGCGGGTGCTTTGGCACGCTTATTTGAGTCGTCGTGGAAAATGAAGCTGCAAAGTACTCCAGAAACAGGCAGTTCAGACCCCAAAGCGGCTAGCCATCCGCCTTCTGTGGGATTGTTAATTCGTCTTATGATGCAGCTTGCCGGTATGGGAATGTTGTTGGGCGGAGTGGTCATTCCGGGTGCCGTCGAGCATTTTAGTGCATAGGTTGCCACTGGGTGGGTGAGGCTTTTTACGGCTAGTTGTTGTGCTGTTTTGGCGTACCTCAGTGTTAAACAGGCTCAACCATTTTAGGCAATGAGTGTGCTTCGCAGACTTCACGCTAACATGGCGCTAATTAGGCGGATGATTACAGGCGGGTGCCACCAATGAATTTTGTTAAATGCCTGGTGAACATATCAGCAGGCATAAAGCCAACGACCCGGGCCGCTCGAAGTTCTGTCCCAGTTTTGTCCCAAAAAATAATGCCTGGTGGGCCGAATAAGTCAAATTCCTTTAATAAAGCTTTATCTAAGTCATCGTTTGCTGTGACATCAGCCTGAATAACCACAGCATTTTTCAGTAAGGCTTGAACTGCACTATCCGTAAACGTAAACGCTTCCATCTCCTTACAGCTTATGCACCAGTCTGCGTAGAAATCTAGCATGACGGGGCGATTTCCCTGGCTTGCCTTAGCGACAATGCTCTGCAACTCCTCCACGCTTTTGACAGGGGCAAATGATAGGCCATGTGCAGTACTTTCACCTTGAGAAGAACTACTCGAAACGATACCCCGAAGTGGCGTCGTATAACTACCCACTCCAGAAAGAGCTCCTATTAGCAGCGCAACTCCATAAAGGAAAATGACCAGTCCAAGACCTTTGCCGACTCGCTGCCACTGAGAGCTGTCTTTACTGATGGAATCGGTTGCCCCGAATCTGATGCCACTGACAATTGCTAAAATTCCGAACAGCGTCATGGCCGCAACGGTAGGGATAAACCTTGACACCATGTATATGGCCATTGCCAGCATGATTATGCCAAAAAAATGTTTGACAGCATCCATCCACGCACCAGCTTTAGGGACTAGTTTCCCTGCTGAGGTGCCGATCAGCAGCAGTGGCGCGCCCATCCCTAAGCCGAGGGCAAAAAGTGCTGTGCCGCCAATGAATGCATCACCAGTTTTAGCAATGTATATTAGTGCGCCAGCCAACGGTGCGGTAATACAAGGGCCTACAATCAGAGTTGATATGAATCCCATTGCAGCAACACTGGAAACCTGCCCACCGCCTTGCTTGTTTGACCAATGAGTCAGCTTTTGCTGAAGGCTCGTTGGCATTTGCAATTCGTAAAACCCAAACATCGACAGCGATAAAACTATAAATAGAACAGCTATAAACGATAATACCCATGGATTCTGGAGAAACGCCTGAACGTTGTAGCCTGACAATCCAACAATAATTCCAACTATGGCGTAGGTGCTTGCCATGACTAGGACATAGACAAGTGACAATTGAAATGCTCGGGGCGTGCTTATTTTTTCACCTTGTCCCACAATGAGGCTTGAGAGTATCGGGATCATGGGTAGTACACAGGGTGTAAATGCGAGTAACACGCCTAAACCGAAAAACGTGGCAATGGTGAGCCAGATACTGCTGCTGCCCAGCAGATCGAACAGACGATCTTGTTCCGATTGCTCTAGCGATGTTTCAACGGCCGTGTTTTGTGCTTTTGTCAGTGTTGTTGATGCGACTGCTGCCGACGTGTTTGTAGAGGCGCTGAAACTTAGCGGTAAGTTTGTTTCGCTGGGGGGAAAGCAAACACCAATGTCGGCGCAGCCCTGATATTTAATCAGCAAATTCGCATTTTTAATGTTAGACAGTTTGGCAGTAGCAGCCAATGATAGCTGCGCCTCGGCGCTTTCACGCAACACTTTTACATTGCCAAAAAAATCATCGTATTGATCAATGCCTGGATCAAATTTGACACTCGTGATCGTGGCCTCTGGAACGTTTTCTAATGCAAATGTTAGCTTGTCTCTGTAGAGATAATAGCCAGGTTCGATAAGCCAGCGTATGGATATCTCAGAGTCATTGGCGCTCAGAATTTGTGGAAGATACGCAAGTTCTGGGGGCAACAATTCGTCTTTATCGCTTATCTCACCGAAGATGTTCGTGTCAGACTGAAGTTGTGTAACCGGCGATGAGAGTTCGGAGGAACTCTGGTCAGAATTTAATGACAAAAAACTATCTGCTGAAACGGATTGTGGCCTTGAGCGCGAGTTATCAACGTCGAGCGTAAATGGGATATTGACAGTTGTGGGTGGATAGCAGAGTCCGATATCTGCACATCCCTGAAAAGTAACCGCCAGCGTTCCCCCTTTTAAAGCAGCCGTGGTGGTGTATGGGATCTCGATCGAGACTTCGTTGCGGTAAATAGCCATTTCACCGAAAAAGTCGTCATCCAGAATTATGGCCTCGGGGTAAATAGGCGCACCGAGTTGAAGGTCAGCCTCTGTGATGATTGACGAAAAGCTTGAGACTGGCTCAAGCGACTCGGTCTTGAACGAAGTTTTATCTCTATAGAGGTAGTAATCTTCCTCTATATTGAAACTTACTGTGATGGTTCTAGATTCGGACTCGGTTCCGGACTCGGTGTTGGTAACCTTGGGAACGAACGCCATCTGGGGAGAAAGTGGCTCGGCGCCTCCCAGCAGATTCCCAATGGCAGATGACTGCCACACGAGCAAGATGATCATAAGCAGGGCGGGAGCCAAGCCGATAAAAAACCAATTGCGCAGTGATAAAAGGGAAAATTTTTGTTGCAACATGCTTAGTTCTGACCCGTAAGTCTAAATTCGCCCGCCAAATTGATAGAATTTGGTCGGAGTGTCGGTCGCTTGCAGTTCTATTGTAAGGGATACTAGATGCAAACCTTTCGCCAAAAAACGAGGAATTTTCTCAGCTGCACTTGTAAGAGTTGGAAGGTGGCGTTAGGTTCCTTAGGTATCTTTAGGAGTATGTAATGCCGTTTGCGCTGATTTTGTTCATTGCGATGCCCATCATTGAAATTGCTGTTCTGCTGAGAGTGGGCGATTCTCTGGGGTGGTTGCTCACCTTAGGAATTGTGGTTTTTACGGCAGTTCTGGGCGCTGCGATGTTACGTCAGCAGGGTCTTGCCACGCTCAACAAAGCGCGTCAGAGAATGTCATCAGGTGAAATGCCGGCTGAACAGCTTCTGGAAGGTATGTTGTTGGTGATCGGCGGTGTGTTACTTCTGACCCCCGGATTTGTCACGGATGCCTTCGGATTCGCGTGCTTGGTGCCTTGGACCCGGCAATGGTTGGCGGGCAGAATTACCGCGCGTTCGGTTATGGGTTTTGGAGGGATGGCAGGTAGCAGAACCTCCGATTCCATGCGCTCACCAGGTTCTGCCGGTACCCCTGTGGGCTCTGGCGCCACTCGCGCAGCAGAGCATTCAGCTAAAACGGGTTCCGTGTTTGGTTCAGCACCCGGTGGTCGCCCTAAGCCGGATTCAACAGTTTCGAAGGCTGATGGGGACGTCATAGACGCCGAATTCCGTCAAATTGACGAATAAGCAGTAATTTTCTTTTCCCTGAGACTTGATATTGCTGGAAGCGACATTAGAATTGGCACTCGTAAGGGGGGAGTGCTAACAACCCTCGGAATTGTTTTTCTAATTTTTGAATTTATCGGAGTCGTATTGGTATGAACATTCGTCCGTTGCATGACCGCGTGGTCGTCAAGCGCATGGAAGAAGAGCGCACGAGTGCCGGTGGCATTGTGATCCCTGACTCAGCTACTGAAAAGCCAGTCCGTGGAGAAGTTCTTTCAGTGGGTAAAGGTAAAATCGCTGAAAACGGTGATGTACGCCCCCTAGATGTAAAAGTGGGTGATCAAGTGCTGTTTGGAAAATATTCCGGCACTGAAATCAAGATTGACGGTGAAGAAGTGTTGGTAATGCGCGAAGACGACATCATGGGTGTTTTCGAAGCGTAACTGGTTTTCTCAACCAGTCTGGCCCTCGGGTCAGTGATCAGCTTTAACCGTTACGGCC
>JBLHWG010000053.1:0-19821 GCA_047629055.1 Halioglobus sp.
TCTCGAAACAAGCGATTCCGCGTCTATCTTCCAGCGAATTACGATCCTAATAAGCCTGCAAGCATGATCATGCTATTGCACGGATGCCAACAAACTGAAGAGGATATTGCTTCTATCAGCGCGATGGACCTAATAGCAGACAGAGAGCATTGTATTGTGGTGTACCCCTATGTCACCAGCTATCTGGGTATACGTACACTTAATTGTTGGGGATGGTGGCAAGCCCGTCATCGTCGCCGCGGTAGTGGTGAAGTCGCAGACTTGCACCGCATAGCCACTTATGTCGCACAGTCATACAACATCGATCCGGGCCGGTGGCACATTTGTGGTCTCTCCTCTGGCGCTGCCATGACCGTCGCCTCATTAGTCGCCTACAGTGACATTTGGACCAGCGGGGCAAGTGTCGCCGGTATTGCCTATGGTGAAAACGCAAGAGCCGTGCGCCTTGCCAAGAATGTGCCTATTAAGCATAAAGCAATGCGCGAGCTGGTCAGCCACATGAGTCGTAACCTCGCGTCGAGCCCAGCGCCACCCTTGCTAATTGTACAATCGATTGAAGACAGGACGGTTGGCCCCAAGTGTGCCAGTGATTTGCGCGATGCGTGGATCAAGTCCCAAGACATCATTCCATCACGTGAAACACGCGCCCACGATGATAAACCCTACGCTGACCAATGGCCATCCACCCACCAGTGGGACATGAGCCTCTACCGACGTTCAGATGGCGGTTGCGCGTTGGCGACTTTTTGGTTGCATCAAGGTACACACGGTTGGTATGGCGGTAGGCAAGGCGCATACAGTGTTACCGATGCACCCAACACAGCTGAACTAATCTGGTGGTTCTTTGACCAGACCGCTGATTCCGAATCGCATAACAACCCCACGTAGTGCACATAGCGGCACCCCTCAAAACAACAAACCTGGCAACCAAGTAGACACGCTTGGAAGGAACCAGATAATAAGTATGCCAATCAGCTGAAGACCAATAAACGGAACCACCCCTGCGTATATTTGCCCAGTGGTTACTTCAACAGGTGCCACGCCGCGCAGGTAAAATAGTGAAAATCCGAAGGGTGGCGTCAGAAAACTAGTCTGCAGATTAACCGCCAACAAAATACCCAGCCAAATTGGATCGTGCCCCATTATTATCAGTGGAGGCACAATTAACGGTAACAGGATGACCGATATTTCGACAAAATCAAGAAAGAAACCCAGTACAAAAACAAACGCCAAACAGAACGCTAAGGCTCCTGTGGCACCTCCCGGCATGTTAGTTAGAATAGCTGCAACGCGCTCCTCACCACCCAAGCCAACAAACACCAATGAAAAAATTCCTGCTGCTAGAATGGTGGCAAAAATCATTGCTGTCATCGTCATGGTTGACGTTACGGCGTCTTTCATCACGCGTTGTTTTATAAGCGCTTTAAGCGCTAACGCTATCGCTATAGCGCCAACAAGTGCAAGCACAATGTAGATACCGCCGAGTAGCCACGAACCCGTGCTCAAATCATTGCGTTGCAAGCGAACAGGAAACAGGCCTGCAAATATGCCAAGTATTGCTAACGCCGCAACACCCACCAGAATAATACGAGGGTGGAACCCCATACGAACGCCTGCTATTAGTACCGCACCAATAGCGCCTACAGACGCAGCTTCGGTAGGCGTCGCAACACCTCCTAATATAGCGCCCAGCACAGCAAATATTAGCAACACAGGTGGCACAATGGCTGACAAAATTTGCTGACGAGAAGGTTTAGCCTCGTCAAGTGGCGCAGGTGGCATGGCATTCGGTCTGACAATGCCAAGCACCAGGATATACAACAAATACAGTGCAACCAGTAATAAACCAGGGACCATTGCCGCCGCAAAAAATTGCCCGACCGACAACGCTTCAACAGCGAACTTGCCCTGCTCATACTGTGCCTGTTGATAAGAGTTGGACATTACGTCGGCCAAAATAATCAACAAAGTAGACGGTGGAATAATCTGCCCCAGAGTTCCAGCAGTACACACGATCCCTGAAGCCACCCTGGGGTCATAACCAGCGCGCAGCATTGTGGGTAAAGCAATCATCCCCATAGCCACTACAGTCGCCCCTACAATGCCTGTGGATGCCGCAAGTAACGCTCCTACCAATACAACCGAAATTCCCAATCCACCACGCAGCTGCCCGAACAACTTGCCCATAGTCTCCAAGAGCTCCTCGGCAATGCGACTTTTTTCAAGCACAGCTCCCATCAAGACAAACAAAGGGATGGCAATTAAGACAGAGTTGCTTAACAAGCCAAATATTCGCTGACTGGTGGCGCCCAGTAGGGATATGTCCATTACCCCAAGCGCCCATCCCAAATAGGCAAACACAATGGCAATTCCCCCGATACTAAATGCCACAGGAAAACCCAGAAGGATCGCTGCCATAAGTGCAACGAACATGAGCAGATCCAGATAGGCGCTCATTGAATGCACCGTTTGGCTAGCAGTCTGAGAATAGAGGCAGTTGACTGGAGCAAGAGCAATATACAAAACATAGGAATTAAGGACTTAAGCAGAAATACCGCCTGAAGGCCACCGACTGACATAGGCCCTTCAAATATTTTCCATGAATTAACAACTGAGGGCCAAGACCAATACAACAGTGCAAGCATTGTTGGAAACAGAAAAAAAACATGACCAAACAAATTGATAGCGCGCTGAGTTTTCTCGCTAGCTTTGGCATAAAAAACATCAACACGCACATGTTTATCCACTAACAAAGTATATCCAGCGGCAAGCATAAACAACGTAGCATGCATGTACAGCACGCTTTCCTGCGCTGCAATACTGTTTACACCGAACACATAGCGCCCGACAACGATAGCGAACTGAACCAGCACCATCATCAATACCAGCCATCGAATGACACCTGCGATCCGCTGGTTGATGCTGTCCAGTTTGTCGGCTATGCGTTCCATTATTCCGTGTTCGGGTTTAGCCAGTTTTAGTAACCCATAAGCGCTGCTCGCGCGTTCATTTGACCATTATCCGCGTAGCTCATGTAACCGCCAATCAAATCACGGTAGGCTAGATAGCTCTCAGTAATACGTTTAACCAACTCATCATCATCTTGGCGCAACTCATCAATTACTTCAATTGCAGCAACTCCCATGGCGTCCATAACATCATCTGGCAATCGCCGGACTATTACCCCGTGCTCAGACACTAACGTTTTCAATGATTGTGCGTGTTTAGTGGTGTACTCCGTCCATACAGGGTTATAAAGACTTTGACAGGCAAACGAGACCGCTTGCTTCAGGTCATCCGGCAATTCGTTATAGACATCATGATTAATACCGCACTCCTCGGCTGACGATGGTTCACCGACACCGGGCCAATAGTAGTTTTTGGCCACTTGGTAGAAACCCAAGGCAGAGTCTGTCCATGGGCCAATGAATTCACCTGCATCCAACGCGCCGGTTTGTAAAGCCTGAAACATCGGAGGGCCACCCATGGATTGAGCAGCCATACCCAACTTGGTTGCCATTTCTGAAGCGAGACCTGTGGTTCGGTATTTCAGGCCTTTCAGGTCTTCTACCGACTTGATTTCATCACGGAACCAGCCTGCCCATTGCGGACCTGAATTGCCACATAGAAAAGGTTTGATATCAAAGCGTGCGTACATTTCGTCATACAAGTCCTGGCCACCACCGTGTGCCATCCAGCCAAATTGCTCATCGGCTCGCAAACCGAACGGTTGTGACCCAAACAATAGGATACCTTTAGATTTTGAACCCCAATACGCAGGGACTGCATGGTAAAGCTCTGCGGTACCTTCGGACACTGCGTCAAAGACTCCACGCCCCGGCACCAACTCTCCCGCTGCATATAGCTTTACCTCTATGCGCCCACCAGACAAGGCCGTTATTCTATCGGCGAGCATTTGTGCCGCGACACCAGGGCCTGGTAAATTCTTTGGCCAGGCCGTCACCAACTTCCACTTGCGTACGTCTTGTGCAATAACCGGCGCCGTGATTGCCACAGTTGATGCGGCGGTCGCAGCTGTCAAACTCTTTACGATAAATTGTCTTCTTTTCATGGACATTAATTTCCCTTGCGCTTTTTGCCTGCTGATATCTATATCATATGTGATGCCACCTACCTAGCGCGAACGCTCACCAAACTATTGCCAATCAATGAAAATTGGGCTGGCTATAAGTGGAAGCACGCAAACGATGCGCTACGAGGATTCAATAAAAAAGCCAATTGACGGGCACACCTACAAAATTTACGGCGCCGTTCAAAGGAGATATGCGAGCGGGACCGAATCGCATACAAGTTGGCGTCCTGTGACTTGCCAAGAGAACCAGCGGCACTGGTAATATCCCAAAGCCGTCGTAGCAGCTTGCCAAAACGTACTACTCATGTTTAGCGCGAGGCAAGCGTCGAGATGGTGACGTGATAGAACTATGGTCGGCACGGGACTCATTCGTATTGAAAGCACTGACGATTGTGTTGGCAGATGCAGTCGACGTCTCGGATCGCTGCACCCATATTAGAAGTAACCGCAGCTCGAAAGGGGCGGTGAAACAATTGGCGGCGGCATTGCCCGACTATCGGTTTGTGTTTCGCACTGACGTGAAGTCTTTCTACACCTCAATCGATCATTGGGTGCTCTATGAACAACTGTGTGAGCGGTTACATGACAAGGGCATACGCCGTTTACTGTGGCAATACCTGAAACGCTGTGTAGAACACGGCAGCGTATTTCGCGACGTGGAAAAAGGTATCTCGATGGGTTGACCGCTAAGCCCATTGATCGGCGCTATATGCTTGCTGCCGATTGATAAGCTGCTGACCAATGACGATGTCTTTTATATCCGGTTCGCGGATGATTGGGTGGTGCTGGCAAAAACACGCCGCCATTTACGAAAAGCTGTGAAACAGACCAACCAGATGCTGTGCCGGTTAAAACTGGAAAAGCATCTGGATAAAACCTTTATTGGCTTAATAGAACGTGGTTTTGACTTTTTGGGCTATCACTTCACGCCTATAGGGCTGGACATAAATTAATTTTATTACCCGTTCAACAGACTCCATTCAGCGTTGGTATTGGGTACGGAAATCTACCCATAGCTGGGCTCCACAGCGGTGCGTCAAGGGAACATTGCGGTGCACTTTGCGTAGGCTGAGCAGGTCTTGGCTTGTTGGTCCTTTACGGAATATAATAGGTTGTTAATTGTATAAGAATCGAAGTCTGCTCCACCGAGGTCGCCCCCCCCTGGTATCTTGCGTGCTCACCGCGAATTTCCGCTCATCGGTTGATCCAAACCCACACAATCCATCGAAAATGTACACAGCGAGGGACACTACCGGGGGGGCGGGAACCCAATAATACACCTCGCATTCGTATAGACTGTCCTTTCCGCCGGTCAGGCCCCCCGGTAGGGTCGTTATCGCGTCGATCAACTCCGTCACCAAGGTTGAGCCGTGCTGCAACGCTGGGTCTCCCTTTCCGATCGGAGGTTCGTCATGGCCCGGCGCCCGCTCCCGGCGTCAATGGCTGTGGCGGAGGGGCGGCCAAATATCAGTAATGCGCGCCAGCACCCAGTGCCGCCGTCGATGTTGCGGTTAGATTTCCAGTTAGAGTGCTGTTTACGCGCCCAATACGACTGACGCCGCTGCCCCTACCACGCTGCCGTCAAAGTTAATAGGAGCCGCATTCGCACTTGCAGCGAATGCCGAGAACGTTCCGGCAAGCACCGTAGTCGCTATCAGTGTCTTTGATTTAGTTTTAAAAACAATCATGTGTGGCTTCCCTCGTAGGGAATAGGGCAACCCTAGGTTTACGGAGATAACCATCATCTAACTAGTATAGCGACTGCAAATCTAGGCGACGGCTATTCTTTGGTCAAGTATATTTATGACACTTCTTTTATAAGTTGATACTCAAAGATAAGGTCAGTGGGCTCCGGTTATGAGTTTTACTCAGCCACAATTACTCAATAGCGTTGTCGGGGAAATCACAAGTTAATAGATATTTATACCTTTAAAACAAAAGGTTAGAAATTTTTCAAAGCTAATCACAATGACAGTGCAAGGATTTTCGAGGAATAACAGCCGAGCTTGGGATTAGGAAGGAGTTCACGTAATTCTCCTTATTTTCAGACCACGCAATAAGCTAGGGTTGTGGATTTTGTCACGAATATTCCAGAGCTATATCATCGCACTTGCATTACCAGCTATGACTGAAAACCGTTTACCTAGCGCCGAAAACGTGAGCCTATCAATGTCATGGGTAAGGACTTGGCCGGCCATACACCCCCTACAGCGAACTATAAATCCCTATGATGGGATTGACCGCTGTTGCCGAGTTTGAACGCAGCATGATCAATGAGCGAACTAAGGAAGGTCGAGAGCTAGCGCTGCGTAAAAGTGTGATTTTTGGCCGTAAACCTAAACTCCCCAAGAAGCAGATCGCACTGATCAAACTACGGCGAGCAGATGGCAAGTCAGCTGCAGCGATAGCTATCGATCTCAATGTCAGTCGAAATTCAATTTACAGGGCGTTGAGCCAATAACAGACAGCTATCGACGTATGCGCAAAACGCGGCGGAGTTAGAGTACTGTGGTGGAGCAGCACACCGGGTATACATGAATCCATTTACCGTGTTAAAAGAAAGACATAGAACATCTTCAACAGTCTGTTTTTTGTAGCTTACGACTCAACATCACCAACTTTGACTAGCCTATTAAAATGCCTGAAAACACTGAAAACAACGAACTTTTATGGCTCAGAGCGGAAACAAAACTCTACGAGCAGCGCACTCTACTCACACCGAGTGTGGCAGGTGCATTAGTAAAGGCAGGCTTCACGGTTGTTGTTGAACGCTCTAATCAGCGCATTTTCGATGATGCAGAGTACGAAGCGTCTGGTTGTACTCTAAAAAACGCTCATGCCTGGCATGACGCACCCGAGCACGCAATTGTTCTGGGGCTCAAAGAACTTGCCCCCAACGATGGTCCGTTCAGTCGGCGGCATGTGCATTTTGCTCATGTTTTTAAAGAGCAGGCGGGTTGGCAGGATACGCTTCGCCAGTTCCATACCGATGGTGGTGAGCTATATGATCTGGAATACCTCACTGACGAAGCTGGCAGACGAGTAGCGGCCTTTGGGTACTGGGCAGGTTTTGTCGGAGCCGCAGTTGCCGTACTCGGCTATTGTGCAAAACAGCGTGGTACAGCACTCGGTCCTTTGACTGGCTGGCCTGATAAAAACAAGCTTATAGAAGATGTGCGTGCCGAGTTACAGACAACCCAGGATAAACCGGATGCTTTAGTCGTTGGCGCACTTGGCCGGTGTGGAAGTGGTGCTATGGAATTGCTAGCCCATTGCGATCTCGCAGCTACTGCCTGGGACAAGGCAGAAACAGCCGTAGGTGGCCCGTTTGATGCGGTTCGTGATCACGCTATTGTGGTGAATTGCGTATTTATCAATTCACCTCTACCGCCGTTTACGACGCGCCAACATCTGACACTTCCAGATAGGCGTGTGCAGGTCATTAGTGATGTTAGCTGTGATCCTTTTGGGCAATACAACCCAGTACCGGTTTACACGAATTGCACAACCATGGCAAAACCGGTGGATGAAATACTGGCAGCTACTCAGAACGACGCCTCACTTGAGTTGATCGCCATTGATCATCTTCCATCATTGTTGCCGCGTGAGAGTAGCCACGATTTTTCCAACCAGCTGCTGCCGGTACTGCTGGATTTACGACACATAGACTCTGGTGTCTGGCAGCGCGCCAAGATTGTGTTTGATACTCACGTAAAGCAGATGCTAAATTCTTAACGTCGGTAGGCGCACTCCCCATTTACCACCGTCTCCTCTATCGCTCTGTCATCACCCAACATGAACAGTGCAAATAGTCGTTCCTTCCAGTCCTGGGTTGTGCGTGTACGTCGTGCCATAAGCGGCGTGCACTCCCAATCAATGACTACAAAATCAGCTTCCTTACCAACCGTTAGATTACCCACTTTATCATCGATGTATAAGGCCTCAGCGCCACCGAGCGTGGCAAGATAGAGTGCCCGTTGTGGTGACAGAGACTGACCGGATAGTTGTGCCACCTTATAGGCTTCCGCCAGCGTCTGCAGCATGCTAAAGCTGGTGCCACCACCGACATCAGTTCCAAGTCCGACGCGTGCATTAACCGAGCGAGCTGCATCGATATCGAATAAACCACTGCCCAGAAACAAATTTGAAGTTGGGCAAAACGCCATCGCGGCCCCACTGCTCACAAGCGCCAAACGATCAGGCTCGTCCAGATGGATACAATGCGCCAGCACTGCACGGTCACGCAACAGATCAAACCGCTGGTAGACATCAAGATAACTGCGCGCCTCGGGAAACAACTTGGCAACCCAGGCCACTTCTGAGGTGTTTTCGGCCACGTGCGTATGAATCCACGTATCGGGGTGTTCCGATGCCAGATCGCCAGCACGCCGTAATTGTTGATTACTGGAAGTTGGTGCAAAACGCGGAGTAATTGCATAACCCAGGCGGTCCTGCCCATGCCAGCGCTCTATCAGCGCCTTGCTGTCTAGGTAGGCAGACTCCGGAGTGTCTTGTAAACCTACTGGACAGTTTCGGTCCATCAGCACCTTACCCGCGATCAGACGCATATTGCGTTTCTGTGCGGCACTGAATATCGCATCGACGGATTGTGCGTGTACCGTTCCAAGAACTAGCGCACTCGTCGTGCCATTGCGTAACAGTTCCTTAATAAAAAAATCTGCCACCTCTGTGGCGTAGGCCAATTGCTCAAAGCGCATTTCAGCAGGAAACACATAGGTTTCCAGCCATTCGAGTAATTGTTTACCGTATGAGGCAATGATGTCGGTTTGCGAGAAGTGGATGTGCGTATCTATGAACCCTGGCATGATGCACTTACCGCGATAATCCAGCACATCGATATCACTTGGAAGCGTTGGCAACAACACGCTAGCGTCCCCAATCGCCTCAACAACTCCATCGCGGATTAATAACAACCCATCAGCCAGATACTCGACGGCCTGCTCATCATCGTCGCCAGGGTCTCGCATGCAGTGCACGATTGAACTGCGATATACCGTCAATGCAGTACTGTTGCTTGTGTTTGTCATTTGTGTTTTACGCAGCTTGGTGGTCAGTGACTGCCACAGGTTGTTGGGCTTGGACGGATAACACTAATTGCGCTGCTACGGATATAGCAATCTCTGCAGGATGTTTGCCGGTTATTCTATCGATGCCAATCGGGCAAGTGAGTTTTTTCATGGCCGCCTCCGGAAGTCCGCGTGCCAGCAATCGTTTCTCGAATTTTCTACGTTTAGTGATTGAGCCTATGAGGCCGCACCAGGCCAGATCATCACGATTCAGCGCACGCTCGCAAATCGCCCGATCGAGGGCGTGGCTATGCGTCATGACGACAACATGGCTACCTGCAGGTAAGTCGTCCACTGTCATTTCCGGTTGGTCCACAATGTCAACCTGAACATTAGCTGGTATATGATTGGGAAATTCAGCGGCACGACTATCTATCCAGCGTATGCGACACGGCATAGTGCTGAGCACGTTGACCAACGCCTTGCCGACATGACCAGCCCCAAAGATCACTATCTGCATATATGTATTGCCGATTGGCTCGTACAGCAACGTATCTTCCTGAACTGGCTGAGAATTTGTTGCGTTGCTCAGTATTTTCAATGCACGCTCGACTGCTAATTGATGTTGTCGAGTATCAGGCAGACACCCGACACACCTTTGGGTTGTTACCAACAGTTTGTCCTCTCCAGCACTTCCATCCATTGCCGTCACCATGACAGCGGCCTTTCCCGTCTTTTGGATGTCTTTGAGCGCAGCAACCCAGAGTGGGCTTTGAACAGGAATGTATTCGAACGATAAATGCACCACTCCACCACAACATTGACCCACTCGCGCACCTAAAGGGAAACGTTCGATACGAAAATCATGTTTTGCATGCAACAGTAGCTCGCGGGCAGTGACTATCGCCTGGTATTCGAGATGTCCTCCACCAATAGTTCCATGACAAATATCCAGCGCAATGACCATGCGTGTTCCCGCATCGCGCGGGCAGGAACCTCTAGTGTGTACGACACTGACCAGCACACAGGCTTGCGGTAATCGTCCTTCAGAGTCGATGCGACACGGTGAGGATACGGCGCCGAACATCAGCAGATCATCGAGCCATTCATTCATACCGTTAGCTTCTCTTCACCATGGGCTTGCGTTTCACTGTGGACCGCCATCACAGCCTCTACGGCATCTAGAATCCTTTCAGGTGTGGCTGGTGCATTCAAGGGTGGATTGATTCGGTACTCGGCGACACTCGCCACGGCATCTCGCAAGGCAAGCAAGACGGAGAAGGCCAACAGTAATGGCGGCTCTCCCACAGCCTTGGAACGCAGGATAGTGTCCTTGTGATTAACATTGCTAAACAAGTGCGTATGAAACTCAGCCGGACAATCATTAACCGCTGGAATCTTGTAAGTTGATGGTGCATGTGTGGTCAGCTTCCCCGCTGCGTTCCAGCACAGTTCCTCCATGGTTAGCCAGCCCATACCCTGGATAAAGGCTCCTTCTACTTGACCGATATCGATAGCCGTATTGAGAGGATTACCCGCATCGTGTAACAAATCGGCGCGCAGCAGCTTCCACTCACCTGTCAAGGTGTCGATAAGCACTTCGGAAACTGCGGCACCATAAGAAAAGTAGTAGAACGGCCGGCCCGTCATCGTATCCTTATCCCAGTGTAGATCTGGTGTGGCATAGAAGCCATCGGACCAAAGCTGTATGCGAGCAAGATAGGCCTGCTCTACTACCTGCTTGAATGGCATGTGATAATCACCGATCGAAACCTGGTCATCGGCGAAAACAACATCGCTAGCCAGTCCACCCTGGGCATTCGCAACAAACTCAGCCAGACGGTGTTTGATCTGTCGAGCAGCATCTTCACCGGCTTTACCGTTGAGGTCCGCGCCAGTGGAGGCAGCTGTTGCTGAAGTGTTGGCTACCTTGCTGGTATCAGCAGCGCTGGCTCGCACGTATTTGAAAGAAATGCCCAGCTCTCCCGCCACAACCTGCGCAACCTTGGTGTTAAGCCCTTGCCCCATTTCGGTACCACCATGATTGACCAGCACCGATCCGTCGGTATAGATATGCACCAGAGCTCCGGCCTGATTGTAGTGGGCAACATTAAACGAAATACCAAACTTGACTGGGGTCATCGCTATGCCCTTCTTTAACACGGGGCTGCTCTGGTTAAATACACGGCAGGCTTCCCGACGTTCTGTATAGGCACTACTGGATTCGAGCTCTGCTACTAGTTCGTGTATGACGTTGTCTTCAACCGTCTGGCCATAGGGTGTTATGTCACCTGTGTCGGCGCCATAGAAGTTAGCTTTTCGAACCGCTAGTGGATCCATACCCAACTCACGGGCAATATCATCGATGATGTATTCAGTCACGATTGCCCCTTGAGGGCCACCAAAGCCGCGGAAAGCAGTGTTCGACTGGGTATTGGTTTTGCAGCAATATGCGCTGAGGTCCACATCCGACAGATAGTAGGCATTATCGACATGGCAAATTGCCCGAGTCGCAACCGGCGCCGATAGATCAGCTGAAAATCCTGCACGTGTCAGCATCTCTACTCTTAAGCCATTGATCCGACCATCAGACTCATAACCGGCCTCGTAACGATAGGAAAAACAATGGCGCTTACCGGTGATCAGCATGTCATCATCGCGATCTAGCCTGAGCTTTACAGGACGCCCCAACTTGTGTGCGCCTAAAGCGGCCACGCAGCAGAACAACGCGGATTGCGATTCCTTACCACCGAATCCCCCGCCCATTCGGCGCATCTCAACAACGACCTGATTAGCCTGCAAGCCCAGTAGCTCACACACTAGTTTTTGCATTTCACTAGGATGTTGTGTGGAGCACCGAATAAACAGTCCGCCATCTTCTTGCGGAGCCACTGATGATATCTGCCCCTCCAAGTAAAACTGTTCTTGACCACCCACTTCCAGCTCACCAGAGAGTCTGTGAGAAGACGTCTCCAGCGCGGCATTGATATCACCGCGCAACAGGTGCATGGGCGGTAACACATACGATTCCTGTTCTCGCGCTTGCCGTGGTGATAGCACCGCAGGCAGTTCTTCATAATCTATATCAGCCTTGCGGGCTGCTTGGCGAGCCTGCAGATAACTCTCTGCGTAGACAGCAAATATGGGTTGCCCGACGTATTGCACCAGGCCATCTGCTAGAACAGGATCATCATTGAAAATAGGCCCACAATCGTTAACACCAGGAATATCCTTCGCTGTGAATACAGCGATGACTCCGGGTGACTCAAGAACACGAGTAAGATCCAGTGACCGAATATTTGCGTGCGCCTTCTCACTCAACCCCAACGCCGCGAACAGCGTGCCCGTGGTGACGGCGATATCATCAATGAAAGTCGCCTCACCTGTGACATGCAGATGCGCTGACTCGTGTGGGATAGAATTCTGCGATTTTACGTTCATACCGTTTCCTGTGTGCGAGCGAACACACTCGTTTCGGATACTGGCAAGGGGTTAAGTGGTCGTGTTTCCAGAAAAAAGCGATACAGAAGATTTGTGGCAGTACGCGACCGATAGTCTGCAGACGCACGCATGTCATCAAGCGGCGTGAAGTCGCCTTGCAATGCTTGCATGGCAGCCTTGGCTGTTAACTCTGTCCAGCTTTGCCCCCGCAATGCGGCTTCACACGCCGACGCTCGCACAGGCGTTGCAGCCATGCCACCAAAGGCGACTCGCGCGTCTTCGATATGATCGTTGTTCAAGCGCAACGCAAAGGCAGCACACACCGCCGAGATATCCGAGTCGAATCGTTTACTCAACTTATACGTTCGGAACACAAGATCTGGCGAAGGCAGCGGTACTTCTATGGCCTCCACTAATTCCCCAGGCTGCATGGACTTCTTCATGTAGTCGGTATAAAGGTCTTCAAGAGGCATAGTTCGCGAACCCTCAGCGCTGGCGAGTACCACTTTAGCCTCAAGGGCAATTAGCCAAGGCATGGAATCACCGATCGGTGAGCCATTGGCAACGTTGCCACCCAATGTGCCCGCATTGCGAATGGGTACTGAGGCAAATCGCTCGTGCATCTCCTGGATAGCGGGATAATGTTCGGCTATCGCAGCATAAGCATCTGTGAGTGATACACCGGCACCAATGCGCAGGCGATTGTTCGACAACTCGATTTTATTCAGCTCGGCAACGTTGCCTATGTAGACAAGGTCACCCAGATCACGGAACTGCTTATTTACCCATAAGCCAACATCGGTGCAGCCAGCCAAAAGTGTAGATTCAGGGTTCTGTTGGAGTAGATGTGTAGTTTCGCAAAGGCTTTGTGGTGCATGATAAGACGCGTCGCGGTACGAAAATGCTAGCGAGTCCGATGACGTGAGCGCTCGCAGTTGTTGTGCAATTGCGGCTCGGTCAAATGATACGCTGGGTAGGTCGAACATCGCCTCACCTGCATCAAGGATCGGACGGTAGCCCGTGCAACGACACAGGTTGCCGCTCAAGCAGGTCGCAAGCTCAGTACGATTTGGGCGAGCTCCACTGGCTTCATGGTCGGTATAACTGTTCCACAGCGACATGACAAATCCGGGAGTGCAGAAACCGCACTGAGAGCCGTGACAATCAACCATGGCTTGCTGGACAGGATGTAGGCTGCCATTTTGTCCGCGTAAGTATTCAACGGTGAACAACGCCTTACCATCTAGCGTTGGCACGAACTGTATACAAGCATTGACGGTGCTAAGTTTTAGCTCATCATCGACCAACTCACCCACTACCACGGTACAAGCACCGCAATCACCTTCGGCGCAACCTTCCTTGGTGCCAATACATAATCGATCCTCACGTAGATAATTCAGCACCGAGCGGGTTGGCTCGATACTTTCAATTTCAACAGTCTGGCCATTGAGTAGAAATCGTATCGGTCGTTGAACAGTTTTCATGGCTAGCTTCTCGGCAAGAACAGGTACGGCATAGTTCGTTAAAGGTTACTTACGCTGATATATTTGGTCATAGAGCAGAGACTACCTCTATTGATGCTGAAATAGCATCAGTGTTTTACGCTCACTGTCCACTCAAGTGCATAACTGACCAGCCGCGCTTGAAGCAATTCAAGCAACTGCTGGAACGGAGCAGAGCGCTTAACATTACGCGGCACACAGAGGATCAGTTTTTGCCGAATGGGCTCAGGATTGCGCAGCGGCACTAGCGACAGTTCGCCGGCCTTAAGTTCTCTTTCAATTCCCATTGATGTCTGAAATCCCACACCCAGTTGTCGATCTACCATAGAGCGCAGGAACTCGACCGAGTTTGATGTCGAGATGACGGTGGGGGCAATTGGCAAAGCGTCGATCATACTATCCAGCATTCGTCGTAGTGGCCAAGAAGCATCGGGGAGAATCAGGGGGAATTCAGCACAATCGGCCAGACTCAAATTCGATTTCTCAGCCAGCGGATGCTCAGGGCTAACAATGGCACCCACCGCCAACTCCGTCTCACCCAGCTGTTCGATATCGGCTTCTGTCCGGATGTCGAAAGCCACGGCAATATCAGCCTTAGCATCAAGCAGAAGTCGATTTAGCTCGTTACCACCGGCGGCCTTGAATGCCGAACAAGCCTGCGGGCACTGCACATGAAACTGCAAAAGCACCGGTGATAGAAATTCACCGATGACTGACTCCTGACCAGCAACGGTTATCGCTTTGTCGCCGGTTGCGTCGATATCGATAATGGCCGACAACGTACGAACGGCATCCAACAGCGTGCGTTCGACATGCTCGAACAGCAGTTTGCCAGCATTTGTCAATTGCATACCTTTGGACGTGCGATCAAACAGTCTTGTACCCAATTCAGCTTCGATATTCAGTATTTGTCGATTCACTGCTGATGACGAAATGAACAGGTGGCTGGCGGCTAACCGTACCGATCCGCACTGAGCGACTTCGTGAAAGTACTTTAGAAAGGGCGCGTGTATCGGCATAGCAAAAATCCTCAGCAACCGTGACTTGGCTTACTCATGACATCACCCAGTCCTTTGGTAAAACTAGATGCATCATTATAGCCCACCCTACTCTGCTGTCTTTTCTTGGGCAACAAAGGCGACCGACGTCGTTACATCATCGCCATTTGGCTCGTGCAATGGTGGGAGGGAAAACTCAACGTCGTCCTCCTGTTCCAGCGGAAATCGTGAGGCCAGCTCAAGGATAGCAGCCAGTAGCAAATAACCCCAAACCAACGGGTTGGTGACATCAGGCCAATGTAGTGCGGCGTCGTGAATGATGCCGACAGCGGTCATTGCTGACGCCAGCACCGCAACAATCTGGGCCTGCCGAATCTTGCCATCGATCAGAAACGCTGTAAACGATCCCCACAACATACCACTGACAATAGCGCCATTGGCAAGCGCTGACTGACCGACCACGTGCGCACCTTGCATGAGCATGGAGCCCACAAATGCGTCGTCAAGCATGTTGGGCACCGCTTCCAGACCCATGTCTCGAAGTGCATTCAACGCAGACCCCCATTTAACGACAATGATGCCCGACACATGCGGAATAAACGCGATTGCAATGGCAATGTGATGCTTAGGCTCGCAGGAACGAAATGACACAGCGATGATAGAAACCCCAACGAAGACCAGAATAGGAGCCACGGCGGCTTCAGGAATCAGATTACCAAGAAACGCGACCAGCCCGAACAAGGCTCCGACCATGAACACTATGCCAACACCTAGAGCGTAACCAGGCCCCCTACCACACCTGCCGCTATACCCACTTGCCAGGCCAGCAACGGATCATTGGTGGCCCAGTAGATCGGGCCGATGACACCGAACAGGTAGACGAACATGACAGGTGTGCTGATGCCATAGGGCAGCGCCGTAACATCATTGCGATTTTCTCGCTTTGCGAGTCGCTGCGCCAT
This sequence comes from Halioglobus sp., assembly GCA_047629055.1. GTDB lineage: Bacteria > Pseudomonadota > Gammaproteobacteria > Granulosicoccales > Granulosicoccaceae > Granulosicoccus. The sequence continues at coordinate 16,024 of JBLHWG010000053.1, forward strand.
GACCACGTAGACAACAATTCCGATGATGATCGATACCGCAGCCCCGGGTAATATTCGACCGAAAACAATCTCAGCGGGCATGCCGAAGACGAATCGGCATACACCCGATATGATCAGCAAATTAGCTAAGGTATCAGCAAATAACGCCCAGAAACCGTTGATGTCATGCCGTGAAAAAATAGGATAGTGCATGGCTGTGCTCCTGCTCGCGACTGTCACCCGAGCCCCTATGGTCACAATAGTTGTGAATCATAGTTAGCCTATGCGATGCCGCACAACAACAGGTAGAACAATAATGTGCGCAGGTGATGCCTTTCGCGCACCGCGTGCCGCGTTGCTCACACTATCATCAGAAACCCCATCCCAAAGGGCTAGATCCAACGAGTCAGGCTAATCAATGCCAATTTAAACAATTTCGTTTGCCTTCAATGCATGTCAATTAGCAACACTTGACTTGGATAGCTTTGAGGGATATTTTACGCGCGTGGTGATCGACGATGGCGTCGTCGTGAATCAGATCCTCCACTCCAGCCCGTCATCAGACGGAATCTGTCCTGTACGCCCGGATAACGCCGGGTGTTCTTCGTGTCGCTCGGCACTGACCAGGATCGATTCACATGCAAAACCAATCCACAAGACCTGATTTCTTTACTCGCCACGATGGTGAGAAAATACTGCCGTTCACGAATGATGAATATGAACGCAGACTTGCGACGTTAAGACAGATCATGGCTGAGAAGGATGTCCCTGCGACAGTCCTTACGTCCATGCACAACATCGCCTACTACTCAGGTTTTCTCTATTGCAGTTTTGGACGACCTTACGCCTGTGTGGTAACTCAAAATGCTTGCACAGTCGTCTCTGCAAACATTGATGGTAGTCAGCCTTGGCGACGTTCTTTCGCTGATAGCGTTATCTACACAGACTGGCGCCGTGACAACTTCTGGCGTGCGGTATCGAACCTGATCGGTACCACGAAACGCCTGGGTATTGAAGCGGACCACTTGACTATTGCCAGCCGTACAGCGCTAGAACACATGTTAGGTCATCACGAGCTCACTGATATTGCACCTGCCACAATGAGTGCGCGCATGATCAAATCGGACGAGGAAATCAGTCTTATTCGCGAAGGCGCAAGAATCGCTGATGTTGGTGGTGATGCCATTCGCCACGCTATCCGCACAGGCACACGCGAGATAGATGTTGCCATGGCGGGTCGTAATGCCATGGAGCTTGAGATTGCTGGCGCACACCCAAACAGCGAAATTAGAGATAGCTGGGTTTGGTTTCAATCAGGGTTAAACACCGATGGCGCTCATAATCCGGTGACAACACGTGAACTTGAGCCAGGTGACATTCTAAGCTTAAACACGTTTCCCATGATCTCAGGTTATTACACGGCGTTAGAACGCACCTTGTTTTTGGGAGAGCCAGATGCCGCAAGTCTGGCACTATGGCAAGCCAATGTAGAGACCCACGAATTGGGCCTATCACTGATCCGGCCCGGGATCTCTTGCGCAGCAATCTGTGAAGAACTTAATCGTTTCTTGAGTGAAAAAGATCTGTTGCAATATCGCTCCTTCGGATACGGCCATTCGTTTGGTGTTTTAAGTCATTACTATGGGCGTGAGACTGGGCTTGAATTGCGCGAGGATATCGATAAGGTTCTCGAAGCGGGTATGGTGGTCTCCATAGAGCCCATGTTATGGGTACCTCAAGGAACTCCGGGGGCTGGTGGTTATCGTGAGCATGACATCCTCATAGTGGGTGAAAATGGTGCCGAGAACATCACAGGGTTTGCGTACGGGCCGGAAGTGAATATTATCAACGCATAAATCTGCGTATTCACTAGCTTGGTAGTAGGTTGTTTCTGGACTTTTCGGTGCGCGTCTATTCGTTAGGCGTGCACCGTCAATAACCTAAAGCTAGGGTTAGTCGCTGTGCCTTTATGCCCTCGGGGTGCAGTGCATTACACAGCGCTTGCCCTTTGGCGAATCCAGATCCAACTACCCATCTGCTTGTCCATCGGGGCGGCCTTCATCCGCATTCGGTTGAAGTTCCAGAGCATGCGCACAAAAACCTGGTTCTATTGTGCTGTGGGCCAAAAGCGATATCACGATATTAATAAGGCAAGGGCGGTTATATCGCAGTGAAAATTCGTGACAGAATTCACAATCCTGACAGACCTCGCAGGCCTGAAAATAAGTTGGATTACGTTAACTAGCCCCTTTAGCCGCAACAAGGTTGTTACCTACTTTCATTCTTTGAATTTTCATTCCATTGGCTACAGGAATTTCTTAACTTGCTGTTTTATATATACATTCAAAGTTACATAATGGCTCGTTATTGACTGGCAACACTATTATAAGTGGTCGGGATCAGAGTAGAAATGCACAACTGGAACTCATCAACCTGGTCTGAACACCTAAGGTTAAACCATGTCTCCGATGTAAAATTGTGTAACAACATGGCGCCAGAGTTGCATCATGGAACGCTATACTTTTGACAGGCAAAGAAGAACATTACTAATGTTTTTATTAGACTTTATAGTAAAAATTTTCAAAGTTAATTCAAGAACATTATTACTGCCACTAGTTATTTTTAGCGTGCTAGCCGGAGATGTCACGGCCGCTGGTCCTGTTGGAGTCGAGCTTGGAAGCGCTGGATCTTTCGCGATTTTGAGCAAAACCGGAATCACCAACGTTTCTCCTTCGGCTATTACTGGTGATGTTGGAACAAGCCCTATCGCAGGTGCTTCGCTGCTGCTTACCTGTGCTGAAGTGACAGGTGGTGTCTTCACCGTCGATGGTGCCGGCCCGGCCCCCTGCGCGCAAAGTAATGCGAGCGCGCTGACTGTAGCTGTGGCTGATATGGGAATTGCTTACACTGACGCGGCGAGTAGGCCTTCACCCGATTTCATTGAACTTGGCGCAGGTGATATTAGCGGCATGATTTTGGTGCCCGGCCTTTATAAATGGACTTCGGGTCTGAACATTAGTGCCAATGTTACCTTTGAAGGAAATGAGACTGATACTTGGATCATGCAGATATCCGGTAGTTTGACTCAGGCCGTTGCTACGAGCTTTAGTCTAGCCGGTGGCGCCTTAGCTAAGAATATTATTTGGCAAATCGCCGGTTCAGCAACCATTGGAACCGGTTCCCACTTTGAAGGTATCATTCTGAGTAACACCATGATCACTGTGAATACCGGAGCCTCTGTCAATGGCCGATTGTTCGCTCAAACAGCAGTTAGTTTGCTAATGAATACCGTAACTGAACCTGCAGAGGCCGCTGGAGCTATTGGACCAACTGGACCAACTGGAGCTACTGGTGCCACTGGAACAACTGGTGTAGCTGGAGCAGACGGTGCTACTGGAGCTACTGGTGTAGCTGGAGCAACTGGAGCAACTGGTGTAGCTGGAGCAGACGGTGTTACTGGTGTGGCTGGAGCAACTGGTGTAGCTGGAGCAGACGGTGCTACTGGTGTGGCTGGAGCAACTGGAGCAACTGGAGCAACTGGTGTAGCTGGTGTAGCTGGTGTAGCTGGAGCAGACGGTGCCACTGGAGCAACTGGTGTAGCTGGAGCAGACGGTGCCACTGGAGCAACTGGTACCACTGGAGCAGACGGTGTAGCTGGTGCTGATGGTTTGCCGGGTCCTGCCGGTGACGATGGCCAGCAAGGGCTAGCGGGAATTGATGGAGCCGCTGGGGAAGTGGGTGTTGCAGGCCCTGTTGGTGTTCAAGGTGTTCAAGGTGTTCAAGGTCTTGAAGGACCCGCCGGAACCGAAGGACTAGCCG
>JBLHWG010000054.1:0-19700 GCA_047629055.1 Halioglobus sp.
TTTCTAGGTTTTTTCTTTCTGTAATGTCGATTATAAAACCAACGAATACATGGAGCATTGATTTGGTAAAAAACTGGAGATGAAGATTCACCTGATAAGTGCAGCTATCGACACGACGGTGAATTGAATCAAACCTGACCTCTTTTTTAGTACCGTCTAGCAGCGGCTGTAATTTGTTACGAAATGTATCGACATCATATTCAGCATTTATATCAGCGGGTGTCAGTGCATGCAATTCATTGGCATCAAGACCCAGATTCTCTGCAGCCCCCCTATTGAACTCTAGTATTTTTAGAGTTTGAGTGTCGAATACATAGACTTCGTGCAAGGATTCATCAATGAGATCAGCTAGCCTGCGTGCTCTTTCTTCGGCTTTTTCACTGAGTCGTCGTTCGGCTGATAATTTAAAGTGATAAAACACGCTCAGATGTATTACACCTGAAATCACAATCGCAGCAAAACCGGTGTAGTGCATCGATGTTATGCCGACGCCAAGAAAAATCCCGCTGACGATCATCCTTGTATTACGTACTTGCTTTTGAGATCCAACGTGGATCGCGAATGTAGATATACCAATGAACAACGACAGCACAGTAGTTGGAATATGGTGGGAGAAGGGAATTTCCAGACAAAAAGCAAGCATGACTACGAAGTGCATTGCCCAGATTCCAGTAACCATGGAAACCGAACCAGCGACAAGCCAGACCCTTGACTCCAACCCGGATGTATTCGCAATTCTGCGGACAAGCGTAAGTGCCGTAAAAGAGGCAACTATAGCGATAATGATGGGAAATGTGACTAGGAGCGGGTCATAAGTTCCTGTCATAGGATTTGCTCTAGATTTAACTATACTTAAGGCTAATACTTAAGGCTAGCCTTGCAGTAAACATTCCATCCTGTCGGAAATATAACGGTTTGTTTGAAACGAGCAAAACATCCTAGTACCTGCCCAGTTCCGCAGCAATGCCCTGAATTTTGCCAGCCATCTAACAGCTAAATAATTCAGTGCACAGGCTTCTGAAGCCGCATTATAAAATCATCATCAACTAGCACAGGGTGATACTCGTAATCGCCTTGTCACTCTGCTCGCCAGACGTTTAGTAATTGATCGGTAGATGCAGGTTTTTCCATCAAACCTCTGCTGACCAAGTGATTAACAATAGTGAGATCAATGACAGTCAGATCACCTAGTGTCAGCCATACATGGAACAAGGGTTTATCAGTTGTACTTATGCCAGTGGATACAGCTGTGTGCTCGGAATTGTATACTTTGAGTGAAGTGCTTTTCGAAGGACATTGATGATTCTTTTGCGAATATGACAATGCCCAGAATACCTAGAGTCGGACTATGGGTCTGGTGATTGACATCACAGTCTACGGGTGTCGAAGTTGGCGGATGGGCGGATGGTATTATCTGAGCCAGAGACGCTACAAACCAACAAGAGAAGCACCAATAAACATCTCAAATAGGGTTACCTCGATAGTCATGCTCCTGACAGTGGCTTTGTTCTGGGGTTTGAACTGGCCCGCCGTCAAGTTCATGATGACCGAGCTGCCCCCATTTACAGTGCGCGCTGTCGCCTTCCCAACGGCGGCGTTACTGCTCGCCGTGATAGCCCTTCTCCAAGGTGCCTCATTGCGTCCAACAAAAGCCGAACGAGTGCCGCTTTTAGTCTCCGGCGTATTTGTTATTTTCGGATTCAATATGCTGACGTCTTTGGGCCAGTCACTGACTGAAACATCGCACGCCGTCATTATTGCCTACACCATGCCAGTCATGACGGCAGTGCTTTCGGCAATCTTCCTCAAAGAACGGGTTGACTCAAAAATAGTCGCCGCCCTTGTACTCAGTATGCTTGGCCTCGTGATATTGGCATCGAATGATCTACTTGAACTTATAAAGCACCCAGCAGCCTCGTTGGTCATGCTGGCCGCCGCCCTATCCTGGTCAATTGGCAACGTTATGATTAAAGCCCATCCATGGCAACTTGCGCCAGCAGCACTTGCCAGCTGGTTTTTTGCCATTTCGGCTATGCTTGCGTGGCCCGTTGCGTTGATATTTGAAGACCCTTTGTCACTTCAATGGCCCTCTTTAGCGGTCAAATTGACTCTGGTTTTTCACATTATCTGTCCAATGGTAATCTGCTACCTATTGTGGAATGTCTTGCTCAAACGCCTGCCACTGACCGTCGCTGCAATCTCACTACTAACAGCGCCCATTATCGGCGTGTTGTCCTCCGTAGTACTACTGGGCGATACACTGACATGGCAGAAATGTATTTCACTTACCTTGATAGTTGCATCCATTGTTGTGGTGCAGCGTCCACGGGGCAGCAGCTACCCTGTCACACCAATCTCAAGATCATAAACCAGTATCCCTTCAACACCACCCACCGCCGATTCTACAAGCTTGGCACCCGTGCTCTTATGGCCTTCATCAACAAGATACCCGTCACGCGCCTCAGGGCCTGTGAAATCGACCATAAATCCATCGGCATAACCTTTATCCATGCCGGCCTCAGGACTGACATTGCGGCCTAGGTGTACATCCAGAATACCCACCAGCCGAGATTGAAGCGCAGCAATCTCGCTGAACATAACATCCCGATGCTTGGCAGTGACGCTATCTTTGAATTGAATGAATACACAGTGTCTAATCATTGGGGTGTAACTCGTTTTCCAGATATGTGAAGATTCGACCATCGCTTCGATAACCGATATTGTATTGCGGGCTTGATGTGCAGTTACAGGCGGCGCACTACCCTGCCTAATCGCTGCGCTGAGTTCACGGTAGTAGGCTGGCCAGTCACCTTTGAGTGTCGGTGTCCGCGAAACCGTGCTCTGCCCATTGCCCACTAGCGTCAAAGTGCCAAAATGTGACTCGTCTTCCAGTCCATAACTCTCATCCAGCGGTGTCATACCCAAGTGCCAGATTTGTTCTTCTTGCGGGTCAAGATGATTTTTTATCCAGGAGCCACGTGTTCCATGAACGCGATAGCGCAAATCATGATCGGCAACCAACAAACCGGCCGATAGCTCTATACGTACGGGGCCACGCCCCATACGCACCTGGAAAATATCAATAATGCTGGAACCCTTCCGCTGCTTCTGGACATCTCCCTGCAGCCAATCCGGCATACCGAATAGGACGAGCGCCTGGTCGATAATGTGTGCGCCCAGATCGTAGTGAATACCGACTCCAGGTTGTTCTGTCTCCTGCCACCGATCACCCACCAACGGTTTGTAGCGATTAAAGTTTGCTTCATAATGCAAAACCTCTCCCAACTGACAATATATAAAATACCGAAGATCGCTAGATGCTTGATTCAGTGGATGTAGAAATTGTCGCCAAACAGACCACTGTCATGCTCGATCACGTACTGCCGGAAGTGGATTCCTATTTCGAAGACATTACCCTGACAGGAAGACGGTTGGGCGAAACCCTACTGCAAGTTATCGAGGGCAATTGCCACTAGATCAACTCAAAACTCTCATCCCACCGGAACCTAGTTTGCGGCTCGGATGATCACACTCCGTCATCAACTTAATGATAGTAAAGATGAACACTAAAAACTTTGATACAGCCCCTTTCATCGCGCAGGCTAAATCAGTGTGTTGCAGTGGTTGTCCACAATTCGGATAACCCAAGTCCGTAAAGCTGATCTTCCTTCAAAGCACGCAATCACACGTAATATTTTTAGCGTGATGTCCTGTAGCGCATCTTCCGCGTCAGGCACATCGGCAGCGAATGCATCGGATCAACATTGCGCGAATAATAGGTTCCAGGCTAGAAGCTGGGTGGCGTACAGGCGCTGACAATCACGCAGCGTTTTTTACTCTTGTTTCTGAAACGATGGGGTTTGCGACTATCGAAGATATAGCCATCGCCTGCTTTAAGAGTGGCAACTTCCTCACCAACGGTCAGCTCTACTTGTCCGCTGACAACAAGGCCAGCCTCCTCTGCTTCGTGCGTGTAGAGCTCCTCGCCGGTATCAGCGCCAGGTTCGTAGGTTTCATGCAGCATTTGTAATTTGTGTTTTTTAGTTCCACCCACTTGAAGCAGAGAAATCCCACCAACTTCTGCCTCGTTTTTGTTACCTAACATGCGCTGTGGGTTGATTTCGGCTAGTTCTTTAAATCGAAACACAAATTTTTCTGAGTTAGCCTCTCGGACGTCAAAAAAATCCGTAAAGGTCATTGGAAATGCGTCCAGGATGAGCTTTAACGATGCAATTGAAGGGCTCGTTCTGTTTTGTTCTATCAGCGATATCAGCCCGTTAGTGACCCCCGCTCTTGCAGCCAATTTCCGTTGCGACAAGCCATGCTCAGTTCTGAGCTCTTTCAATCGTAAGCCAATATCAATACTCAAGCCACTGCCCTCCAACTCCTACTTTGTAACTACAGTCTACACCCAGTGTTGTGCAGTGGAAATTATAAAACACATTATTGATCAATATATTAAACAGTGATATTCTATTAATTCATAGATATCTAGCGCTTGCGTGGCATAGCCGCGAAGCCTGCTTTTCAGGAGCGTTTTGCATTGAGCAGTGTAGAAAAATCCAAGCACGAGGGTGGAAACGCCTCTGCAAATCAATTAAAAAATAATTCGAACGAAGAATGGCTCGCTCGCAGAATGGCAGCTGTGCCGCGCGGTGTGGCTACGGGTTCCACCGCCTTCATCGATAGAGCCGAAAACGCAGAAATTTGGGATGTCGAAGGCCGGCGTTATATCGACTTTGGCTCCGGCATTGCGGTAACCAACACCGGACACCGGCATGAGAAAGTCATGCAGGCTGCAGCCCGGCAATCGGAGCGATTCGCCCACGTAGCGTTTCAAGTTATCGGCTACGACGTGTATATAGAGTTGGCTGAAAGGCTCAATACACTTGCACCCATTGAACATGCGAAATCTCTATTTTTTACCACTGGTGCCGAAGCCACAGAAAACGCTGTAAAAATTGCGCGAGCTCACACGGGCAGAACAGGCGTTATCACCTTCACAGGTGCGTTTCACGGGCGCACGCTACTGACGATGTCCATGACAGGCAAAGCCGTGCCCTACCGGCCAAAAGGCACGCCTGTTTTGCCCGGAATATATCACGTGCCGTTCCCAGTCGAGCATCACGGTATATCTGAACAAGACAGCTTGAAAGCGCTGAACAACATCTTCAAAGCTGACATGGCCCCAGAGGATATTGCTGCCATAGTCATCGAACCGGTTCAGGGAGAAGGCGGCTTCTACCAGACGCCTAAGTCCTTTATGAAAACGCTAAGATCGATCTGCGATGAGCACGGTATTTGCCTGGTTGCCGATGAAGTGCAAACTGGTTTTGCGCGGACCGGGAAAGTGTTTGCCATTGAGCACTATGATATCGAGCCAGATTTGATTCCCATTGCAAAAGCGCTTGGAGGAGGTTTACCAATTTCCGGTGTTATTGGCAAAGCGGCTATCATGGATTCGGTTGAGCCCGGTGGGCTCGGTGGCACCTTTGGCGGTAACCCCATCGCCTGTGCAGCAGCCTTGGCAGTGCTCGATGTTATTGAAGAAGAACAACTGTGTGAGCGAGCGATAACGATTGGTGCCCACATGATGGAAACGATCGAGCGAATCAAGTCCAAGAATACCTCACGGCCCATAGGCGATATCCGTGGATTAGGCGCAATGGTTGCATTCGAGCTTGTGACCGAGCGTGGCACTCACAACCCTGATCCTGACGCTGTTAAGGCAGTAACAACCAAGGCAGCTGAGCTGGGGTTAGTTCTACTGTCTTGTGGATATTGGGGTAATACTATTCGTTTGCTAGCGCCTCTGACCATCCCTGATGATCAGCTGGAAGAAGGCCTGAACATGTTGGAGGCTGCACTAGAGAACCCCCACACTTGAAGGCTGTAGTCTGTAATTAGTCGGATATAAACAAAGTGCTGCAACTCATTGTTGCAGATGTCCCCCCATATAGGATATATGCATGACCCCGTTCGCAATCGCAGGAATTCAGATGCAGGTCGAGGCTCTCGAGAGCAATGTCGACTCAATGATCCAACGGTGCGACATTTTGATGGCCAGATTCCCCTGGACTCAGATGGTTCTATTTTCTGAGTTGGCCCCCTTTGGCCCCCTTCACGATTTTGCTCAACCTTTTCCAAACGATACTGAGACCAAATTTCAGGCGCTGGCCCTACGTCATCGCATTTGGCTAATACCAGGTTCTATGTTTGAGCTCGACGAACACTCGCGTGTGTATAACACTTCAACGGTGATTAATCCGGACGGAGAGATTGTCAGCCGCTATCGTAAATTGTTTCCTTTTCGCCCTTATGAAGCAGGTGTGGAAGCCGGGAAAGAATTTTGTGTTTTTGATGTGCCAGATGTCGGCCGGTTCGGATTGTCCATTTGTTACGACATTTGGTTTCCAGAGACAACTCGCCAACTGACTAGCCAAGGTGTAGAGGTACTTCTCCATCCAGTGCTAACAGGAACAACAGATCGGCAGGCGGAGTTGGCCATTACGCGCGCAACAGCCGCTCAATTTCAGTGTTATATCCTTAGCGTAAACGGGCTTGGTGCAGGCGGCTGCGGACAGTCTTGCATTATTGATCCTGCAGCTAATATATTGCATCAGTCCGCAGGACAGGATGACATGTTTCCTATCGAGATCGATCTTAATCAGGTTCGCCGACAACGTGAACACGGCATGCGTGGCTTAGGCCAAGTGCTCAAATCATTCCGGGATCGTTCTGTAGATTTTTCTGTATACGATCGCAACAGTGGAACCGACGATTACTTAAAAACCCTCGGGGTGTTGGAAGTTCCTACGCAGGGCTCACGCGTCGGGATTGATGTGTCGTCGCCTGCGGATAGCGAATTGATTGTACCCGCTGCGGCTGACATTGCTATCAACCCGCTAGCCGCCGGTTCAGCGGTCGCTGCTAGCATTCAAGGTGGCGGTTTGCCGGTGCTCGAAAATACCGGAGTTGTTTTAACACATAAATGATGTTACCAAGCATGTATCAAACTCAATCAGAGGCGTTCTTCTGCCTACAACCTTAATCGTACAGATTTTAATTCAGTGCCTTAAAGTCAGGGCAAGAGGACAGCATGTCGAAGACTTCCATTTCAGATTACTACAGTGCGACCCAACTTCGAGCAGATCGCTGGAGCGCCCTTCGAGAAGCGGTCGAAATGCTCGACATTGCGGCCTCAGGCGACGCCCCTGTAAGTGATCAAAAGCGTGCACGGGCATTGGCAAAGGCGGAGGAACTTCTGGAGGCCTTAGCGCCCATCGAATTCTATTGGGCCTTTCCTGGTCCCGTGGCCTTTGCGCAACTTCGGCGCATGCTGGCACACAAGAATTTTGAAGAGCTGTCTTCGGCTATCAAACGAGTAGTGCGTGCCCTTACCACTGGAGCCTATCGACGACGACATATTCCGTTGATAGCGGAGGATGCCGACGCGGATGATATGGAGGATGCGGCCAGTTTATCGGTTGAGGCCCGAGCACTGTCCAAGCCCTATTTCGAAGTGTTGGTTATAGATTCGGTCACAGATCATCAAAGTCATTGGATGCGTGAAAGCTTAAAGCACGTGCGACGCCTCGAAGATCCATTTCAGTATGAGCCAGTGATGGTACCCAGTGTCGAAGATGCATTGATCGGCATAATGCTAAACCATAATATTCAAGCAGTTGTCGTGCGCCCCGGATTAACGTTGAAATCAGCCAACCAGATGCCCTTGCTGCGTCGCTATTTAAATCAACTGGGTGCTGAAGAAGATACCGATATGCTCTCACCGGGAGATTACGGTCCAGAGCTCTGTCGCCTGATTCACAAAATGCGTCCAGAGTTGGATACCTATCTGATAACAGATCAAGCTGTAGAAGATATTGCCGGTCGTGACCTAGGTGGCTGTAGACGCATTTTCTATAATCAGGAAGATTTTCTGGAATTGCATTTGAATGTTCTACGCGGTGTAGGTGCGCGCTACCACACACCTTTTTTCAATGCCTTGAAAAAGTATTCCCGTCAGCCAACAGGCGTGTTTCACGCATTACCGATCAGTCGCGGCAAATCAATAACTCGATCTCACTGGATACAAGACATGGGCGCTTTTTATGGTCCTAATATCTTTCTGGCTGAAACATCAGCCACCAGCGGTGGACTGGATAGCTTGCTGGAACCACACGGCGCTATTAAGGAAGCACAGGAATTAGCGTCCAGAGCCTTTGGATCCAAACAAACGTTTTTTGCAACTAACGGTACCTCTACTTGCAATAAGATAGTAGTTCAAGCTCTGGTACGTCCCGATGATATTGTGCTAGTCGATCGTGATTGCCACAAGTCACACCATTACGGCCTAGTGCTCGCAGGGGCACAAGTGGTGTATTTGGATTCGTATCCCTTATCCGAATACTCCATGTATGGCGCGGTACCACTAAAGGTAATCAAGCGTGCTTTGCTCGAACTAAGAGCTGCTGGAAAATTGCACCGAGTGAGAATGTTACTGCTGACCAATTGCACATTCGATGGCATTGTCTACAACGTTGAACGAGTAGTCGAAGAGTGCCTTGCGATCAAACCCAATCTTGTATTTTTGTGGGATGAAGCGTGGTTCGCATTTGCTCGCTTCGGACCCACCTACCGACAACGTACTGCTATGGATGTAGCTAATACCTTACGTGTAAGACTGAAAACACCAGCAACTGCAACAGCCTGGGATCTGCAGCAAAGTGAGCTACAAGATGCCGACATCGAGACACTCGTAAACACGAGACTCGTACCGCCACCTACTGCTCGGGTACGAGTGTATGCAACACAGTCGACACATAAAACACTGACGTCATTACGTCAAGGTTCCATGATTCATGTCAATGATCAAGACTTCAAAGGCGAAGTAGAAGCTGCGTTTCATGAAGCCTATATGACACATACGTCCACATCACCTAACTATCAGATAATCGCCTCACTGGACGTAGGTCGTCGGCAAGTCGAACTTGAGGGGTTCGAATTGGTTCAAAAGCAGGTTGAAGCTGCTATGTCGATGAGACGCGCCATCGCCACACACCCCTTGCTGGGCAAATACTTCAAAGTATTGACCGCTGGAGACATGATTGCCCCAGAATTTCGCCAATCAGGTATCGAGAGTTACTACGATTCCAAACAAGGTTGGGCTGATATCTGGGAGAGCTACGCTCAAGATGATTTCGTCCTTGATGCAACACGCGTGACTTTGGCTGTTGGCGGTACTGGTTGGGATGGTGACACATTCAAGAATCAGATTCTGATGGACAAATTTGGCATCCAAATTAACAAGACGTCCCGTAACACCGTACTTTTCATGACGAACATTGGTACGACTCGCTCGTCTGTAGCCTACTTGATTGAAGTCTTGGTTGAAATTGCCAAAGATCTGGATGAATTGCTAGATGATGCGTCCAAGATGGAAAAGCTAAGCCATGAGCGTCGTGTTAAAAACCTGGTAGAGGGCTATCCACCGTTACCCGACTTCAGTCGTTTTCACGATGCGTTTAGGTTGGATCCGCAAGGCGACACACCAGAAGGTGATATCCGTTCTGCATTTTTTCTGGCTTATGATGAAAACAACTGCGATTACCTTGAACTAGACGGCTCAATACACGAAGCCATGAAAAGTGGTTTGGATGTGGTGTCTGCCACCTTCATTATTCCCTACCCACCCGGATTTCCCATCCTGGTTCCTGGACAAGTTATCTCAGAAGATATCCTGGCCTTCATGCGAGCACTTGATGTCAGCGAGATTCACGGTTACCGCCCCGATCTCGGCTTGCGCGTTTTCACCCAAGAAGCGTTAAGCACACGCGTTGAGGCAGCAAAGACTGTCAAAGCTCTTTAAAACAACACACAGGAGAGAATAATGGCTGTCAAGAAACTTAAAAATATCTCTGAAATTCGTCGGTACTTTCATACCAACGAAACACCAATATATTTTATATCAGCAACCAACTTCAACTTGCTAGGGCTAGATGAGTGGGTAAAAAACTTCAAATTCATTAGTTATATTGATTGCTACGATGGACGACACCCCAATACGCTAGTTCCCTCTGACAAGGATCACGGTGAATTCCAATCCATTGAGGACATTAACAATTTCATGCTGCAACACAAGGACGTTGTGGATCACGTCGCCAATCGAGGTAAAAAGCCCAAGTTTGTGTTTCTGATGTTCGACCAAGAAACAGAGAAGCTTGCAAAAGAGTTAGGCGCAGAAGTGTGGTTTCCTAAAGCGAAGCTGCGCAGCCGCATGGACAACAAGATTGAAACTGTGCGTATTGGAGACAAAGCCGGCGTACCCTCAGTGCCAAACACCTTGGCAGAGATCACAGGTTGGGACGAACTGTGCAAAGTAGCGGCTAAAGCTAAGTTGGGAACCGATCTGGTGTTGCAATCCGCCTACGGCGATTCAGGCCACACTACTTTCTTTATCGCTTCAGAAGCCGATTTCAAACGCCACGAACACGAGATCATCGGGCAAGGTGAAATCAAGGTCATGAAGCGAATCGTGTGTCTCGGTTCAGCCATCGAAGCCTGTGCGACAAAACAAGGCACGATTGTAGGCCCATTGATGACCGAGCTAGTCGGCTTTAAAGAACTTACGCCCTACCGTGGAGGTTGGTGTGGTAACGAAATTTTTTCAACCGCTTTTACCCCGTCGGTTAGAAAAAAAGCCAGAGACCTGACCTTCCAATTTGGCGAGCAGTTGCGAAAAGAAGGCTACCGTGGATACTTCGAACTGGATTTTCTCATTGAAGAGAAAACGGGGAAATTGTATCTTGGCGAGCTGAACCCCCGCATAACCGGTTGCTCCTCAATGACTAACCATGCGGCCTTTGCGCATGCAGACGCGCCTCTTTTCCTTTTCCATCTGTTGGAGTTCTCTGGAAAACCATTCGACCTTGATGTTGAAGAACTGAACAATCGCTGGGCAGATCCAGCGATGATCGACAGTTGGTCGCAAATGGTTATCAAACATACCGACGATAGCGTTGATGTGCTGACCGATGCTCCAGAGACGGGTATCTACCGAATGGACGATGATGGTAACGTCACCTACGATCGATTTGACTATCACCGACGTGCTGTGGAAACCAATGGAGAAGCGTTCTTTTTACGCATATTAAAGCCTGGCGACTACCGTTATGAGGGAGCTGATCTTGGCATCCTGGTAAGGCGCGGACGGTCGATGACAAAAGACTTCACGCTCACTGCTCGATCTGAGCAATGGATAAACGGAATTAAATCCGCATTCAAAGCCAAACCATTAGATCAGTTAAGTGCAGCGCCTGCGCTACCCGAACCTGCGTTCAAGATTTTGTAGCTGCCATATTTTCTGTAATAATTCATGTATCTAAAATTCCGTGCTGTTGATGCAACTAGTTCAGAGGATTTCTCGGCGCTATTTGCTGAGTACTGGCCTGACTATTGTCGGTGGTGGTCCAAGGATGGTGTGGCCGCCAGACCCAGCTATTTAGCTGGGTTAACAGCAATCAAGCGATATATGCCGGAGCTTCTGCCGTTTTACAAAGAAGTTTGTGAATGGGTAGGGGGTGATGATTTACAAGCCCGTTTCCTATCTCATTATCGCCCACCAGCCTATATTAGCGCCTGTAGTCAGGCCATTTGGCCTGGCGAAAGCCCATCGTTGGTACGCAATTACGACTACAACCCGCACGCCTTTGACTCACTGGTGCTAAAGACACACTGGCAAGGGCGAACGGTGCTGGGGACCTCAGATGGTTTAATTGGCTTACTCGACGGCATCAACGATCTGGGTTTGAGTGTGTCACTCACGTTCGGTGGACGCCCCGTGGTTGGAGATGGCTTTGGCGTACCATTGGTCTTACGCTATGTGCTGCAGACGTGTGAGACGGCTGAGCAGGCGAGCCAAGTACTGTCACGAATTCCCGTTCACATGAGCTACAACATTACGGTGCTGGACGCCAAGGGACATTATCGTACTGTTCAAATGGGACCCGATCGAAGTTCTGTAATTACCCATGCAGCGGTCGCCACCAATCATCAGACAGGCTTTCAGTGGAACCAGCAAGCGCGCTTTACAGCAACGGTAGAACGAGAACGCTACTTACTGCAAAGGTTGACGCTTCGAGTGGATTCAGAACAAGCATTCAAAGAGGCGTTTCTTCGTGCCCCGCTCTATTCCACCGCCTTCGCAGAAGGTTTCGGTACCTTGTACACCGCTGCTTACAAGCCCCAAAATCTTAGTATGCAAATGCTTTGGCCTGGAACCAGCTGGACACACTCACTCTTAGAGTTCAAGAACTCCAGTATTCGAATTAAAGTGCCAGATTCCGCGTGACATTTAATACTCCTTCGGGCGAAAATCTGATTGCTATCGACTATAAATCTGTCTGATACAGACTATTTGCCTGCTGCCAGCAATATACAATATACAATCTACTGTAGTGGGAAACAGGAGAGCCGAGTAGGCCCGTGCTGCTCCCATTAACGATACTAAGTGTTATTGAGTCTGAAGCTCAGCCCGAAATATCGGTATGGAGTGCTGGCTACAGTCTTACTATTGACATATTTATAGCAGTTTAGAAACAATCAAAAAATGATCGTCCGAGCGGAGTTGTCATGAATCACCCTGTTAGCGTCAGCATACCCCTGTCGCCGGAGCGCCTTGCCGTTCGGGCCAATTATGCCGCTGAAGAATCGGTTATCGTTCGACAACTTTTAGTTGTCATCACGCTCGACAAGGCTGCACGTCAGCAAATTGCCAGAGTCGGGGCAGGAATCGTTGACCAGGTACGGCGTGACACTTCACCGTCCATGATGGAAAGCTTCCTGGCTGAGTACGGACTGTCCACCGCAGAGGGAGTCGGTCTTATGTGCCTCGCCGAGGCTCTGCTAAGAGTTCCTGATGCTGAAACCATCGATGAGCTTATTCATGACAAGATCGAGCCCTCCGATTGGGGCGCTCACTTAGGCCAATCAGCTTCGCCACTAATCAATGCATCCACTTGGGCCTTGATGTTGACGGGTAAAGTGCTCGACGACGATCAAACGGGCCCAGCCGCCTCGCTTCGTGGGCTAATTCGCCGAGTTGGCGAACCGGTAGTGCGAAAAGCCGTTGGGCAATCGATGAAGTTATTGGGCAAGCAGTTCGTACTGGGCCAAACCATCGAAGAAGGGATAAAGAATGCACGCGAGCTCGAGGCTGAGGGATACACTTATTCCTATGACATGCTGGGAGAAGCGGCACGAACTGATAATGATGCTGTGCGCTACCACGCAGCTTATGCGAAGGCGATTACCGCCATTGCCAAACAGGCTAAAGGTGATGTGCGTTCGAGCCCTGGAATTTCGGTAAAACTCTCAGCACTGCATCCGCGCTACGAGTACACGCACCGTGAAGACGTTATGCAGACGCTGGTCCCCCGTGCACTCGAGCTTGCGCAGCGGGCTGCCAAGGCCAACATCGGGTTCAACATAGATGCCGAAGAACAAGATCGGCTCGATTTATCACTTGACGTTATTGAAGCATTGTTGGCAGACCCGGCGCTGGCAGGATGGGAGGGTCTTGGTGTGGTCGTGCAGGCGTATGGCAAGCGTGCACTTCCAGTAATAGATACCTTATATCAATTGGCTGTAAGGCTGGATCGAAAGATTATGGTACGTCTAGTTAAAGGCGCCTACTGGGATACCGAAGTCAAACTCGCCCAGGAACTCGGAGTCAATGCATTCCCTGTGTTTACCCGAAAGATCAACACTGATGCCAGTTACATGGCATGCGCGCAGCGTCTCATGGATAGACGCGATCGCATCTACCCACAATTTGCCACGCACAACGCGCACACTTGCGCAGCCGTTTTGGCACTTGCTGGCGATGACAAAGAGAGCTTCGAGTTTCAGCGCCTTCACGGCATGGGCGAGTCGCTACATGGCATTGTTCGAAAAAATCACCAGGCGCGCTGTCGTGTCTATGCACCTGTGGGTGCTCATCGAGACCTGCTCGCTTACTTGGTTCGACGATTACTGGAAAACGGTGCCAACAGCTCCTTTGTTAATCAGGTCGTCGATGAGAGCATAGCCTCAGCTGAAATTACGCGCGATCCGGTCGAGGAAGTTCTATCGTTGGCTGACGAAATAGCCAATCCTGCCATTCGTTTGCCAGGTGAACTATTTGCACCCCACCGGCGCAATTCGAAAGGCTACCGTATTAACGAACCGGCCTCGATCACACCTTTGTTGGAGGCGCGCGAGCAGTGGTCTGAGCATCTATGGACAGCCATACCCATGATCGCTGGTAATGCAGCTCCTGAGGGGCCGCCACGTGAAGCTCGATCGCCCGCAGACACGGATCGTGTAGTCGGAGTGGTTCATGAATGCACACCTGACGAAGTGGCGAAAGCGCTCGATGTGGCTGCAGCTGCCTTCCCATTATGGTCTGGCACATCAGCGACACTGCGTGCGGATGTCTTGCGTAAGACGGCTGATCTCTATGAAGAGCATATTGCTGAACTGACATCGATCACGACTCGTGAGGCAGGGAAGACAATTCTTGATGGTATTGCCGAAGTTCGTGAGGCCGTGGATTTTCTTCGCTACTACGCCAACGAGGCAGAAAGACTGGACGAAGAGGAACCAGGAACAGCCATTGGTATCGTGGTCTGTATCAGTCCTTGGAATTTTCCGTTAGCCATCTTCAGTGGGCAAATTGCTGCAGCCCTAGCTGCCGGTAACGTCGTTCTGGCTAAACCTGCTGAGCAGACACCCTTGATAGCCTGCCGCGCCGTAGAATTAATGCGTGCTGCGGGTCTCCCCGATGATGCCCTGCAGGTGCTGCCTGGTGATGGTCCGACTGTGGGGGGGCCTTTGACCGCAGATCCGCGTATTGCTGGCGTCTGTTTCACCGGCTCTACTGAGGTGGCACAGATCATCCACAGAACGCTTGCCGATAATGCAGGTCCGGATACGGTGTTGATTGCTGAAACTGGTGGGCTCAACGCCATGATGGTTGATAGCACGGCGTTACCCGAACAAGCGGTACGCGATATTCTCATGTCCTCCTTTCAGTCCGCCGGTCAGCGCTGTTCAGCACTGCGCCTACTGTACGTCCAGGAAGAGGCACATGATCGGCTGCTCGAAATGCTGTTTGGTGCCATGGATGCATTGACGATTGGAGACCCTTGGCACCCCGCTACTGATGTTTCACCGGTGATCGATACCGAGGCATGTGACGATATTGCCGCCTATATAGAGCAACACGCCACCGCTGGCACGCTGCTCAAGCGAATGACCGCCCCAAGTGTGGGTACCTACGTATCACCAGCGGCGGTAAAGGTGAACGGCATCGCTGACATGGAACGTGAAATCTTTGGCCCAATCCTGCATATTGCTACGTTCAAAGCGCGCGATATTGATCGCGTTGTGGATGACATCAATGCCCGTGGCTATGGCCTAACGTTTGGTTTGCATACCCGCATCGATGATCGTGTTCAACAGATTGTTGAGCGCCTGGAAGTAGGCAACGCTTATGTGAATAGAAACCAAATTGGTGCGATTGTAGGCTCCCAACCCTTTGGTGGTGAGGGTTTGTCGGGTACAGGGCCAAAAGCGGGCGGCCCTCAGTATGTCGCGCGCTTTCGTCGTTGCACAAAATTGAGCTCTCTAAGCGCTCCAGTGGGCGAATTCGTGGCAACCGACAGGATTCAACAAGAACTCACTGCGCTTGACGCTCGCCATTGGGCGGCCCGTCCTGATCGAGTGGCCGTGTTGCGCAAGTGTCTACAAAGTGTTGCCACAGGTATCATTAAAAAGGCCCTTTCGGCCACCGCTGCATTCGACACGACACCACTTTCGCTACCGGGCCCCACTGGCGAGAGTAACCGTTTGAGCCTGCACCCTAAAGGCACCGTTCTGTGCCTCGGCCCTACTGCTGAACTTGCCATCGCACAAGCTGTGCAAGCACTCGCTGCTGGATGCCCTGTTGTGATCATAGCGCCCGCTGTAAGCACCCTTGCTCAGCCTTTGCAGGAAGCTGGACTACCGCTGGCTGTTATGGACGGCATTATCGACACGGATGCGCTCAAATCGCTTGAGGGCATCGCATCAGTTGCCGCAGCTGGCAGCGCCGAATGGACAAGGCCCTTGCGTCAAGCTTTGGCCAGTCGCAAAGGACCGATCGTGCCACTGGAAACTCAGGATATCGCCCCATCGCGATATGTCATTGAGCGTCATTTGTGTATCGACACAACCGCTGCCGGTGGAAACGCGAGCCTGCTGGCATCAACGGAATAAAGACCCTTATAAATCTGACTAATCACTGAAATCGACTCCTTCATCATGCTAGCAATTCGTCCGTAGTTATTCTGTACGCGATAGTTTACGACGTAATGCTAGCGGTATCCAAACAGTCCCCTAGCACCGATGGTACCCATCAGGCCACCTGCCATTGTGGGACCAATCATGGATCCCACTCCGAAGGTCATTAGCAGAGCGCCACTGGTTAGTAAGGCATCCTCCGGTTTGGCATGATCAGAGCGCAGCCGGCAATAATTTGTCAAGAATCCGATCAAGATTTGCACGATCAGTATTACTTAGCGCCTGCACAGTGTTTTCTGCTGCCTGAAAGCGTGCTTTCGCTGCGCTATTGACTAAGCTAAGACCCTTGCTTGTAAGTTTGACCAAAACCCGCCGCCGATCATGATCATCGCCTCTGCGTGTTACCAGCTTTCGATCAACTAGTCGGTTAAGTCTATGGGTTAACGCACCCGATGTTAACGGCAATATGTCGTTTATCGAATTTGCGGCACAAACATAAGGTTTGCCTATTCGTCGAAGTGCTGACAGAACATCGTACTCCCACCACTCAAGATCAAAATCCGATAAAGCGCTATTGCTGCTGTTGGCAAAATGGCGCGCAACCAATTGCATACGTAGATCGGTAGCAACAGCCGTTGGATCCAAATCTGGCCGCTCTTGCGTCCAAGCATTTTTGAATTCCGCAATTGTGCCAACAAGTTCATTTTTATGCATGTATAAATTAATATTAAGTATCTTGACATTGAGATAAAATAGTACACAATTGCAATTACAAACACCAGCGTCAGGCTGGATGCGACTCTGGAACTTACATTAGGGGGAGGAACTTAATGGGACGCACAGTTAGAGATCCTCAAGACCTTGATATTAACGATGATATGGATGAATTTGACAATTTAGATGACCCTTCATCTCCGGTAGAAGACAAATTTCAGCTAGTCCGGTCTTCCTCTAAACGATCGAAAGGAAAAGGTACACAACAGACAACGAAAAAGCTTCGAAATAGTATTTCCACAGAAAGTGATGACTGGCAGGACCCGCAAGATGACATAATGTATGGCTTCTGCGATTGAACAAGCCAACGCCAATGCGCACCTTCATCTTATTGTTAATTTTAAACGGATTTACAATCGCTCGTGCCGAATCAATAAGCGTTGATATTCAAAACAGTCTCGTTTCTGTTGAGGCAGTTGACGCTTCCCTAATAGCTGTTGCAACCCGACTCTCTGAGCTAAGCGGTATCCCTGTGAGTTTTACAGAGGGTGTCGACAGACAAATTAACATTAGTATATTCGAAGAACCACTCAAGTCAGCGGTTGCCAAATTATCTGAGAACAATCTCATTACAACCAAAAAGGTCAATGGCGAAGAGGTCATCACCGAAATCACGATTATGCTGCAAGAAGAACAATCTGATTATTCAGATGGGAATTTGCCAACAGGAGAACCTGCTGCTGATGACGTTTATATCGAGCCACCTGCCGAATCGGATACACCGATGATTATAGAAGAGACCAACAACGTCGGAGAAGTTAGCTCTGATACTGAGCAAGCAGAGCCTGCGGTAATCTCCCAATAGCGGCATGGCAATTGGAAACATGCTCCGTGGAAACGGAGCATGTTTCAACCTGCTATACGAGTTCGTTCAGAACTACTTACATCATGCCACCCATTCCGCCCATGCCACCCATATCAGGCATGCCGCCTGAAGATGCTGAACTAGGCTTATCGGCAATCATCACTTCTGTGGTAATCATCAAGCCGGCAACTGAGGCGGCATTCTGCAACGCATAGCGAGTCACTTTTGTAGGATCTAAAATACCCATGGAGACCATGTCGCCGTATTCACCTGTTGCTGCGTTATAACCAAAATTACCTTTACCGTCTCGAACCTTGGCAACGACCACTGAAGGCTCATCGCCTGCGTTTGACACGATCTGTCGCAACGGCTCTTCCATTGCCCTGCGTGCTATATCGATACCAACGTTCTGATCATGGTTATCGCCTTTGATCTTATCCATTGCCGCTATAGCTCGTACAAGCGCAACGCCACCACCAGGTACAACACCCTCTTCCACCGCGGCACGCGTTGCATGTAACGCATCATCCACTCGATCTTTCTTCTCCTTCATCTCCACTTCGGTGGCAGCGCCAACCTTAATCACAGCAACACCACCTGCAAGTTTTGCGGCCCTTTCCTGGAGTTTTTCCTTATCGTAGTCAGATGTTGTATTTTCAATCTGGATGCGAATTTGATCAACGCGAGCAGTAATCTCGGTCTTGCCACCAGCACCATCGATTATGGTTGTTGTATCTTTATCCACGATGACACGTTTGGCAGTGCCTAGCTCTTCAAGTGTTGCTTTGTCTAACGATAAACCAACCTCTTCAGAAATAACCTGCCCACCACACAATATCGCTATATCCTGCAACATCGCTTTACGCCGATCGCCAAAACCAGGAGCTTTGACTGCACAGGCTTTTATGATTCCACGCATACTGTTAACCACCAGGGTCGCTAATGCCTCGCCTTCAATGTCCTCTGCAACAATTAGCAGTGGTTTGCCGGATTTTGCAACAGCTTCCAGTATCGGTAACAAATCACGGATATTGGATATTTTTTTATCAAACAACAGAACATAGGGCTCTTCGAGCTCTGCTGACATGCTCTCCTGATCATTAATAAAGTAAGGTGACAAGTAGCCTCGGTCAAACTGCATACCCTCAACCACTTCTAGTTCGTTGTCCAGTGACTTGCCCTCCTCCACTGTAATAACGCCTTCTTTACCTACTTTTTCCATAGCCTCAGCAATAATTTTACCGATGGACTCATCACTGTTAGCGGATATGGTGCCCACCTGAGCGATCGCCTTAGTGTCGTTACATGGCTTGGACATATCAGCTAACGCCTGAGTTGCAGCCTTAACGGCCTTGTCTATTCCGCGCTTCAGGTCCATCGGGTTCATACCTGCAGAGACAGACTTCACTCCTTCACGAACAATTATCTGTGCTAACACAGTGGCCGTTGTGGTTCCATCACCTGCAAGATCAGATGTCTGTGAGGCCACTTCCTTAACCAGCTGTGCACCCATATTCTCAAATTTATCTTTGAGTTCTATTTCCTTAGCAACCGATACACCGTCCTTGGTGACAGTTGGGGCTCCATAGGCTTTATCGAGGACGACATTACGTCCCTTTGGTCCTAGGGTGACCTTAACCGCATTAGCCAGAATATCAACACCTGCCAGCATACGACTGCGGGCATCTTGTGAAAAACGTACGTTTTTAACGCTCATACTGATGAATTCCTAAAGTAAGTGGTTTAGTGATTTCACTATTATTTGTCCAAAACACCCATGATGTCGTCTTCGCGCATAACC
>JBLHWG010000055.1:0-19557 GCA_047629055.1 Halioglobus sp.
GTTGGTTTTGTCACCATGCTGTTTTTTTACCTCATTCCTACACAACTCCCATTTCTGGCTATTGAGCTTGGTGCGCAGAGCCTTAAATATGCAGGCTTTGCGGTTGTAGTAAATCAGCTATTTGCTGCTATTGCCGCGATGAATTATCAGCGGCTGAAAACGTATTTTACGAACGAGCAAATTTTGCTATTCAGTTTTGTTTGCATGTCCCTAGGGTTTTATGCGATGTCACAGATAAACACCTTAGTTGGAATATTTTATTGCATGCCACTCATTGGTATTGGGCTTGGGCTCAACTTTCCCAATATGAATATCTGGTTAATGTCCAGAGTGCCTGCGAGCATGCGCGGTCGCGCGTCTGGCGGTTTGACGATGTCTATCTTTTTGGGACAGTTCATGTCACCGTTTTTGAGCGTGCCTCTCGTACAAAAATATGGACTGAGTGGGTCTTTTTTGGGAACCACCCTGATTATGCTTTGCCTGGTGGTCCTACCATCCATTTTGATGGTAGTTCGAAGTAGGCGTTAGTTTCTGGGAAATACTAGTGTGTAAATATTGTTCAATCAAGAATCTCGTAATGTGCCTCTACGGTATTGCGATTATTGATATCCAGAATATCCTGAGGGCAGCAAGACATAACCGCAATGCAGTCTAGCTCTGCTCGCCATACAACGTGATCGCCAGCTTTGGATAAAGGTGGGTCGAATGAGATGGCGCCGTTTGTCTGCCAAGGGATGTTCATGAACAAATTTAGCGAGCCGGGTGTGAAAGGCAATGTGTAGCCAAGCTCGAACAAAGCCGCGTGCATATTGTCCTTGCAGTTATCGTGGTAACCGTTACATCCCAGTAGCCCATATCGTTCGTTATCGCATGGTGCCATTAGAGAGTCGTGACGACCCGGTGAGGTGTCTTCTTCGAGTGTCATTATAGGACGGCGGCGGTTGGAGACTAATGCATCACCGACATCTGGGCACAACTTGAGCCAAGTAGCCCGGCACTGCTCCATGCCACTGAACTCGTTCATTGCGCCACTGACAAAGGCCCAGAAATCGACCACCTGATGGCCATGTGTGTTGACGATTTTAATGGCCTGTCCAGCCTTAAGCGGAACCGCTTTTCCGCGCCGTGCGGTTATAGTGTGTAATTGGGTCATAACGATGTAGTAAACTCAAAGTAGGTTGTCCTCTTATACCGCAGCTAACCCGGTTTCGTCAGATTTTTCATTGATCGCTTGCATCGCATTGGTGCGTGTGAGGCGCATTCTAACTGACCCATTAGTAGGCGCTGAAATTGCAATCTAAGAGCTGGATCATTCAGCTAAATAATATCGAACTCTGGTAGCTCCAACCAGCGACACGAGGAAAATATCACAGTGAGTCGTATTAGTTATCTATCGGAACTGTTGAGTTCGGTCTTTGCAAGAGACCAGCAACAAACAGGGTTTGAGGAGCGTGGCACATTTGCCGAGCTCTGCGATGCGCTTTTGTCTCAAAGTGGTGAGATGTCAGGTAACAGACTTGCTCGAGGTTTATTAAATCGCTTCGGTCAGTCCAATGAGTCTGAAAAACTCGAGTTTTTCCAGATGCTGGCTGAGCGCTTTGATATAAACGCCGAACATGCCGTTCGAGCAGCTCAACGCTATGCAGAGGCTAAATCTGACGGAAACCTAACCATACTCATGGACAGTGTTGAGCCTAAGCGCCAAGAGCTGTTCAGACGCTTAAATAGGGTGCCCGGTGCAACAAATGAGCTGGTGCAAATGCGTGCAAGCCTACTGTCGATGCTTAAAGACTACCCTGAACTCAGGGCTATTGATGTTGATTTCCAACGGCTTTTCAGGGCGTGGTTCAATCAGGGGTTCTTGGTGCTTCGCGAAATCGACTGGCATACACCTGCTAACGTCCTTGAGAAAATCATAGCTTACGAGGCGGTGCATGAGATCAGCAATTGGACCGAACTACGCAGTCGTCTGGAACCTGTCGATCGGCGCTGTTTTGCTTTCTTTCACCCGGCAATGCTCGACGAGCCACTTATTTTTGTTGCGGTTGCTTTAACAAAGGCGAGTCCTGGCAGTATCGAAGAAGTTCTAGAACTTGATCGTACGGGCATTTTGGATGAGGAGGCCACCATGGCAGTTTTCTATTCCATCTCCAATTGTCAACAAGGTCTGGCAGGTGTCTCATTTGGCAATTTTCTGATCAAACAAGTGGCTAAGGAATTGTCCAGGCAGCTACCGAATCTGACAACGTTTAGAACATTGTCACCGGTGCCAGGCTTTATGCGATGGGTAAATCAGACTGCAGATCTGTCAAACGGCGCGGACTCATCAACCAACACAGCACGTTTACATGCCGGTCTTCGTATAGCAAAGCGATTAAGTGAGCAGGATAAACTCGAAGCCACGGCAGAGGAATTTGAGCAGTTACGTTCACTGGTTGCTCACTATCTAGTCAAGGAGCAGCGCGCTGATCAATTACCGATGGATCCTGTCGCTCGTTTTCACTTGGGAAATGGTGCCAGTCTGGACGCGGTTATCCCAGGCGCGAATGTGGGTGAAAAAGGCCTCAAACAATCAGCTAGTGCAATGGTGAGTTATCTATATAATCTAGATAAAGTCGAAGATAATCACGAAGCGTATGCGAACCATCAAACCGTTATTCATTCAAGTGAAGTTGCTGGATTACTTGAATCCAGTCGACGGATGCGGAAGCGTGCCGGATGAGTAATTGCCTGTTTGATGCATTAGTTCGCGGCAGGCAGGCAGGTAACGGAGAACTTTTTCTCAAGACCAATTCTGCCGGACCAGCCACATCTCTGGTCGATGACCAGGCGTTTTTCAGTTTAACGGCGCGCATCGCAACGGTTTTGCGTAATACCAGTGTTGAACCTGGCGATAGAGTAGCTGTTCAGATACCCAAGAGTATCGAAGCATTGGCGGTCTATGTTGCCTGCATCCGAATTGGGGCCGTTTTCCTACCACTTAACACCGCCTACACTGAATCAGAGCTAGCGTACTTCATTAATGACGCAACGCCACGTGTCATGCTAATAGATCCCGTCAATCATGAGATTGGAGAACGATTGGTTTCGGCACAAAGGCTATTCACGCTTGATGGGGCTGGAGGTGGTTCTCTCATGCTCGCCGCATCCGCGTGCCTGGAAATGCAAGGGGCTGTTGATCGCCAGGCAACCGACTTAGCTGCGATTCTATACACCTCCGGTACCACGGGTAGATCCAAAGGCGCCATGCTAAGTCATGGGAATCTACTGTCAAATTCCTTGACACTTGTTGATTATTGGAAGTTTACTGCTAGTGATGTGTTGCTTCATGCACTGCCAATTTTCCACACCCATGGGTTGTTTGTGGCATCCAATATCATGCTGCTGTCAGGTGGACGCATGATCTTTCAAAGTGGATTTTCAACGGATACGTTACTTGAAGCTATGCCCCAGGCGACGGCATTAATGGGTGTTCCAACCTTCTACACGCGGCTTTTGGCTGATGGTCGGTTCACTCGGAAGCTTGCTCAGCCTATGCGGCTGTTTATTTCCGGCAGCGCACCGTTGTTGGCAGAAACACATCGAGAATTCGAAGAACGTACGGGTCAAAAGATTCTGGAACGTTATGGGATGACTGAAACTAACATGAACACATCCAACCCTTACAGCGCTGAACGACGAGCAGGGACAGTCGGTTTGGCATTACCGGGTGTGGAGGTGCGTTTACTCGACCCGGATACACAGGTAGCGGTTGAGTCTGGTGCTGTCGGAATGCTGCAGGTGCGTGGGCCCAACGTGTTTAAGGGGTACTGGCAGATGCCCGAGAAAACTCGTGAAGAACTGTTGGCAGACGGTTTTTTTATTACGGGTGATCTGGCCACTATCGATTCCGATGGGTACATCACCATTGTGGGGCGCTCTAAAGATTTGATTATCTCTGGTGGCTACAACATCTACCCCAAAGAGCTTGAATTGCTGGTTGATGATCTCCCTGGTGTACTAGAGTCAGCGGTCATCGGTATTCCAGATGCCGATTTTGGGGAATCTGTCGTAGCGGTTGTGGTGCGCGATGGTTCTGAAGCGGGCCAATCCTTGACTATCGAGGGCTTACAGCAATCAGTCAGTCAGAATTTGGCTCGGTTTAAACAGCCTCGGAAGGTGATCTTCGTTAAGGAATTACCCAGGAATACAATGGGTAAGGTTCAGAAGAATGTTTTGCGGGAGCATTATAGTTAAGCTTGGGTAATGTAATTGGTGCCGGGAAATTCCCTTTCCCGGCTACCCCCAAATGCCGCGGAGTATCTCTTTGGCATACTGTCTTGACGTTGAGCGGAAGGCCCGCCCCAAGTACAGTTGCGTCACTCTTGTGCGGTGACTTGGAATGATTAACGACTTCAAACCGCTTAGCTGTAAGTCTACCCGCGGTTAATGCGGATTCCGTCCGATTCGGGTTTTTAAAATGTGGTGTGTAACCAGACTAGTCGAGAGCTGACGCACGTCTAGCCAATGCAACGGCCTTTCCGGGGTTTCCAGCTTTTACACGAGCGACTAACTCAAACCCACGTTGTTCAAGTTTTTCAGATCTCCAGCTATTACCATGGCGGAAGGGAAGATACAAAATGCCGATCACAGCTAGCAAGCCAAAACCCATTGTAGTCAGTTTGATCAAATCGCTCGCTGAATCACCAGCGTCAATCCAGCTCAACCCCATGAAGATGAGACCAGCAGCCACTATCAGGCTCGTTATAATGTAAACAATGGCAGTTCCGAACATATGTCGGTAAACCAAGTAAGGGACGGTGAAAAACAAAGCAGACCAAGATACGCCCTTTTTGACGGCCTGGATTTTCTGCTTTCGTCGAAAAACCTTGTACTCGGTTCCAGATTTACCATCGGTTAAATCAATAGGCAGTCGAGACGAGTCTGCAGCCCCGCTAGCACTTGTAGAGCGTCTTAGTTGGTTCTTCTCAGACACTCGGCCGTATCTGGCGGCGCCAATTGCTGCTGCTGTACCCACGGCGGCCTCATTTGCTCTTGGAGAGGGTTCCCAAGTTGATTTCTCCGCATTATTTGGCTCGTCTGAAACTACGTCACTGTGCTGTCCCGGAAGGTCATCGACCTGGCGAAGCAAGTCTTGAGTAAGCCGGTCTGTATCGTCAAGCTCGGTTACTTGTGAAGAATAATGCTGGAGGTTGGTTTGGGCATTATCTTCGTCTGCGTCGTCTTCGATCCATTCCATTTCATCGTAAACTAGGACCGCTTCGTTTCTGATGCCGTCTGAAACACCATTGTCAAAAACATTAGGCTCACTGTTTTGCGCATATCGAGTGTTGTCGATTTCCTCGAGAAGAACATCCAGATCTTCGTTGCCCTGGTGTAATAAATCGTTGATATCATCCTCTTCTAGTTCCTGGAGCTGCTTGGGGTGTTTTTCGTAGTATTCTTTCTCCATAGGGGATAGCGGTGCGGCGTTACTCGTAACATCGTGAAATAGGGGGTCATGATCGAACTGCAGGATTGAATCGGCTGTTAGTGAAGACTCCTCGTCAAAACCTGGAGACGATTCAACGTCGAAGTCCAGAGTGTCGTCCAAGGGCAGGACTCTTGTGGAAGACTTGCTTGGGGTTGAGTCCATTGCTACGGTGGCATTTTGATCTATGCTAGGTGCATTGTCGGTTCCGCCCAAGCCTGAATCTCGCTCGGCAATTAACTCTTCAACACGCAGGTTCGTGTACAGATACCGAGCCTCATCATGGTCATCTTTGGACAGTGCGCAGGCGCGGGCCCAAATATGTGCGCGCCGGCGATCAGAGTTAAGCTCGTCGGCTGCTTGCTGGTAGAGCTCTTCATCAATCATTTTGTTTCACGGGCCACAAGAGGTAACTGGGTGATGCCGGCGCTTAGTTTAAGTGTCTGCAATACGGTGTACAAGTGGTTCTGAGCAATAAACGTTGAATACCTTCTATGATATGCCCTAGTCTGCGTCTCTCCTGTAAATTGAAACTGGTCTAGAAAGTATGTCTTCATCTATTCATAGCATCGATCTGGTCTGTCTTGGAAGGGCCGGAGTAGACTTTTACGCTGATCAAATTGGCGATCGGCTAGAGGATGTCGGCAGTTTTTCGAAGTACATCGGCGGCTCTTCCACCAATATTGCCTGTTGCTCCTCGCGAATGGGTCTGTCTACTGCACTGATCACTCGAGTGGGGAACGAGCACATGGGGCAGTTTATTCGGGAGCAGTTGCAACGTGAGGGCGTTGATACCAGAAATGTGGTGACTGATCCGGATCGACTGACTGCGATTGTGGTTCTCGGCATTAAGGATCAAGACACTTTCCCGTTGATTTTCTACCGGGAAAATTGTGCTGATATGGCGATTAGCATTGATGATCTAGATGAGGATTTGATAACAAATGCCAAAGCCTTGCTTATCACCGGAACGCATTTCTCAACATCATCAATCTATGAGACCTCCAAAGCTGCGCTTGCCATGGCGCGTAGTGCCGGTGTTAAAACAGCTATTGATATCGACTACAGGCCGGTTCTCTGGGGCCTGACATCGAAAGGTGACGGTGAAACGCGTTTTATCGCCAACGATGAAGTGAGTAAGCATTTGCAGGGAATCTTGTCCGAGTTCGATCTGATTGTCGGTACCGAGGAAGAGATTCATATTGCAGGGGGGTCAACCGATACGTTAACGGCTCTAAGAACCATTCGATCGATCAGTAACGGCGCGATAGTACTTAAACGAGGCCCTTTTGGTGCGACGGTTTTCGACGGTGCCATTCCCGAACACATCGACGATGGGATAACCGTCAAGGGTGTCCAGGTCGAGGTTCTGAATGTGTTGGGTGCCGGAGATGCCTTTGTGTCTGGTTTTCTTCGTGGTTGGTTGAACGATGAAGGCTATGAGCAGGCTCTACGTTATGCAAACGCTTGTGGCGCTCTAGTGGTTTCCCGGCATGGATGCACGCCGGCTATGCCAACTCGCGAAGAGCTGGATTATTTCCTGGATAACGCAGAGAGTATTCCTCGCCCCGATGTGGACACACAGTTAAATTATCTACACCGGGTCACGACACGATCGTCAACATGGGATTCACTATTAATTCACGCATTCGATCACCGTCAGCAGTTGGAAGTGATGGCCGATGAGGCTGGTGTGTCCAGAGAACGCATTTGTGAATTGAAAGATTTGCTACTTAGAGCCACTCAACAGGTAGTAGAAGCCAAACAAATACACGGACAGGCCGGCTTTCTGTGCGACGGGATTTATGGTCAACGTGTTTTGAATGCAGCTACTGGCACGGGAACCTGGATAGCACGTCCGGTAGAAATGCCAAAAACACGGCCGTTACTGTTTGAGCACGGGGCTAGTATTGGAACGCTGATTCATACTTGGCCTCGTGAACATGTCATCAAGTGCTTGTTTTTTTATGCGGTTGATGATGCTGATGATATTCGTCTGCAACAGGAGCAACGCATGCATGAGCTCTATCACGCCTGTTGTCAGTCCGGTCATGAATTATTATTGGAAATCATTCCACCACCGGGTGATCCGCTATCGGTGGGTGAGTCTGTTTGCCGCAGTGTTGAGCGAGTTTATGAATTGGGCATTCGTCCCGACTGGTGGAAAGTTCCCTGTATGGATCGAACGTCAGTGGAGCAGATGTCGTCCCTGATCGACAAAAACGCTCCGCATTGTCGTGGCATTGTGGTCCTGGGCCTCGATGCGCCGCTTGACGTGCTTGGTGAAGGATTCAAAGCCTTCAGAGGTGTTGACAGGGTGAAAGGATTTGCTGTGGGCAGATCCATATTTGGACAGCCGTCACAAAAGTGGTTCGCCGGTGCGCTCTCTGATGAGCAACTTATTGCCGAGGTAAGCAACAACTACACGGCCGTTATTGAGCTATGGAATGCTCGCTAACAAGCGATCTGCAACCGGTTGCAAAAAAAGCTTGCAACCGGTAGTTACGGCTCGCATAATCACAACACTTATGAGGAACTAGGTGAATCTGCTCTAAACAGGTGCGCCGCCGGAGGTACGTTGCCAGATTTTTCTGTCAATCACATGTCGTTAGCAAACGCATCATTCAAATCATTGCTTACATGTGCGTCACAGCTAGGGTGTGTGGGCGTGGAAGTTCGTAACGATCTGTCGGCCATGTTGTTTGACGGGCTGGTTGCAAGGCAGGCTGGCATTCTTGCTAGAGAGCAAGGCTTGCGAATTCTTGCGCTAGCGGAAGTGTGTGCATTCGATGATTTCTCCGAGCATAAATTGGCTGTTGCTCAGTCGTTGATGGCTACAGCTGTGGCCAGCGGAGCGGAGGCTATTAGCTTTATTCCCAGAAACGACGGCCAGGGTGGTTCAGCGCAAGAGCGTCTGGATACTATTCGTCAATCGCTTGCCCGGTATCAACCATTGCTCGAAGAACACGGTCTGATTGGCTTAGTCGAACCCCTGGGATTTGAGTCCTGTTCGTTACGCTTTAAAAGCGATGCGGTATGCATTATTGAGGACTTGCAGGCCACTCATTGTTTCAAGTTAGTTCACGATACCTTTCATCATCACTTGGCAGGTGGTGGTCCATTGTTCGCCGAACACACGGGTATGGTTCACGTCTCAGGCGTTGTAGATCAGACGCTTTTGGTTGGACAGATGCTCGACGAACACCGCGTACTAGTCGATCAATCAGATCTGCTGGAAAATATACCTCAGCTTCGAGAACTGTCTGCGTCAGGTTACGTGGGGCCGATATCGTTTGAAGCTTTTTCGCCAGACATTCATACATTGCCCGACCCTGAAGATGCACTTCGTGGGTCGATTAATTTCATTGAGTCCGGATTGGTTGTTAATGCTGCATAAAGTTCTAATCCGTTGTCTTAACAGTCCCTGTTTTGGGACCTTTCCGGTTACCTATACTGTGCGCCGGACACAACCATTTGGAGAGTTAAAATGAAAAAAACGTTAATCGTAGCTGGAATCGCCACCATGCTGTCAGGTTCTGCCATGGCAGAAACTATCGGTGCAACTATCGCTCGTTTTGATGACAACTGGCTAACAGTCATGCGTATGGCAATAGTTGATCATGCTGAGTCTTTAGACGGTGTAGAGATTCAAGTTGAAGATGCCACTGATGATGTTGGTAAGCAGTTGAACCAAATTCAGAACTTCATCGCTTCTGGTGTTGATGCAATCATCGTTAATCCTGTGGATACTGATGCAACGGTTGCTATGAGTAAAGCTGCTGAGGCCGCTGGAATTCCTTTAGTTTATGTCAACCGTCAACCAGTAAACCTTAACGAATTACCAGATAACCAAGCGTTTGTTGCATCCAACGAAATCGAGTCAGGCACTTTGTCAGCGTTTGAAGTGTGTAAAGAGCTGCGAGCTGCTGGTAAAGCCGGTGGAGCTAATGTTGTTGTCTTGATGGGGCAGCTAAGCAACCAGGCTGCTGTCCAGAGAACCAAAGATGTTGAAGATGTTGTCGGTATGGATATGTGTAACTTCATGACCATCGTTGAAAAGCAAACAGCTAATTGGAGCCGTGTTGAAGCACAAGATCTCATGACTAACTGGATGTCAGCTGGCGTTGAGTTTGATGCAGTACTGGCTAACAATGACGAAATGGCTATTGGTGCAATCCAGGCTATGAAGGCTGCTGGAATGGACATGGCTGACATCGTTGTTGGTGGTGTTGATGCGACATCAGATGCACTGGCTGCTATGAGAGCTGGCGACTTGGATGTTACTGTATTCCAAGATGCTGCCGGTCAAGGCTCTGGTTCTGTGAACACGGCAATGGCACTGATCGCTGGTGAAGAAGTCGATCAAAGCGTTTTCATTCCTTTCGTATTGGTGACTCCTGCCAACATCGATGATTTCGCTACTAACTAAGTCGTTGTTAAGTTCAGAAGAACTCAAAGTAGTTAAGTAAGTGTAATTGGGGCGGCGAGCCAAGGCGCTGCCCTAATTCTTTTATAAGTGCAATGACTGACAAATCGAGGTAATAATGGTGACGAAGACTGCCAGCAAAAAACGTAATTGGCCGCCGGAATTTAATGCGCTAATTGGGTTAATCGGCATTGCCATAATTTTTGAAATACTGGGTTGGTTAGTTCGAGACCAGAGTTTCTTTGGTAATGTCACCCGCTTGAAGATCATGATTCTTCAAGTCTCCATTATTGGTATTATTGCTGTCGGTGTTACCCAGGTGATAATTACAGGCGGTATCGACTTGTCCTCTGGCTCAATTGTTGGTGCCACCGCCATGATAGCCATGAGCTTTGCGCAGGTAGGTACTTACCCCAAAGCTGTGTTTCTTGAACAAGGTTGGGTTGATCTTCCGGTTTACATTCCGATAATAATAGGTCTTACCTGCGGTTTATTTGCAGGGTTTATAAACGGTGTGCTAATCGCCTATACCAAAATACCTCCCTTTATTGCAACACTTGGCATGATGGTGTCTGCTCGCGGTGTTGCAAAATGGTGGACTGAAGGAAAACCAGTTTCTTTTCCTACTGATAGTTTTGCAGCGATTGGCGAAGGCATGATGCCAGTAGTGATATTTATCTGCGTCGCCATTCTGTTTGTTCTTATTCTTAAATATACGGTCTATGGTAAGCACACGTATGCCATTGGCTCAAATGTAGATGCCGCCCGTATGTCCGGCATTAATGTAGAACGCCACCTTGTCCTTGTTTATTCCATCGCTGGATTGCTGGCGGGTTTAGCCGCTATGATACTGTCCGCACGCGGACTGACAGCGCAGTCGGGTATGGGCATCATGTACGAGTTGGATGCTATTGCCATGAGCGTTATCGGTGGTGTATCTCTTGCGGGTGGCCGAGGGTCTATTGTGGGCACCGCCATTGGCATGGTCATCTTTGGTGTCATCATTTCTGGGTTCACCTTTATTCGCCTAGATGCGTTCTATCAGGAGATGATCAAGGGTGCGATTATCGTAGGCGCCGTTGTAGCTGACGTATATCGTCAGAAACGACGTGCAGCAGCAGCGGAGGTATAGGGGCATGAGTGACTATATTCTGAAAACTGAAAATCTCACCAAGTTCTACGGTGGCGTTCATGCTCTTGTGGGGGCTAACTTTGAGCTTCGTCCCGGAGAGCACGTTGCCATCATGGGCGACAACGGTGCGGGTAAATCCACGTTTGTTCGGCAAATAACCGGGGTGGAACAGCGTACTCGCGGTTCCATAAAGTTCTTGGGAGATGAGGTGAACTTCGCTGGCCCGCTAGATGCGCGTGAAGCAGGTATTGAAACCGTGTTTCAGAACCTGGCTCTGGCAGATGATCTTGATGTGCCTTCCAATCTGTTTCTTGGACGAGAAAAGATACTGTTAAATCTAGGGCCGTTTTCGATTCTGGACACCAAAGGAATGCGTAAGGCCACCGAAGAGGGTCTAAAGAGAACGGCCGTCAAAATTCCCAATATCAATAACCCAATACGCAATATGTCGGGTGGCCAGCGACAGTGCGTGGCAATTGCCAGAACAGCGACGTTTCATTCTAAATTGACCATCATGGATGAGCCTACGGCGGCACTGGGTGTTCAGGAAACCGAACAGGTTGAAAACATCATTCGCACACTTAAAGATAATGGTGAACCATTGATTCTGGTGAGTCATAACATGCGCCAGGTGTTCGATCTAGTCGATAGAATTATAGTTTTTCGACGTGGCCGTATCGTGGCCAATCTTAATGTTGGTGAGACCGACGGTCAGGATGTTGTGGCTTACATCACCGGTGCAAAGACCGGTGCAGAATTTGAAGGGGCGGCTTGATTCGGTGTTGTTAACGTGAAATTTTTCGAACTACAAATAGATTTTTTTGTACCTCTCTGGCGGCGTTTGGCTGTGGTTTGGGTCTGTGTCATTTGGGCCATGGTCGAATTTGGAACCGGTGCACCGTTTTGGGGAATCATCTTTTCTAGCTTGAGCGTTTATGCTATCTGGCAGTTTTTTCTTAGCGGTTGGCCCGCCACGGATAATATTTTGAATCCGCCTTCGAAAGAGGCGGACTAACTCGCGTGAGTGTGACGCTCAAGGATGTGGCGATAAAGGCAGGGGTGTCACGCTCAGCGGTATCCAGAGCCTTCACTGACGGAGCGTCGGTGTCGGAGGGCATGCGTCGTAAGGTAGAAAAGGCTGCGTCTGAATTGGGCTACACACCTAATGCATTGGCGTCCAGCCTCACTACAGGCAGAACACGTTTGATTGGTTTGGTGTCCAACAATTTTCACAATCCGATTTTTCTGGAAGTGTTCGATCTGTTCACTCGCGGGCTTCAGGAGCGAGGCCTACGACCCTTGTTAGTCAACTTGTCGGATGAAACAGATCCCGCCAATACGCTGCGTATGCTGAGACAGTATTCGGTCGATGGGGTTGTCGTGGCGTCCTCAACACTGCCACCAGAATTTGCTGAGGCTTTTCGTAATGCCAACATGCCTGTCGTTCATTCCTTCGGGCGCCATTCAAGTACAACTCAAGTCCATGTCGTGGGAATTGATAATGTTGAGTGTGGGCGAATTGCAGCACGGGAGCTTATCCGTCGCCACTATGAGTCTGTTGCATTCATGGGCGGACCAGAGCTAGCGACATCTACACAAGATCGTTGTGAAGGTTTTTTATCAGAAATGTCCTTACACCCCCACATTACCGTCAGTCATTCGTTTGCTGATGCTTATTCGTTTGAAGCTGGCAGAAAAGAAATGCTTCGATTGCTACAGATCGCTCCAGCTGACGCGTATTTTTGTGGTGATGATGTTCTCTCTATCGGTGCACTGAGTGCTGTCCAGAGTGCAGGGCTTTCGGTGCCTGGGGACATCGGGCTGATCGGTTTGAATGACATGGAGATGGCTGGCTGGGAAAATATTTCACTCACAACCATTCGCCAGCCGGTGCAACAAATTATTAGCTCCTCGATTGAATTGATTGTTGCAATGCTCGAAGAGCCTGATCGCTACCCAGAAGCTAGATTATTTCCTAGCACGGTGGTGGAAAGAGGCACGCTACGGCCGTTAAGCGATTCCTGATTTATATCCTCGCTTGGTCAGCCAGTGATATTCACTGGCTTCACAGTCCCGCGTAACTGCTGTATTAATTACCTGAACATTGGCGGGCGGGCATCCTGCCAGGCGCCGTCATTCTTACCAGATTCAGCAACAGCGGCAACTGCTGCCATAGATCGCAAACCATCGTTTGCACGAGGGTACAGATCAGCAGCAGGGTCAATTTCCCGATTTTCTTTCGCAGCGGTTATGGCTTCAGCCAAGTCTTTGTAGATATTGGCAAAAGCTAACGGCATACCTTCAGCATGTCCAACTGTAACTCGTGATGTGCGATCAGCCTCTGGAGACAGATTGTCTTCACCGCGTTCAATGATTTGAAGCCTTTCATTAAGCGGCATCCAGAAGAGCTGGTTGGGTTGTTCTTGTGACCAACGTAGCCCGCCAGTTTCGCCAAACACCTGAAGGGTGAGTCCGTGTTGACGACCTATGGCAATCGATGAGGTCCAAAGTCGCCCAACGGTGCCACCGTCCATACGAAAATTAACCATCGCATCGTCTTCGAGCTCGCGAGATGCTATACAAGACACGATATCGGCCGACAGGGATGTGACTTCCTGTCCGGTAACGAAGCTTGCCATGTGCATAGCGTGAATGCCACAGTCGGCAAATTGTGCGGAAACACCTGCCTGTGCCGGGTCGTAGCGCCAGCGAACCCGAGGGTTGTCAGCATCGGCAGCATCGGCGTGATGGCCGTGTGAAAATTCAGCTTTAACCAAACGAATTTTGCCTAAGTCACCCCTAGCCACCATCGCTTTCATATGCCGTACTAGTGAGTAACCGGTATAGCCATAATTCACCGCACAGATTTTGCCTGAAGCCTGGGCGACTTTTACAATTTCTTCGCCTTCTTCAACAGACATAGTCATAGGTTTTTCACACAGCACATGAAAGCCAGATTCTAGGAAGGCTTTGGTTATTTCAAAGTGCGTTGAGTTGGGTGTGGCAACAGTGACTAAATCGATGCGATCATCTCTGGATTTTTCGGACGCCAGCATTTCGCGCCAATCGCCGTAGGATCGATCAGCAGCCAGGCCAAGACGTTGGGCATAGTTGCGACCTTCATCCGGACGATGATCCAGAGCGCCAGCGGTAAAGCTGAACAAGTCGTCTAGCCCGGCACCCAGACGATGGGCAGGCCCGATCTGGCTACCTTCGCCGCCTCCGATCATGCCCCAATTCAGTTTGCTCATTATATGCGGTCCTTAAATCTGTAATTGTTGTTAGTTTTCAAATCGATGCTTAGACAAATCCGATGGATTGCAGATACTCGCGATTCACGCGCGCATCTCTCTCAGTATCAGGTGCCAGAGTAGGGTCACAATCTTGCTCGATGGTGCACCAGCCTTCGTAGTTTGCGTCCAGAAGTAGCTGCCTGACTGCCGGGAAATCAACTTCGCCTGCCGATAGATTACAAAAGATTCCTTGGCCACAAGCGTCGTAAAATCCTGTTCGGTTTTCGATGGCCTTAGCTTTGATTGCAGCATCGGTGTTTTTAAAATGCACATAGGTAATGCGTTCCATATGCCGTTGCATAAATGCCACCGGGTCGAAGCCTGCGTAGGTGCAATGGCCTGTATCAATACATATTTTTAATATTGATGGATCAACTTCTGTCAGTAATCGCTCCACTTCCGGCTCAAAGTCCATAAAGCCACCGGCATGCGGATGAATCTCAGGAATCAGGCCGTATTCTTCCCAACCCATTTTGGCCACAGTTGCGATGCGATCTCGATACGCAATCCATTCGGCCGTGTCCATTTGCTCAGCCTCTGAAGCACGGCCAGCAGTGGGCGCACGACGCGGCGAGATTGAGTCAATAAGTACGAAATGTTCGGCACCATGAGCTTTGA
The DNA here is from genome assembly GCA_047629055.1 of Halioglobus sp. GTDB lineage: Bacteria > Pseudomonadota > Gammaproteobacteria > Granulosicoccales > Granulosicoccaceae > Granulosicoccus. The sequence continues at coordinate 14,940 of JBLHWG010000055.1, forward strand.
GTGCTTTGCATGTGCGTACGGCACCATCCATGACATCGTCCCACTGGTCTGGATCATGAAAAGCTCGGAAAACAACACCGCCGATGAGTTCGAGTTTGTGGGCGGCCAGTGCGTCACCGAGTTCTGCCGGATCTTCGGGCATAAATCCGACTGGGCCTAACTCGATGCCAGTATATCCGGCATCGCTGCACTGCTGCAATACGGCTTGCCAAGTTGGATTTCTGTCGTCTTTTGCAAATTCAACACCCCAGGAGCAGGGTGCATTACCAATTCTAATACTCATTCTTTATCGCCTAATGCTAGCGGGTAATCCTGGTGCGGTTGCACCCTGATGGCCTTACTAAGGGTAGGTCACACGCTTATCTACGTTTGTCGTATTCGACGAGTGCGGAAAGTCGTTTGCAACCGGTTGCATTTATTGTATTCTTTGACTTATTAAACCGTCAACTATCGATTACTGGGAAGAGGCCAGATGCGTATGACCCAGGAAACTATTACTCTCACGCTTGCACAGGCCATTGTTCGTTGGATGGCCAATCAGTACATTTTGATAGACGGCGATGAGCAGCGTCTGTTTGGCGGTGGCTTCGGCATTTTTGGTCATGGCAATGTAACGTGTCTGGGCGAGGCGTTGTACGACTATCGGCAGGACTTGCCTCTTTATAGAGGCCAGAATGAGCAGAGCATGGGTTTTGCTGCGGCAGCCTATACGAAATATCACCTGCGACAGCGCATTATGTTCTGTACAGCCTCTGCTGGGCCAGGTACGTCCAATCTGTTGACATCCAGTGCTTTGGCTCATGCCAATCGCCTACCTATGCTCTTGCTGTGTGGAGATGCATATCAAACCAGGCTTCCCGACCCGGTTTTGCAACAGATGGAACATTTTCAAGATCCTACCTTGGGCGTAAACGATGCCTTTAAGGCGGTTACTCGGTATTGGGATCGCATAACGCATCCAGCGCAAATCATTCAGTCGCTGCCCAATGCCATTGCAACCATGTTAGACCCCGCAGATAGCGGGCCTGCTTTTCTTGGCCTACCGCAGGATGTCCAAGGTTGGACCTACGATTACCCCACTGTGTTCTTTGACAAGAAGCTGCATCGTGTTCGGCGTAGCACGCCTGATGCGCTTGAAATTGAAGACGCGGCTGCAATGCTCAAAACAGCAGCTCGGCCTATGATTATTGCCGGTGGTGGCGTTCAATATTCCAAAGCGGTGGCTGAATTAATCGCCTTTGCACAAACGCATCAAATTCCTGTTGTAGAAACAATCGCTGGGCGTGCAAATCTGAAATCAACGCATGCTCTTAACATTGGCCCTGTCGGTGTAACAGGTTCAAATTCCGCCAATGCCATTGCGGAGCAGGCAGATGTGATTCTTGCCGTGGGCACCAGGCTTCAGGATTTCACAACCGGCTCATGGACCGCGTTTTCTAAAGATGCTCAGTTTGTGTCAATCAATGCAGGTCGCCATGACGCTGGTAAACATCGATCATTAACGGTGGTTGGAGACGCGAAGTTGTCCTTACCTCTCTTGTCCGGTCAATTAAACGATTATCAGTCCCCGGCAGACTGGGTTTCGTTTGCTAAGGATGAACGGAAAAAATGGGATACCTATGTCGCAGTGAATGTGTCCTACGGGAATCGGCCCAATTCTTACGCACAAGCCATTGGTGTGGTTAACGCTTTGTGTGATCCATCTGATCGGGTTGTTGCCGCGGCTGGAGGCCTGCCTGCTGAGGTAACCGCCAACTGGAGAACTTTGAAAGCCGGCACCGTTGATGTTGAGTTTGGTTACTCCTGCATGGGTTATGAAATAGCCGGTGGTTGGGGTGCACGTATTGCCCAATCAGAAACGGAAGAGACTCAGGACACTATTGTGTTCACAGGTGATGGGTCTTACTTGATGCTTAATTCAGATATTTATTCGAGTGTTCTGACGCGAAAAAAATTGATTGTGCTGGTGCTCGATAACGGCGGTTTTGCGGTTATCAACAAGTTGCAAAACAACACAGGTAACGAAAGCTTCAACAACCTGATTAGCGATAGCCCAACGGTTGAAGAACCCTTTAGCGTGGACTTCGAAGCGCATGCCAGATCCATGGGCGCAAATGCTGAAACGGTTGCCAATCCTTCTGAGTTGGAACTGGCGTTTAAGCGGGCAAAAGCTGCGAATAAAACGTCAGTCATTGTCATGAAGGTTGATCCGTATGAAGGATGGACCACAGAAGGACATACCTGGTGGGAAGTAGGTACACCACATGTGTCTGATAATGAAAAGATCCGGCTTGCTCACGAAGAGTGGGAATCAAGTCGATCCAAGCAACGTTCCGGGGTTTGAATTTGTCATGAGTGCTAGTCAAAAAAGCACGACAACAATCGCCGAGCGTTTAAGCCGCAATGCCTTTGTGGTCATTGGGCGTGCGGGTATGGATTTCTATCCTGACCCTCCTGGAACACGAAGTGAAGATGCCACACATTTTGTTTCACACCTGGGTGGATCCTCTGCCAATATTGCAGTTGCAATAGCCAAGCACGATGGCCAAGCATCGTTAGTGACTTGTGTGTCTGATGACGCCGTTGGTCGTTTCTGCATCAATCAACTGACTCACTACGGCGTCGACTCTACGCATGTCAGAGCGGTAGCCGGTGAGTTTCGAAACTCCCTGGCTGTATCTGAAAGCCGCGTGGAAGACCATCAAACGGTTATTTACAGGAATGGTGCCGCAGATTTCCAGATGAACCTCGAGGATGTGGCAGCTATCAACTACAAGGCGTTTGGTGCCTTGATTACTACAGGTACTGTACTTGCTGCTGAGCCTTCACGTAGTGCTGCTTTCGGCGCATTTGATCGGGCTCGAGCAGCAGGGTTAGCGCTTATTTTCGACATTGACTACCGACCTTACAGCTGGAGCTCCGCTGAAGAAGCACAGAGTGTGTATTCCCGAGCAGGAGAATTGTGCGACATCATCATAGGCAATGATGTGGAGTTCGGTTTCATGGCAGGCAGTTATGACAAGGGTCTACAAAAGGCTCGCGAACTTGCGCATAGTACCGCCAGCATCGTGGTTTATAAGATGGGTGAGAAAGGTGCCATTACCATCACCCCGGACGAAGAGATTCAAACGGGAATCTATCCCGTGGAAGCGTTGAAGCCAACGGGTGCCGGTGACAGTTTTCTAGGTGGCTTTGTTGCCTCTTTAGCCGCTAATTACGGGTTAAGCGAATCGGTGTTGCGTGGCTCTGCCTGTGCATCCATCGTTGTTTCAAGGGTCGGCTGTGCTCCCGCCATGCCAACCAAGACCGAGTTGGCTGAGTTTCTTGCTACTCATTCAGGTCCTACTTCTTCATAACAGGATTCAATTTAGATGCATATTCCGCCGTACGATAATCAAAATGCCCCACTAGTGGATGCAGACGATTCGCTGGTGCCTTTGAATTATTTCAATATCGTTAAGTTGGCCAAGGGTGAGGCTTTTGAATATCAAGTGCCTGGCTACGAAACCTGCATTGTGCCCGCTACTGGCACGATCAACATTGAAATAGAGGGCGTTAACTTCAATGCACTGGGGAATCGCGGCGTTGATGTTTGGGATGGTGAGCCAGAAGGAGTATATGCACCAGTAGGCGCAAAAGTAATCATGTCATGCGTTTCTGAGAATGCAGAAGTGTTTATAGCTGGGGCCAAATATGACAAAGTGTTAGAGCCGTTTGATGTTCGGGCAAATGGCTTGGACCTAGTGCAATATGGATCTGATGACACCAAAACACACCGGAAAATCAAGCATATTCTTGGGCAAAAGCAGGCTGGCAAAGTAGGGCGCTTACTGGTTAGTGAGTTGTTTACAGTCGGTCAGGGTGGATGGTCGGGTTTTCCATCGCATAAGCACGATACTAACTGCCTACCAGACGAGACGCGTCACGATGAGACGTATAATTTTCGTTTTCGACCCAATCACGGGTCTGGTGTACAAATGCTGCAACGCGTTGATAATGAACCGGGCGATGCCTACCACATTGTTAATGGCTCGACCATTTGTTTGGACAAAGGCTACCACCCTTGTGCGGCACTGCCAGGTTATGAAATGTACTACTTCACCATTCTGGCAGGTCTGACTCAGCGCTCTTTGGTGCAGTACTTTCAACCAACACACGCCTACCAGATTGAAACCATTCCCGGCATTAAAGACATGATTGCGAAGTTTAAGTAATGCCCTTAGTCACGCTGGCTGACGTTCTTCAGCCTGCACTGAAGAGCGGTTATGCGGTGGCCGGTTTAGTGACGCTGGGTTGGGAGGATATGCGTGCATTTGTTGCAGCGGCGGAAGCTGAAAATGTACCGCTTATTATGCAAGCAGGACCGGGTTGCAGAGAACATACACCCTTGCCTATTCTAGGCAAGATGTTGGTGTACTTAGCAGAAAATGCGTCTGAGCCCGTGGTTGCCCACCTGGATCATGGTTACGCCATGGAAGAATGTCGAATCGCACTTGAATGCGGTTTTACATCTGTCATGTATGACGGATCCCGAAAAACGCTTAGCCAGAATATTGAAGAGACCGCCGCAATTGCTGAATTGGCGCATGCGCAGGGCATGTCGTGTGAAGGGGAAATC